>JBDGRH010000188.1:0-10624 GCA_042218225.1 Halodesulfurarchaeum sp. | reverse complement strand
GCTGCCACGTAGGTGTCATCGAGTTCGCCCCGAGACATCGTCCGGCGATTCGAGGCGGCTCATATTGAATCTCATCGCACCCGGGGGCCAGGATCTCCCGGACGGGGGAGACCCATCCCCCGAAAGGGCGAGCGGTCCGCAACAGACCTGTCCCAGAAGGGGTGAGCGGTCCGCCACAGACCTGTCACCGAAGGGGCGCAAGGTCCGTAACAACCCTGTCCCCGAAGGGGCGAGATCCCCGGGGAAGCCAACCCGTATGGTCCCTGGTATGTAGTGACAAGCAGGATGTCCAGGGAAACGGGGGCTCCCGTCTCGAAGCGGTTCATCCCGCGGGCTTCCGAGACACGGCCCCGCTCCAGTAGACCCCTGGCGAAGATTCTCCCCGAACCGAAGCGGGGAGCGGTGATCAGCGCATGAACCGATGGGCGTCACGGCTCGGGACCGGAGCGATCGTGGGGATCGTCGCCGTCGCGAGCTCGTATGCCGTCGCGGGCGCGACGCCCCGCTTCGTCGTGGCTCCGATCAACGGTGTCGTCGTGATCCTGACGCCCTCTCAGGTCATCGCGTTCGCCATCCTGGTGCTGGGTGACCTCGGGAGCAAGCTCGGGTTCGCCCTGGCTGTGATCATCGCCGTGGGTCTATTCGGCGGGCTGGGCCTCCTGAGCGAAACGGTCGCCGACCGATCGCTCCGCGGGGCGGACGCCACGCTGGCGGCGGTGGTGCTCACCGCGATCGTGACGGGTGTGACGGGGTTCCTCCTCACCACCTCGGTCGCATCCGGCGCCGCGATCGCCGCGGGAGCCGCCACCACGACCGCCCTTTCGAGACGTGTCCTCAGGCCCGAGCGGGCCTCCCCCCGAACTGGACGCCGCCGATTCGTCGCGGCGGTTCTCGGCACGCTGGGATTCGGTGGATTCGCGCTCTGGGTGGGTGAAGAGGAAGGGACATCCGGGGCCGGGCCGACGCGGGAAGAGGTCCTGGGGAACAGCAGCGCCGGGCCACCCGGCGCCCCTATCGAAGCCATCCAGTCGAGGCTGGCCGAGGCGGCCGAGCGCTCCCTCGACGTCCCCGGGATGCCCGGCCTCGTGAGCGAGAATGCGAACTTCTACGAGGTCGATATCAACTCCATCGACCCGGAGGTGCCGGCGCGGTCCTGGTCGCTTCGGGTGACCGGAGCGGTCCGTCAGCGGGTCGAGGTGGACTACGCGGACCTGACCGACATGGCCCCAGAGCACCGCTTCGTCACGCTTCGCTGTGTCGGTGACCCGCTGAACGGGCAGAAGATGGACAACGCACTCTGGACCGGGATCCCGGTGAACACCCTGCTCGACCGGGCCAGGCCGACTGGCGCGTACGTCATGCTCCGGGCGGTGGACGGCTACTTCGAGGAGTTCCCCCTGGCGGCGCTCCGCGGTGGGTTCCTCGCCTACGGGATGAACGGCGAGTTGCTCCCCCGCGGACACGGCTACCCGGTCCGGGCGCTCGTCCCGGGCCACTGGGGAGAGGTCAACGTGAAGTGGATCGACGAGATCGAGGTGCTCTCGGAGCCGGCGGAGGGGTTCTGGGAGCAACGGGGCTGGCACGGCACCGGTCCCGTGAACACCATCGCGAAGCTCTGGGCCGTGAACCGGCTGGACGACGGGCGGGTACAGGTCGGTGGTCACGCCTACGCCGGGACGCGGGGGATCAGCGCCGTCGAGGTGTCGACCGACGGTGGGGCGAGCTGGTCGTCGGCGACGCTCAGCCCCCCGCTCGAGGACGACGACGTCTGGCGACAGTGGACGCACACCTGGACGCCCACCGGACAAACGGCGACGGTCGTCGTCCGGGCCATTGACGGCACGGGGACGGTCCAGCCACGTGAGGACGCCCAACCGTTCCCGAGTGGCGCCACCGGGTGGGTGCGGCAGTCGATCGATCTGGAGAACCGGTAATATCGGTCTGAACCGAGCGACCGCGGTCGGGTCGGAGCAGCACGATGGCTGTTCGCCGGAGGATCGCCAAATCGGATTGGGCGGGCGTGGGGGGTGGGGCTCGGCTGCCCGTGATAACCGACCGGACGGGCGGGAGCCCCGAACTGTCTCACCCCAAACCCAGGTCGAGTGGTCTTTTAAAGAACCCCCGCGACCACCGTCGGGTTGGTTACGCCGACGCCTCGGGTGCGGACTGGCCGCACTCGGGACAGATGGCGTGCTTCTGCATCGATACCATCGCTGCGCCGCAGCGTGGACAGGTCATGTGCGTGCGGGTCTCGGAGATCCTATAATATATGTCTTTCTGTATTATGGTATGCCCCATTAAATATTATTACCTTATATTTCATCGGACGCATTTATTGACTCACATCCCATCGACCGTACGTATTGACTCACATCTCATCGAACCCGTCCCTGTCCGCTGTCGTGTCGTTCCACAGCTCCCCGTTCTCAATTCCCATCAGTTTCCCACACCGTCAGAACGGACGAACAGTAGATCGGCCTGTCGCTCGGAGCGTCGAGATCACTCGAGGTCGAAGCGATCGAGGCGCATCACCTTGGTCCACGCGTCCACGAAGTCCTGGACGAGCTTCTCCTCGCCATCGGCGGCGCCATAGACGTCCGAGACGGCCCGGAGTCGGGCGTTCGAGCCGAAGATGAGATCGAAGCGGGTGGCCTCCCAGACGACCTCGCCGGTCTCGCGTTCGCGGACCTCGAAGACCTCCCTGTCCTCGGAGACTGGCTCCCACGTGTAATCCATGTCGAGCAGGTTCACGAAGAAGTCGTTGGTCAGAGTCCCCGGGCGGTCCGTGAACACGCCACGGTCGGAATCTCCGTACGTCGCGCCAAGGGCGCGCATCCCGCCGACCAGCACCGTCATCTCGGGCACGGAGAGGTTCAAAAGCTCCGCCTTGTCCACCAGCCGCTCCTCGAGGGTCTCATAGAGGTCCTCGTAGTCCCCGCCGAGGTAGTTCCGGAAGCCGTCGGCCTTCGGTTCGAGGACCTCGAAGGATTCGACGTCGGTCTGCTCCTGCGTGGCGTCCGTGCGACCCGGTTCGAAGGGCACCTCGACGTCGTAGCCGGCCTCCGCCGCCGCCTGCTCGACTGCCGCGTTGCCGCCCAGCACGATCAGGTCGGCGAGCGAGACGCGCATCCCATCCGAGCGCGAGGCGTTGAACTCCTCCTGGATCCCCTCCAGGGTCGAAAGAACCGTCTCCAGCTCCTCGGGCTCGTTCACCTCCCAGCTCCGCTGTGGTTCGAGGCGGATCCGCGCACCGTTCGCGCCGCCGCGCTTGTCGCTGTCGCGGTACGTCGACGCCGATGCCCAGGCGGTCTTGGCCAGCTGGGAGACGGACAGGTCCGAGTCCAGGATCGCCGCTTCGAGCTCGGCGATCTCCTCCGCTCCGATGAGCTCGTAGTCGGCGTCCGGGATCGGGTCCTGCCAGATCATCACCTCATCCGGGACCTCGGGGCCGAGGAACCGCTCGGGCGGCCCCATGTCGCGGTGGAGGAGCTTGTACCAGGCCTTCGCGAAGGCCTCCTGGAACTGCTCGGGGTGCTCCTGGAATCGCTCGAGGACCTCCCGATAGTCGGGGTCCTTCTTCAGGGCGACGTCCGTCGTCAGCATCATCGGTCGCTCCGTCTCCGAGGGGTCCTGCGCGCCGGGTGCGTGGTCGATGTCCTCCTCGTCGACCGGGTGCCACTGCCACGCACCGCCGGGGCCCTTGACCGAGACCCATTCGTGCTCGAGCAGGTTGTCGATGTAACCCATGTCCCACTGGGTCGGGTCGTCCGTCCAGGGCCCCTCGATCCCGCTCGTGATCATCCCGCCGATGTCGCCGAAGTCGTGTTTCCAGCCGAGGCCCTGCTCCTCGATGGGTGCCGCCTCGGGCTCGGGACCGAGATGATCCTCGGGGTCGTCCGCACCGTGGACCTTTCCGAAGGTGTGACCCCCCGCGATGAGCGCGACCGTCTCCTCGTCGTTCATCGCCATGCGTTCGAACTCGTTCCGGATGTTCTTCGCCGACTCCTCGACATCGGGTTCGCCGTATGGACCCTCGGGGTTCACGTAGATGAGCCCCATCACAGTGTTCGCGAGCGGGTCCTTGAGGAACCCATCCTCGTCGAAGCGCTCGGGGGAGGTCTCCTCCCAGTTCTCCTCGGGGCCCCACTCGACGGCTTCGTTGGGCTTGAACGCGTCCTCGCGCCCGCCGGCGAAGCCGAACGTCTCGAAGCCCATCGACTCCAGCGCGACGTTCCCGGCCAGGACGATGAGGTCCGCCCAGGAGAGCTTCCGCCCGTACTTCTGCTTGACCGGCTGGAGCAGGCGGCGTGCCTTATCGAGGTTGATGTTGTCCGGCCAGCTGCTCTCCGGCGGGAGGCGCTGCAGGCCCCCGGACGCCCCGGCGCGGCCGTCGATGGTGCGGTAGGTTCCCGCACTGTGCCACGCCATCCGGATGAACAGTGGCCCGTAGTGACCGTAGTCCGCCGGCCACCAGTCCTTGGACGTGGTCATCACCTCCTCGATGTCGGCTTTCACCTCGTCGAAATCGAGCGTCTGGAACGCTTCCGCGTAGTCGAAGTCCTCGTCGTACGGACTTCCATCACAGACGTTGTCGTCGAGAATATCCAGTCGTAAGAGGTTCGGCCACCAGTCCTGATTGGACCAGGTCATGGGAAACCGGACGGAAGTCAGCCTCTTAAGCGTGGGTTTACCGGGTGCAACTCGCCTGATTAGAAATATGCAAATCCTCAATCCGGTTCGCAAAAGTCATCCTTTTGGTGCGGAAAGAGAATTTGTATTTTGTAAAATTAGTTGGAGATGTGAAAGAAACTCGTGGGCCGGGTATCAGTCATCGTCGGAATCTCTTCGGGGGCTTGGGTGGAGCTGTCTTTTCTGAGTGGGGGACGACGGCGATCTCCGAGAGGATGGAGATCCTGGAGGACATCACACGTCTTCGAAAAATGGTCCGAGGAAAGTCCCCACCGGTATTATCGAAGCTCGTAGGAAACAAATCCGCCGGAATCCCCAGGGCGCTCCGGTCCTGCGGCTCATTGCGGTCCTCCTAATGGGAGTTGGAGACGAGCGAAAGCGTCTCCGAAGGCTCGAACCGTGAGCGAAGCGAGCCGAATGACGGAATCGCGTAGCGAATCGTGAGAGGGGGGCGTGTGCCACGGGTGAGAGGGGGGCGTGTGCCACGGGTGAGAGGGAGGCGTGTGCCACGGGTGAGAGGGAGGCGTGTGCCACGGGTGAAAGCCCCCTATCTTCCCGCGAGCTTTCAACTCGTGGTGGAGACAGTTCCGGTTACCGCATTCCCTCCCCCTGCCAGGGGCGGGGGCTCGTGGCGGTTTCATCTACCCCGCTCCTTGCTATCGACAGAGAGCTATCGACCCGTTGTGGTTGCATCCATCGCCCCCCATGCAAATGGCCAGTTGAACGGACTCACGAGGTTGCTGCCACCCTGCGGTATCGAAAGGGCTCGGAGCCCACAATCGATGGGAGGATTTAACCCCCGCTCCCGACCTTTGAATGGTAATGGCAGGCACACTCGGATTCCTCGAGGACCTCTCGCTCGACGGGGTGGTGAACCGCGGGGATTCGGCCCGCGACGAGCACGCGGGTGATTGGGGGACACCGCCGGACGAGGAGGTCCGCCCCGATGCGGTGGTCTTCGCCGAATCGACGGCGGACGTCTCAGCCGTGCTGTCCGCGGCGGACGAGCGCGGGATCCCGGTCACGCCGTATGCTGCGGGGACGGGCCTCGAGGGAAACGCCACCCCGGTCGACGGGGGTATCAGCCTGGATCTGACGCGGATGAACTCCGTTCTCGACGTCCGCCCGGGGGATTTCCAGATCGACGTCCAGGCCGGGGTGATGGGGGACGCCGTCCGGGAGTACACCGGCGAGCATGGGCTCTTCTTCCCGCCGCTTCCCTCCTCGGGCGACCTCTCCACCATCGGCGGGATGATCGCCACGGACGCGAGCGGGATGCAGACGGTCAAGTACGGCGAGGTGGCGGACTGGCTCCTCCGGGTCGAGGCGGTAATGGCCGACGGGACCGTCTTCGAGGCCGGGAGCCGGGCGGTGAAGACCTCGAGCGGATACAACCTCCTCGACCTGTTGGTGGGGAACGAGGGGACGCTCGCCGTCATCACGGAGGCGACCCTCCGGCTCGCCGGCCGCCCGGCACAGATCCGGGGCGGACGGGCCCTGTTCGAAACCCTCGACGACGCCGCCGCGGCCGTCCGCGACGCGGTCCAGTCCGGGGTCGACGTCGCCAAGATCGAGCTGATCGACGCCGACGCGGCCCGGATGGCGAACGCCTACTCCGGGACCGACCTGCCCGACCGGCCGATGGTGTTCCTCGAGTTCCACGCCAACCACGGGATCGAGGCGGAGATAGAGTTCTGCCGGGAGGTCTTCGAGGACCACGGCGTTCGGACGATGGAGGTCGCCGAGGCGGACGGGATGGAGCGCCTCTGGAGGGCCCGGAAGGACCTCGCCTTCGCCGTCGAGGCGTTCGATCCCGACCTGACCCCGCTCCACCCGGGCGATCTCACCGTGCCGATCAGCAAGTATCCCGCCATCATCCAGTACGCGAAGGACCTCGGCGCGGAACACGACCTGCTCGTGCCGTGCTTCGGCCACGGGGGCGATGGCAACGTGCACTACAGCGTGCTCGTGGACGAGGACGACCCCGAGGCGGTCGAGACCGGAGAGCAGGTGTACCGGGCCATCCTCGAGCGGGCCATCGACCTCGGGGGGACGGTCACCGGCGAGCACGGGATCGGGACCGGCAAGCGCGAGTACCTCGTTCCCGAGCACGGCGAGCCGGCGGTGGAGCTGATGCGCGGGGTGAAGCGACTGTTCGATCCGAACGGGACTCTCAACCCGGGGAAGATCTTCCCCGAGACCGCCCGGGGCGAGCGTCTCGGCGGTTCCGGATCGGCGGACGCCCAGGACCGCTGAATCGCCCGGGAAAGGAGTGTAGCCGACGCACGACGTGGCCGTTCGTCCCTCGTCTTCATTCCGGGATGTCGGGCCGGAGCGACGCTCCTCGCCGCTCAGTCGTGGACGAGGACGTCCAGGACGACCGGCTCGTCCGCCGCGACTCCCTCTCGGATGGCCTCCTCGATCTCCGCGGGGTCCTCGACGAGGCGTCCGCTCGCCCCGTGGCTCTCGGCGTTCGCCGGGATATCCACCGGCGGGTCGAAGTCCACGCCTGTAAGGGGGATGCCATGAGCCTCCTCCTCGAACAGCGCCGCGGCGTTGTCCTTCAGGATGCGGTAGTTGCGATTGTCCGGGATGACCACCGTCAGGTCCACCCCGTACCGCGCGGCAGAATAGAGCGTGTGGGGGTAATAGAGATACGAGCCGTCGCCCACGAACCCGATGACGTCCCGTGGTTCTTCCCGTTCGGCCTCCGCGATGGCCGCCCCGACCGCGGCGGGAAGGCCATATCCCAACCCCCCGCCCTTGTTCGAGACGTACTGCTGGGGCTGGAACGGCCACCGGGTGAGCATGGCGTACTTCGCCGTGACGCCCTCGTCGACGACGTATGCGTCCGGCGCGGCCGCCCGCATGGCGTCGACCAGTTCGGCCTTCGATGCGTGGGGACTCTCCGCTTCATCCGCGGCGGCCGCCTCCGCCATCCTCGCCTCCGCCATCTCCTTCATCGCTGCCACGCGCTCGAGACGGGCCTCACGCTCCTCGGCCCCGAGCCGTTCGTCCACGGCATCCGCAAGCTCCTCCATCACGGCTCCCGGATCGCCGTGGACGGCGACGTCCGCTGGATGGTTCTTGCCGATCTCCCAGGGATCCACGCCGAGGTGCACGGTCGTGGTCTCGGCCTCGAGGAGGGGTCGTTCGTGGGCCGTAAGCGTGGTGTTCGTCGAGATGCCGGCGAACACCACCGTGTCCGTGCTCAGGAGTGTCCGGGCGGTGGATTCGTCGGGCGGGATGTAGGAGACCCACTGCTGGTGATCCGCCGGGAAGTTCACCTCGCAGGCCAGGATCTCGCCGTGAACCCGGGCCCCCGCGGCTTCCGCGAGGGAGACGGCGGCCGCGACCGCGTCCCTCCCGGCCCGCGCCACCTCGTCACCGAGGACGAGCACCGGGTTCTCGGCCTCGACGAGGGCCTCCACGGCCTCGTCGACTGCTCCCGCCCTCCCCCGACCCGGTTCCGGGATGTCCCCGAGGCGCTCCGGCTTCGCGTCGGTCGTCTCCGCGGCGACATCGAGCGGAAGAGCCAGGAACACCGGCCCCGTCGGCGGGGTGAGCGCCACCTCCACCGCCCGACGGACCATGGTCGGCAGGGCGTCCACGTCGAGCACCTCCGCGCTGTCCTTCGTGAACTGCTCCACCATCCGCAGGAGGTCCCCGGAGAGGATCGGCTCCTCGTGTCTGAATCCCCGGCTGTGGTTCCCCGCCGTCACCAGGAGCGGGGCACCCGTGACCGATGCATTGTATATGTTCCCCAGGCCGTGGGCCAGGCCCGGGGCGATGTGGAGGTTGGCGACCCCCAGGGGGAGCGTGTTCTGATCTCCGTCCGCATGCTTCTGTTTTCCGTCCGCGTGATACCGCCTCGTGCTCGCGTATCCAGCAGCCATGCCGACGGCGATGTCCTCGTGGAGCCCGAGGACGTACTCCAGGTCGCTCTCCGCGATGGCCCTGACCACCGGCAGTTCGGTCGTCCCGGGGTTGCCGAACACGTGGGTGACGCCGTACTGCTGGAGGGCCTCAACCAGGAGGTCGGCGCCGGTTCGTCCGCTCATGGCGGCGTCGTCGACGGCGAGGTATAAGGTTCCACGGGTGGGGTCACCGGTGACCTCCCACCTCCAGACGGGTGCCCTGCGTTCCATTCCGCCCCGCGTACCCCTCTGTGACCGGACCCCGACGAACCCCGACGCTAGCGGCCCGCCGACCGCAACGCAAACCGGGAATCACCGGCCGTTCCCCGGACGTATAAGGTATCGCCCGCCCCATTTGTGGACGTCCAGATGGTCGTCGACCTGTTCGTCCGCCTCTTCGGGCGGGACCCGATCCTCCACGGGCTCGTCGGGGGGGTCATCATCGCGCTGTTCAACCTTCTGGGGGCCTCGCTCGTGCTCGTCTGGCGGGATCCCTCCGAGCGGGCCATGGATGCCGCGCTGGGTTTCGCTGCGGGGGTGATGCTCGCGGCCGCGTTCACCAGCCTCATCATCCCCGGTATCGAGGTCTACTCGGAGGGGAACCCCTTCCCCGTCCTGGTCGGGGTCCTGCTCGGAGCGGTCTTTCTGGACCGGGCGGATGGCCTGGTGCCACACGCGCACTACCTCCTGACCGGTCGACGGCGGCGGGACAAACACGCCCCGGATCCGGAGCTCGATCTCTTCGACGAGCGGCTGGCCGGGGTCATCCTGTTTATCCTGGCGATCACGCTGCACAACATCCCGGAAGGCTTGGCCGTCGGGGTGGGGTTCGGAAGCGGCAATCTGGAGCAGGCGATCCCCCTGATGCTGGCTATCGGCATCCAGAACGTGCCGGAGGGCCTCGCGGTCTCCGTCGCGGCCATCAATGCCGGGCTGGACCGGCGGCTCTACGCTGCCCTGGCCGGGTTGCGCGCGGGGACGGTCGAGATCCCCGTGGCCGTCATCGGCGCCTTCGCTGTGCAGTCGATGGCGGTCCTGCTCCCCTATGCGATGGGTTTCGCCGCCGGGGCGATGCTCTTCGTCATCAGCGACGAGATCGTCCCCGAGACGCATACCCGGGGTCACGAGCGGGTCGCCACCCTCGGGACCATCGTTGGGACCGTCGTGATGCTCTACCTCGACATCTCGCTCGGGTGAGCATCCGTTCGGGCTGGCGGCCGGGTGGGACGGTCGCGCGGTCCTACTCGAGGTGGTCGCGTGCCCGCCGCAGGTCCGCGGGGGTATTCACATTGAAAAGGGTCCAGTCGTCGACGGTCACCTCGAGGTCCGCGGGATCGACCACCGCGGTGTCGACGGCCCCAACCGCCGCCATCGGGCTGTCGATGTCGTCCCCGGCGGGTCCAGCGAGGAGCGAGCGTATCGGGGCGACGCGGTACGCACCGGCGAGCGGCTGGACGTGGCCCCGATGCAGCGGGACGGCCGCGTCGTGGTCCTCGAGAAACCCCACAAGGCTCTCCAGGAGTGCCGGATCCACGAACGGCAGATCGCAGGCCAGGACGAATGCCACCGGCGACCCGATCACCTCGAAGCCCCGGCGCATCCCGTGGAGCGGTCCGGCGTCTACGTCCGTGTCGAACGCGTATTCGACGGGGAGGGGATATCCCTCCAGCGCCCGATCGATCGCGGCCTCCTGGTCGCGCCGGCAGCTGAGCACCACCTCGTCCACCAGGGGTTCGACTCGGTCAGCGACGTGGCGGAGGAGCGGGCGCCCGTCCAGCTCCGCGAGCGCCTTCTCGCGGTCCCCGAACCGCCTCGACCGGCCGCCGCAGACCAGGATGGCGCCCACCATCGCGTCCAGGTTGGAAACCACGATATAGGAGTGCTTGGATTTGCTGGGCCTGGGTGTCGCCGGACGTGGCCGCAGTGACCATAGCCGGTGTTGAAGCTTGTCGACACCAACCCCGACCGATGGGCTTCGAGGGGCGGGGGGTCGGTTCACCAGCGCGGTCCCGATTCGG
>JBDGRH010000246.1:2511-10825 GCA_042218225.1 Halodesulfurarchaeum sp. | reverse complement strand
GGCCGAGGGCTTTCAATTCGTGGCGGTAGCGGTGGAGCTCACAGGTGCAGACGGCCGAAGGCGTTCAACTCGTGGCGGTAGCGGTTACGCTCACTACTGTTGACGACCGGGAACACTCCAACCCATTGCGTCCCGTTTTCGATTCGGCCACAGCCGTTGAACAGTCACTCCCCGAACAAGGACTTAGTAGCTCCTGGAACAAGTGTGGGTGACCATGGCCCGTCACCTGGCGGGATTCGCCGCCCTTCTCGTGCTCCTCGTGGTCCTCGTTGGCGTGGGCGGGGTGGCAGCCCTCGGGTCCGGCATTGGAGTGGGGGAGCTCGGGCCGGAGGCTGTCGTTACCGCCCTCGCCTCTGCCGACGGAGGCACCCCTCTCTCGCAGGACTCCAACCCAGTCCCGAATGTCAGGCCCACCGCGCTGGGGCCGTCGATATCCCCTCTTGTAAATGGCCCAGATCGGGCGATGGACGCAGAGTCACGGACACTCCAGGCCGGCGGGATCGACCAATGTTCCTGGGGACTGCCGGATCCACCGACCGACCGGCTCGGATGGGAAGACGGCTGCTGGGCTAACCAGACACTTCCGTTCTCGGCCGACCAGCGCCTCGATCGCTCCGCGGTCCGCACGCTCATGGCCAGAACGCAGGCCAGACTCGAGACGATCCGCGAGCGCGAGTTCCAGCAGGAGGTGGGCGTGAAGATCGTGAAGCGCTCGAGCATCGTGACCGACCGCTCCGAGACCGTCTCCTGGACGCGACGGACCCGGACGAACCTCGAGTACGAGGCACTGTTCATCGTGAACGAGACCGCCGAGGCGGTCCGGGATCCGGCCGCCGGCTACGCCGCCTACTACGCGCCGTGGGACCAGCAGATCGTCTGGATCTCCCGGTCGAACGAGACGGTGGACACCGACGAGTTCCTCCTGGCGCACGAGCTGGCCCACGCCCTTCAGGACGACTACGGGAACCCCCCTGGTGACGACCCTCGCCAGTATCGCGACGGCCAGATGGCCAAGGGGGCGATGGTCGAGGGCGTGGCGAGCTACCTCAGCCAGACGTACAAAGACCGCTGTCTCGGCGTGTGGAACGGGACCTGCCTCGCGCCCGAGGGCTGGAACCCCGGCGGGCAGTCAGGCGATCCGGGGGCCTGGTGCTCGGTCGAGGATCCACCATTCAACATCGCGCGGACGCACCTGGGTGGCTTCCCGTACAGCGATGGGCCACCGTTCGTCGACAGACTGCTCGAATCGGGCGGGTGGGCAGCGGTCGAACGGGCCTACGAGAGGCTCCCGGTCAGCACCGAGCAGGTGATCCACCCCGAGAAGTACCCCGACGACCGACCCTCCCCGGTCGATGTCCGTGATCGTGCCACGGGTGGCTGGGCACCGGTAACGCCGGAGGGAGACCGCCCTATCGCCTTCCAGCTCGGCGAGGCGAGCCTCTACGTCATGTTCTGGAACCAGTGGTTCCTCACCGATCACGAGACGGCGATCATCCCCTGCCGGGAGACCTATCGCACCAGCAATCCCTACGACATGCACAACTACTCCCATCCGGTCTCCGCCGGGTGGGACGGCGACCGACTGGTCCCCTACGCGAACCGGGCCACGAACGAGACCGGGTATGTCTGGAAGATTGCCTGGGACTCCCGGGCCGACGCCCGACAGTTCGCGGACGCATACCGGCGGCTGCTCCGCGGTCACGGCGCCGAGCGCGTTAGGGACGGACCGGTTTACAGAGTCCCGCCCTCCTCGGGCTTCGCGGATGCGTTCGCCCTCCAGGTACGGAACGCGACGGTCGTCATCTCGAACGCTCCAACGGTCTCGGACCTCCTGGCTCTCCGTCCCTCGCTTGCGGATAGCATCGGTGATGGATCGGGGTCTGGACCAGGGACGGGGACATCGGGGTCACGGATGGGGACATCGGGGATGGGGACGGTGACCTCGGGAACGTCCTCCCAGGACGGGACAGGAGAACAAACCCCGATGGACGGAGAGTCGGGGATCACCGCCACACCGACCGGGCCGGGCATCGCCCTGGCACTCATCGGTATCCTCGTGGCAGTAACAATCGCACTCCGACGACATCGTCGGTGAGTTGCCGCGACTGTGACGGATTGTGATGTCGGCGCTGTACCGAATTGTGACGTGGGTGCCACCGAACGCCACGATCGGAACGGCCCAGGGACGCCTTGGAAGGGTAAACGCTGTTCGCACGTTTACGAGTAGGGCCCTGCGATCTGCAACTCAGGCTGCTTGTGCCTCTGTGGTTCCCTTCGGCCCGCGCCGCCCACCGAGCGTGACGACAAACAGGAGCGCCAGCCCGATGCCGTAGAAGAGACTCATCGGTAGTGCGATGAGAAGCATCGTGTAGAGGCTGTCGGGCGTCACCAGCGCCCCGAACGCGAAGCACCCGAGGACAACGACCCGCCAGCGCCGGCGCATGGTCCGGTAGGTGACGATCCCGCCCCGGTGGAAGAGCCACATCGTGATCGGGATGTCCGCCAGGAGCCCGATGCCCGCGGTCGTCAGGAAGACCATCCAGAAGAAGTTGTTCACCCGGTAGCTGATGGTCATGCCCGCGGCGAGCGCGTCCTGGACCAGCCAAGAGATGATGGGTGGGGCCACGTAGAGATACCCGACTGCGCTCCCGGCGAGGATCCCGACGATGATGGACACGCCCCAAAGGTAGACCGTGTCCCTGTCGCCGGTGATGATCCCACGCTCCTCGAGAGCCGGCCACATGTAATAGAAGAGGAACGGGAGCGTCACGACCGCCCCGATGACCGTGGAGATCTTGACCTCGAACACCAGCGCCTCGACGGGGTGAAGGGTGATCGGCCACTGGGTCGCGCCGGGTTCGGGTCGGATAGACGGGGGGATCCGCGAGAGGAAGTCAGCCCTGATGGCCCCGATGCCGCCCCGGTAGAGGAACGCGAAGGTCCCCGCCATGACGAGCATGAAGATGGCCGTGATCCGGAAGGCGCGGGAGCGGAGGCTGTCCAGGATGAAGGCGATGTCGTGGTAGTACCCCCCGATGTCCTCCTCGGTCGTCTCGTCCTCGGTGAACGCGTCGACCATCCCCGCCGTGGTGCTCGTGATCGGGTCTGAGGGGGCTTCGCCACCCGCTTCGGGTGGAGTACCCGCCGCTTCCGGAGCGTCGGCCGGACCAGTTGCCCTTGCTCCTGGCTCAGGACCCCCCGTGCCCGACGCCGGTGCCGTCTCCTCTTCTCCTTCCGGTTCGCCGTGTGCGGCGTCGAACCGCTGGAGGATGGCCTCGGCCTTCTCGGGATCGCTGTCGTCCATCGCTTCCCTGGCGGCCGCGAGGGCGGCCTCCTCGTCCATCCGCTCGAACACCTTCTCGGGGGCCGCCCGGATGCCCGCTGCCCCCTCGACCTTGGACAGGTCGAGGCCGTACTCGTCGATGTAGGGGTCTCCGTACCGGCCCCCACTGGCCGCCTGGATCGCGCGGTAGAGTGTCAGGAGGGCGTAGAGGATCCCGACGATCACCCCCGCCATCACGACGGCGACTGCGAGCGCGACTGGTCGGGAGAGTCCCAGAAGCCCCTCTATCGGCGGGATCGGTCCCGGGCGGATCGAGGAGGGAACCATGGGGATGACACGGCGGTTGAGGAAGGCCACGCCCCCCGTTCCGAAGAGCGCGTATGCAGCGCCACCGCCGAGGACCGCGAACCCCGCGATGCGGTTGGCCCGCCGTCGGAGCACCTGGAACAGGTCCAGGTTCCGGCTCCCGCGCTTTGCCGTGGTCACCACCTTCGACAGGTAGAGACTGAACCCATAGAGGGCGAGCAGGGGAAAGGCCCACATCATCTGCGTGAAGGGGTCCGGGGGCGAGAACAGCGCGCCGAACGTGAATATGAGGACGACCGCGTACTTCCATTTGTCCCGGAAGCTCTCGTAGGGAACGATGCCGGCGTAGGAGAGGGCACTCATCGCTAACGGGAGCTGCGCCGCGAGGGAGAACGAGAGGGCCATGAGGAAGATAAACTCGGTCCAGTGGACGATGGAGTACATCGGGGCCAGGCCCGCCCCGAGGGCGTTCCCCGCGAGGAAGGCGAACATGAGTGGGAAGAAGAAGAGGTAGGCGTACGCGACTCCGAAGACGCTGAGGGAGACGGCCAGCACCCCGATCACCACGAGTTTCCACGTTGCCACCTGGACGTCGGGGACGAAGTCCCGCTCCGCCAGGGGCCCTTTCAAATAGTAGGCGAGAACGGGAAGCGCGAACAGGATCCCGGTGGCGAGCCCGATCTTCACCTGCAGGAGGATCACATCGAAGGGAGTCTGCGTGATGATTCGGGCCCCCCGTGCGAGGAGATCCGCCTTCAGGACTGGCCACACGTAGATCCGCATCGCGATTACCCCCACGAGGAGGCCGATAACGAACGCGATGAACACGCGCTGAAGGCGCTCCTGGGCGGTCCGCAGCGCCATCCCGAGCGCGGCCCGGCCCCGGTTGATGGTCCGGGCCGTGTCCTCGTCGATCGTGCCCCCTGCGCTCATCGCCTGTCCGTATCCGAGTCTCGAACATCAATCTTCTCGTCGCGGGCCCAGTGCCGGCGCCCCGATAAAAAAGGCCTATAAGAAGGGCGAGGCGTACTCACGGTCGCATGACCGGGGACCAGCCGGCGGGTGATGACAGGGACGAGGAGGGCGAGACCCCCTCAGACCCTGCCGGTTCGGATTCCCCGGACCCGTCGTCCGAGGAAACGACGCCAGCCGACGAAACCCCGTCCGAGGAAACGACGCCAGCCGACGAAACCCCGTCCGACGCGGAGGCGCAGGACTACTATAATGGGGGTGGATCGACGGAAGAGGACCCCCCGAAAGCGGACGAAACGGACGGTGAGGGTTGGGCCACGGAACCGCCCGTTGCCCCCTATGAGGTCGAGCCCGAGCCCGCCACGTCACCTTCCGATGACGAACATGCCACAACAGGTGCGGCTGGTGGGGACGAAGGCGGAACCAGCCAGGACCAGGACGACGGTGGGGGGCCCGGCATGGGCGATGCGACACCCGACCAAGGGGAGGATCCGACCCAGTTCAAAGACGAGGAGCGACCCGAAGACGAGGAGCGACCCGAAGACGAGGAGCGACCCGAAGACGAGGAGCCGCCCGAAGACGAGGAGCCACCCGAAGATGATAGGGGACCTACTGACGAGGGGGTCCCAGACGAACCGGGGGACACCGGCGAGGTGTGGGAGGACGCCGGCCCCGACAACGAGGGCGAGTTCGACGAGGACCTGAGCCCCATCGAGCGGAAGACGGGACCCCCGGAGGACGAGGAACAACCGCTGGCCGTCCACGTCGAGGAGATGATCCACCGGCTCGCCATCGTCGTCGCCGTGGCCGGGGTCGTCAGCCTGGCCGTCTTCCCGTTTGCCGAGCGGATCATCACCTTCCTCTGGTACTCCTTTCTGCCCGAGGGCGTCTCGCAACCACACGTCTACCATCCACTCGAGTTGCTCATCACCCAATTAAAGGTCGCGAGCCTCGCCGGGCTGGTCGTCGCCCTCCCGGTGATGGTCTACGAGACGTACGCGTTCATGCGACCGGGACTGTACCCGCACGAACGCCGCTACTACCTGGCCGCGGTCCCGACGAGCCTGATACTGGCCTTCGTGGGACTTCTCTTCGGGTACTTCCTCGTCCTCCCGGCGGTCATGACCTACTTCCTCTATTACTCCCGGCCGGTGGCCGACATCGCCTTCGCCCTGGGACAGACCTTCAACCTGATCTTGATCCTCCTGGGGTACCTCGCGCTCGTCTTCCAGATCCCGCTTTTCGTCATGCTGGCCATCATGATGGGGTTGACGACCCGGACCTGGCTCGAGGACCGGCGGCTCCTCTTCTGGGGGGCGTTCCTCGGGCTGGCGTTCCTCTTCAGCCCGGATCCGACGGGAATGGCGCCGATCCTGGTGGCGGCGACCATGATCGCACTCTTCGAAGGGACGCTGTTGCTTCTCCGCTGGACGGGGCGGTGACGTACCGGTGACCGGGGGTCCTGGGCGTATTGTCGACACGACGGCTATCCCGTCTCCTGACATCCCATCTGGGAGGTCCGGCGATCCGTTGATTCTCCACCCGTGCGGGGGAGCGGTCTGCTATCCTCGGAGGAGGTTCAGCACCTCGTCCACGACCGATGTCTCGACGGCCACGATGTAGCTTGCCCCGGCCTCCAGGACGGTTTCCGGACCGCCGATCCGGTTGCCGCCCGCATCCACGACGATGAGACTCCCGATGGGCAATCGGACGTCGGTCAGCTCCTTCCCCGCGGCGGGGGCACCCTCCTCGACCTCGATCTCGAGGATCTCCACGTCGCCGGCCACCTCCTCGATGGTCCGGACGCCTGGTCCGGTCACCAGGTTGGCCGCGACACGCGAGCCCAGCCGCTCCGGGAAGACGATATCGTCGACGTACTCCCGATAGAGGTCGTCCGGCTCCTGCCCGACGCGCATGACCGTCCGGACGTCGGTCATCCGCTGGGCCGCCATACAGGCGGCGAAGTTCGTGGCCTCGTCGTCGGTCAGGGCCGCCAGGACGTCGGCCCGCTCCGGCTGGGTCTGGCGGAGGATCGAGGGCCGGGCCGCATCACCTTCGATGACCGTCCCCACGTACTCCTCGCTGAGCCTGGCCGCCCGGTCGGGGTCCGGTTCGACGATGACGACGTCGTTGCCGCGATCGTCGAGCAGTTCTGCCGTGCGTAGGCCGACGGCCCCGCCGCCGGCGATGATGACGCGCAGGTCTTGTGTCATTGTTCGTCCTCCGGTGTGAGGGGGACGTCGGGCTCCGGGGCGGTGATCTCGGGCTCCCCGGGGGCCGGCTCGGGCTCCGCGCCGATCCGGCCCCGGCGGGACAGGACCACGTAGATGGCGCCACCCAGCACCAGCCACGTCACGGCCAGGCCCCACGTCACCGGGTCGATGAACAGGCCGAGGAGGAGGTTCAGGACGATGCCCATGATCGGCGGGAGGGGGTAATACGGCACCTCGAACGGGCGGCGGAGGTCCGGTTGCTGGCGCCGGAGCCGGATCACGCTCAGGTTCACGATGACGAAGCCCAGAAGCGAGAACAGGCTCGCGAGATTTCCGACGATCCGGATCGGGATGACGAGGACCGCCACGAGCATCAGGACGGCGCTCGCCAGGATCGCCGTGAACGGGGTCCCGTAGCGGTAATGGAGGTGGCCGAGGACGTCCGGGAGCTGTCGCTCCCGGCCCATGGCGAAGGCCACGCGGCTCGAGCCGATGATGACCGCGTTGAGCGCGCTCAGCGTCGAGAACACCGCTCCGAAGGCGATGAGCGACGCCCCCGTCCCGATGACCGGGAAGCTCGGCATGAAGCCCTCCGCCGCCTGGGCGATGGCGGTCTCCCCCGCTCGGCCGAGGGCATCCGCCCCCAACGTGCCGATGGCGACCCCCACGACCAGGAGATACACCACGACGGTGACGACCACGCTGAGGATGATGGCCCGGGGGATGTTCCGCCGGGGGTTCTCCACCTCCTCCGTCACCGTGGCGATGAGGTCGTATCCCTGGAACGCGATGAACGTCAGTCCCATCGCCGGGAGGACGGCGAGCGTCCCCTCGGCGAAGAGTGGCTCGAACTGGCCCGGGTCGATGAACGAGACCCCGAACACCACGAAGACGCCCAGGATGGCGATCTTGACCAGCGTGACCAGCGTCTCGGCGCTGCCGCTCGCCTCGGTCGAGAGCGCGTTTACGGTGACCAGGACGACGACCGCGCCCAGCGCGTAGAGCACGTGGGGTCCCGGGAGCCCGAACCCATAGAGGTGCAGGAACTCGACGAAGTTCGAGGAGAACCCGAGCGCGTAGAGCGCCCCGGCGATCATGTACGTGAACCACCGGGTCCAGCCCATCACGAACGAGACGGGGGCGGAGAACACCTCCCGCACGTAGGCGTATCCGCCGCCGTTCCGCGGCACGGCGCTCGCCAACTCCGCGTACGAGAGGGCGGTGAAGGCCGTCACCCCGCCGTTCAGGGCGAACACCACGATCGCCGCCGGACCGGCGATGTCTGCGGCCAGGCCCGTCAGCACGAAGATCCCCGCGCCGATCATGGCCCCGATGCCCACCATCGTCGCGTCGAGGAGCGTCAGACTCGCGGCCGGTGCCCGCTCTCCGGCGTGACTCATGGCCGATCGTCCCCCACCGTGACGGCGTATCCGCCGTCGACCATCCTGCGGAGGTGCGGCGGCCACCATTAAATATTCCCCCGCCGGTCGAGAGGGTCCGGGGGTTGCCATCCGACACCCGACTGCACCCGCTGGATTCT
>JBDGRH010000246.1:0-2411 GCA_042218225.1 Halodesulfurarchaeum sp. | reverse complement strand
GGTCGAGAGGGTCCGGGGGTTGCCATCCGACACCCGACTGCACCCGCTGGATTCTCCGATCGGTTGCCAGGAAAGCGCCCGCTGGATTCTTCGATCGGTTGCCAGGAAAGCGCCCGCCCGATTCCCCAATCGTTTAGCGTCCGGACGCGTACGCCGGCACGAATGGACCTCGAGGAGATCCCGGGCGTCGGAGCGAAGACGGCCGAGTCGCTCCGTGCCCTCGAGGACCCCCAGGGAGCAATCGAACGGGAGGACGTGGCCGCCCTCGCATCCGCGCCGGGCGTCAGCGAGGGGCGTGCGGCACGGATCGTCAGGGCGGCCATCCAGGCACGACACGACGACCCGGGCGGGTTCCTCGCCACGGACCGCGCAAGGGAGATCTACGGGGCGATTCTCGAGCTCCTCCAGGAGCGGGCCATCACCGAGTATGGAACTCGTCGCTTGGAGACGTTCTATCCCAGCGCCGTCCCCTCGCGGATCGAGGAGGTCCGCCAGTTCGCAACGCGGGCGGTCGAGCGGGAGATCGACGAGGCAACCCTGACCCACCTCGAAGACGTCCAACCCCTCGAGCGTCCACGGGACGTGACCGTCAGGGATCGCTGCCTGGCGACAACGGACGCGGAGACGTACAGCACCGCCCGGGAGACCATCCCCGAGGTGAGCGTGGAGATCGTCGAGGACGCTCGCGGACTCGCCGAGCTGGCGCGAGGGTACTCGACGGTCATCGCCCTGGACGAGTCCTTCGCCGGGATCGACGTGGAGGGAGACGTCCGCGTCGAGCCCGACGCCCTCGACCGGCCGGCCGACGTCGTTCCCGAGCGCGTGCTCGCGTTCTTCGCCGCGAACCGGGCGTCGATCCGCGCCGCGGTGGCGGTGCACGAGGCGGCGGATCTCGAGACGGACCGCGAGTTCGACCTCGATTCCCTCGACGCCTCGCTCTCCCGGCTCGACGGGGACGGCTCCGTCGTGGGCGACGACGAGCTCGACCGGCTGGAAGCCGCCGTGGACGACCTGGACGCGGCGGTCTCGACCGCCGAGTCGGTGGCGAACGACCGACTCAAGGAGGCCATCGCGGCGACCGACGTGACAATCGAGGGGGACGACCTGCTCTCCCTGGTGGAGCGCGGCGCGGGCGTCGATTCGCTGCTCTCGCGGGAGCTGGCCGACGAGTTCGACGCGGCCGTCGCCGCGGCCAGGGAGCACCTGGTCGAGTCCCTCGCGCTCGTCGACGAGGAGGCGAGCATCGCGCACCAGGTGTTCCCGGAGGAGCCGACCTATCCGGTGGAGCGGGCGGACGAGGTGGTCTCGCGCCTCCGGGAGACGCTGACCGCCGCGCGGGACCGACGGGCCGCGTCGCTGAAGCAGGACCTCGCTGGCGAGCTTGCCGACCACCGGGAAGGAGCCGAGCGACTCGTGCGTGCGGCCCTGGAGCTCGACGTGGAGCTCGCGATCGCCCGGTTCGCGCGCGATTTCGAATGTACGTTCGCCGAGCGGGAGGGTCGGGGCTTCGACATCGCGGGAGGGCGCTGTCCTCTCCTTCCGGAGCCGTTCGAGGAGATCGAGCCGGTGGAGTACGGGGTCGACGGCGTGGCCCTTCTCTCCGGGGTGAACAGTGGGGGGAAGACCTCGACGCTCGACCTGGTCGCCACCGTCACCATCCTCGCGCACATGGGGCTTCCTGTCCCCGCCGAGCGCGCCCGGGTGCCGGCGGTCGAGGAGCTCCACTACTACGAGAAGTCCCAGGGAACACTGGATGCGGGTGCCTTCGAGTCCACCCTCCGGGATTTCGCGGCCCTGACCGGCGGTGGCTCGACGAAGCTCGTCCTCGTCGACGAGCTCGAGAGCATCACGGAGCCGGGTGCCTCCGCGCGGATCATCGCCGGCCTCCTCGAGGCCCTCGCGGAGGGTGACGCGACGGCCGTGTTCGTCTCGCATCTGGCGGGCCAGATCCGGGAGGCCTGCGCGGCGGAAGTCACCGTCGATGGCATCCAGGCGCTCGGGCTCGAGGATGGGGCGCTCAAGGTGGATCGCTCGCCCGTGAAGAACCACCTGGCACGCTCGACGCCGGAGCTCATCGTCGAGAAGCTCGCCGGCGAGGCCACCGACGGGTCGGGCCCCGCCTCCGCAGAGGAGGCGGCCTTCTACGAGCGCCTCCTGGAGAAGTTCTGAGGTCCGGGTTCGCAGCGGACCTGTCGGTCAGTATTGGGGGAGTCGGGACGGGCTCATGGGGGAGTCGGGACGGGCTCTTGGGGGAGTCGCCACCGGCCCCTACGATCCCGCCGCACCCCTGCCCCCGGCAAGGGTTAAGTAGCTCCGAAAGCTCGGTGAAAGTGATGGCTGATGACCGGGACGGGGGCATGCTCTCCTGGGACGAGTCCATCTTCCGGGACGAGCACGTCTTCGAGATCGAC
>JBDGRH010000034.1:4740-11045 GCA_042218225.1 Halodesulfurarchaeum sp. | reverse complement strand
GATCTCCGCGTACGGGCTCATCCTCACCCCCGGCATCCTCCTCTATCTGGTCCTCACGGACTGTGGGGACCCCATCCAGCGCGAGTCCCCGGCCGTGTCCCTTCCCAGGTACAACATCAGTGTCCTTCTCGAGGGGGGCGGGGGAGGGGGTGGGTCTGGCGGCGGAACGGTGCCCTCGACGAATCCGACATTCCTCCTGGTGCTCGGCCTCCTGGCCCTGGTGGTACTCGTCGTGCTGCTTCGCTCGACGGGGGATGACGTTCTGGCGGAACCACCTGAGGAGGCTGCCCCGGACACCCCCGCCACGCTCGCAGAGGTCGGGGCGGCGGCCGGACGGGCGGCCGAACGGATCGAGGGGCGGGCCACGGTCGAGAACGAGGTCTACCGGGCCTGGGTCGAGATGACGGGCCATCTTGATGTTTCCCATCCGGAGAACCTCACCCCGGGCGAGTTCGCGGAGGCCGCCAGGGATGCCGGGATGGATCCGGACCTCGTCGACGATCTGACCGACCTCTTCAGGGAAGTTCGCTACGGCGGGGCCGAGCCGACGGGCGACCGGGAGGAGCACGCCCTCGAGATTCTCAGGGCCATCGAATCGACGTACGTCGAGAACACCGGGGAATCCGAGGAGGGGCCGAGATGAATCCCCGGGATCTTCTCGCCGGGCTCGGGGTCCTCCTCGGGTCGGCGGGTCTCCTCGCTGCTCTCGCCCCAGGGACCGTGCTGGGTCTCAATCTGGCGGTTCTGCCCCTCCCGCTGGTGGGCCTTGGTGCGCTCCTCCTGGCGCTCGGGGGATATGTGGCCCGCCGGCGGGCGACCGGAACGCGGGCCTCTCCACCGAGCGTCGAGGAACGCGTCTCGGTTTCCGAGCCGGGCGTCGAGGCCGATGAATCCCTCCGGACCGCCGCGGGCGTGGGGCTCCGCGCCACGAGCGAGCGGGCAACCATCGAGGACCGACTGCGGGAGACCGCCATCGACGTGCTGATGGCGACGCGGGGCTGTGACCGCGCGGCCGCGATCGAGCACCTGGAGGATGGCACCTGGACTGACGACCAGCGAGCCAGCGCCTTCTTCCAGACCGAGCCCCCAGAGACCCCGCTCCGGGACGTCATCCGGGGAGTGATCACCGGGCGCTCCCAGTTCTCGCGGAACGCCCGCCACGTCATCGGCGCACTCGACGCGGAACTGCGGGAGATCACCCGGGAAAGAGCGGACATGACGGCGGATGGCAAGGACGTGACGAAGGAGGGCGAAGCCGAAACGGGGGAGGGCGAAGCCGAAACGGGGGAGGGCGAAGCCGGAACGCGGGAGGGCGAAGACGAAACGCAGGAGGGCGAAAACAGTACAAAAGAGGTGGATGGCAGCACTCCTGGCCGTCAAAGTGGAACAGCGTCGGCTGTTCGAACAGAACCGGGCGATGAGAAAGGTTTCGACGGGGAGTCGACATCCACCGACCGGCAGCCGTCCGCCGGCGACTCCCGGGACCCGGATGAGCGATGATACGGGAGACCCACCGGTGGCGGGGCATCTCCGCGCTCGCGCTGGTCGCGGTCGGGGTGGGGGTGCTCCTTCGGCGGCCCGGCATCCTCCTGGGCGGGATCGTCGGGGTCGCCTACGCGGCCTTCGCCACCCAGACGAGCGCCCCATCGCTCTCGCTCGAGGTAACCCGTGAGCTCGACCCGTCGGACCCGGAGCCCGGCGAGCCGGTGTCGGTGACGCTCTCCATCGTGAACGAGGGCCCACTCCTCATGGATCTCCGGGTGGTCGATGGGGTCCCCGAGGGGCTCGAGGTCGAATCGGGATCGCCACGGCTCGCCACGGCGCTCCGGCGGGGGAAGCGAGCAGCCATCTCGTACACCGTCACAGCCAGGCGGGGGGAACACACCTTCGACCCGGTGTTCGTGGCGGCGCGGAATCCGGCCAGCAGCGTGGAGCGAGAGGAGCACCTGGCCGTGGACTCCCGGCTCACCTGCGTTCCCCCGCTCCCCTCGATGGACTCATTCCCGCTGCGGGACCAGTCGGTCCGCCGCGTTGGCCGGCTCGCGACCGGGTCCGGGGGCGCGGGGGTCGAGTTCTACGCCGTCCGCGAGTACCAGCGGGGCGACGCGCTCACGCGGATCGACTGGGGCCGGCGCGCCAAGACGGGCGAGTTGGCGACCATCGAGTTCCACGAGGAGCGGGCCGCGTCGGTGGTCCTGGTCCTCGACGGTCGCCGGGCAGCGTACGTCGGGGACCCGGAGGGCGAACCGGTGATGGAGCGACAGGTCGAGGCGGCGGGGACGGTGGCGAACGCCCTCCTCGCGGATGGCGACCAGGTCGGCATCGCCTCGCTCGGGCCCCGGTGGGCCTGGTTGGGGCCCGGACTGGGCCGGGATCACCGTGCCCGCCTCCGCAGACACCTGGCACTCGCGGAGGCCTTCGCACCGGTCCCCCCGGACGAGCGGTTCCTCCCGGGACTGGCATTGCGGCGCCTGCGCAAGCACCTGCCGGGCGATTCGCAGGTCGTCTTCCTGACACCGCTCACCGACGACGCCGGCGTGCGTTTCGCGCGACAGCTCGAGGCGCAGGGGAACCGGGTGACGGTGCTCTCGCCGGATCTGACCACCACCGAGACGGCCGGTCGGACGCTGGCCCACCTCGAGCGATGGATCCGGATGCGCCAGCTCCGGGAGCGGGGCATCAGGGTCGTCGACTGGGACCCGGGGGGCCCGCTGGCCGTCGCCGTGGAGCGGGCAGCCAGGGGGTGGACTCGGTGACGACCTTTGACGACCGGCCCGTCCGACTGGGGATGGCACTCTCCCTCGGGCTCGGGCTGACCGCGGCCCTCTTCGCCGGCTCCGGGACGAGTGGCGGCGTCGGCGTCGCGCTATTGGGCGGGGCGCTTCTCCTGGGAGGGCTCGGGTTGGCCCGCCGATCGCTGCTGACCGCTGGCGGCGTCCTCCTCTTCATGGCCCATCTGTTCCGCATCTGGCTCGGCGGGGGCCTGACGCTCTCGCTCGTCGGGGCCACCTTCGCGGTCGCCGCCTGGGACGTGGGGGAGCACGCCATCGACCTCGGGGAGTACGTCGGCCGATCCGCCCGGAGTCGGCACGCCGTTCTCGCCCACGCGGCCGCCAGCCTCGCGGTCGGCCTGGTTCCGGTCGGGCTCGGCTATGGGGTCTATCTGCTCGCCCCGGGTGGGCGGCCGGTTTCTGCGCTCGTCCTCCTCCTACTCGCCGCCGTCCTGGTCACCCTGGGGCTCCGGCGCTGAATCGGCGGTCGCGGCCCCCCGCTCCACCGTCGGTACCTCGACCTCGTCGAGCACGTCCTGGATGACGCGTCGCTTCTCCACGTTCTCCACCGCTGCCGTGGGCGTCAGCACCAGGCGGTGGGCCAGCACCGGGAGCGCCACCCGCTTTACGTCGTCGGGAACCACGAACTCCCGCCCGTCGATGGTCGCCCGCGCCCGCGCGGCCTCGAACAGCCGCTGCGTTCCCCTGGGGGAGACGCCCACGTCGACCCGCCGGTCCTCGCGGGTGGCCCTGGTGATCGAGATGATGTAGGTGAGCAGGTCCTCGTCCACCCGGATCGTCTCGGGGACCTCCTTGAGGGCCCGAACGCGGTCCGGGTCGAGGACCGCCGACACCTCGGGGATGCGCGATTTCCGGCCGGCTCGACGGTGGAGGAGCTCCCGCTCCCCGGCCTCGTCCGGGTAGCCGATGGACGACTTCACGACGAAGCGGTCCATCTGCGCCTCCGGGAGGGGGAACGTCCCCTCCTGCTCGACGGGATTCTGCGTGGCCATCACGAAGAAGGGCGAGGGGAGCTCCTTCGTCTCGCCGTCGATGGTGACCTGCTCCTCCTCCATCGCCTCGAGGAGGGCCGCCTGCGTCTTCGGCGGGGCGCGGTTGATCTCGTCGGCGAGGACCACGTTCGCGAACACCGGGCCGGACTGGAAGTCGAACTCGCGGGTCTTCTCGTTGAAGACGTGCGTGCCGAGGACGTCGGTCGGCAGGAGGTCGGGGGTGAACTGGATCCGCGAGAAGGAGAGCCCGAGCGCCGTCGCCACACTCCTGGCCGTCAGGGTCTTCCCGGTCCCCGGGACGTCCTCGAGGAGCACGTGTCCGTCGGCGAGCATCCCCACCAGGACGGTCTCGAAGAACGATCGGTCACCGATGACCGCCTCAGCGATCTCGTCGAGGACCGCATCGCACTCCGCCCGCGCGTCGGCTACGTCCATACGGCCGGGACGAAGACGGCATTGAAAGTACTATTGCCTGGCGACGGTGTTCGCCGCATCTTCAGGAAACCGGTGGCTGGCTCCCCTGGTCGGACAGCACCCACAGCGAGACCAACACAACAGACCGCACGTGACGACATCCCACGACGGCCGGGTGGTTCCGGCGCCCTGCAAACCGAAACGGACAAATGCCCGCTGCGGATTAGACCGAACCGCGCCGAGGTAGCCTAGCCCGGCCAAGGCGGTTGCCTCGAGAGCAACTGTCCGCAAGGACTCGTGCGTTCAAATCGCACCCTCGGCGCTTCTCGACGTTCTCCGCGCGCCCCCTGCCATCACTCCATCAGGAAATGCATCCATCACCACCTCCACCCACTCCTCCTCTTCTCCTTCCCGATCCACATCTCCTCCTCTTCTCCCTCCCGATCCACATCTCCTCCTCTTCTCCTTCCCGATCCTCATCCCCTCCCCTTTCCCTTTCGCTCACCCTTGTCCCCTTCTCCTCGTAATCTCCCCACTACTTTCTAGAATACCATCAAGACCCCGAGCACCAGGACCACGACCCAGAGCCCGGTCAACACGAGAAGGGGCATCCGCTGCTCGGCTTCCGGCCGGTCGCCGACGTCCGGCAGCCACCAGTACATCGCGCCCGCCAGGACGAGGGAGAGGAGCACCTTCCCGGCGAGCAGGTTCACGGACGCCCCGGTCCCGCCGTCACCGCTCGGGAGGGCCATCACGATGCCTGAGCCGACCACACCGACGAATCCGACCCACATCGCCGAGGTCAGCTGGCGGATCCGCTCCGTCCCCGCGACGAGCAACCAGCCCGCTGTGCCCAGTCCCAGGACGGCGAACAGGAGGTGCACCGCACGTAATACGACCATATGGACCCCGTCGGATGGTCCCTCCTTAGCTCCGTCGGAGCGTGATCGGGCACGTTGGTTGCCACCTCTCGAATCGCTCCTATTTCCTCCGGAACGGATCGCTAGCCGCAGGTCGCAAGGTAGTATCGTCTTACCGTTCCTCGTACCCGGGATCGCCACGAGTGAAAACCCCTCGGTCGCCAACAGCAGGTTCTGACGTGATTCCTCCCGCCACGAGCTGAAATCCCACGGCCGTCTGCAGTAGGTTCTGACGTAATTGCAACCGCCACGAGTTGAAAACCCTCGGCTCTACGATCGGCCGGGGTGTCGGAATCTTCATCGGCCGATATTTCTCGTGGGGTGGCACCGATTCGGTGGGAATACGAAATGGGCCGGGTGTCTTCGCTCAAGAACCGTTATCGTCTCGGAGCGTCCCGCGCCTTTCGGGCGTCACCGTTTCAGAACGTCACAGTCCAAGAGTGGCCAGGGCCTCCCCCTGCTGTGCGATTTTCATCCCCCCACGTGTCGGTCACAGGGTTGCCATCCGGCCCCAAACAGCCAAATCCCCTCCTCTCGAATCACACTGGGGTAGAATCGGGTTCAGCTGTAACGGAATTTCACTTCGAACGGACGATCGACACCCGATGCCTGTGCCCGATCTGGCAGGTATATGATAATCGAGGTGATCGTTGGAGGGGAGACCCGGGATGGGTCACATCACCCGGAATCCGACAACCGCTTCAGTCCCCGTCGTTCTCCTCCCTTTCGTTCCCTTCCGTTTCGTCCGTCACGGTTTCCGAGTTGATTTCACCGCCACCGCCCGGGGGCCCTTGTCCCCCCTCGCCGAACTCCGGCCAGAGGGCCAGGAGGCCACCGACTATGACGATCCCGCCGCCATACCAGAGGAAAGAGACGAGCGGCATGAACTTCACCTCGATGAACGCCTTTCCCTGGCGGACGCCGTTGAAGATGAAGTACACGTCGCGGCTCGTCGTGCTCCAGATGTCCGGGTCGCGGAGGGTCTGGTTCCGGCTGGGATATCGGTCAACGGCCGGTGTCGCCCGGTAGACCGCCGGCCCGGGACCGTCGTAGACCGCGAGGACCGGACCTCGCTCGACGTGGGTGGCGTGGGTCTCGTTGTGGAATCCGACGACCTCGATGGAGTAGCCGCCCGGTACCGCCACCCGTTCGCCCGGACCGACCGAGACGGTCTCCGAGACCGCGAA
>JBDGRH010000034.1:0-4640 GCA_042218225.1 Halodesulfurarchaeum sp. | reverse complement strand
CGAGAGGAAGGGGAACGAGGTCCCCCAGAAAACCACGAACGTGAGGCCCAGGAGTACCAGGTTGTTGAGGAGGAAGGAAACCTCCTTGGAGACGATGGAGTCCGACAGCGGGCCATCGACCGTCACGTCTTCCCACCGCCAGGCCAGGAGGGCTCCCCATGAAACCACCGCGATGGCCATGAACGCCACGAAGTAGGGGGCGATCGCGGAGCGGGCGAAGCTGTGGACGCTCGTCACGATCCCGGAGCGGGTGAGGAAGACGCCATAGATCGTGAGGAGGTACGTCCCCACGATGAGGAGGTGATTCCAGATGCGGAGCCTCCCCCGCCGCTCCTGGATCATCACCGAGTGGAGGAACGCCGTCCCGGTCAACCAGGGGAGCAGGGAGGCGTTCTCGACCGGGTCCCAGGCCCAGTAGCCACCCCACCCGAGGATGACGTACGCCCACCACGCCCCGATGAGGATCCCGATGCTGAGGAACAGCCAGGCGAAGACCGTCCACCGGCGGGTGTGCTCCACCCAGCTCTCATCGCGGGTGAGAAGCCCGGCGACCGCGAAGGCGAAGGGGATGACGAACCCGGCGTACCCGGCGTACAGCGTGGGCGGGTGGAAGAACATCCCGGGATTCTGGAGGAGGGGATTCAGTCCGATGCCATCCGCCGGGGGTCGCGCGAGGTTGTACGCGTCGACCGTGCGCTGGAAGGGGTCGGAGACGAGCAGGAGCACCAGGAAGAACACCTGGGTGAGCATGATGACCGCGGAAGCGTACCCCGAGAGCTTGGGGACGTCCTTGGTTCGGGCGACCACGGCCGCGAAGACCGCGAGGAAGCCGGTCCAGAGGAGCAGGGAGCCGGACTGGCCGCTCCAGAGCGCGGAGAGCTTGTAGGGAAGGGGCTGACTCCGCATCGAGTTCTCCGCCACGTAGGCGATGCGGAACGCGTCGGTGAGGAAGTACCAGATCAGGAGGCCGAGGGCCGCGAGCACCGCTGCCGCGGCGAGATAGGTGAAGAGGCGACCCCGAACGAGCCAATCGCGCGATTCCGTCCACGACGCGTAGGCGTTCGTCGTCGCCGAGGCCACCGTCGCGCCGAAGCCGACCGCCAGGAGGATTGTGCCGATCTCTACCATGCGTTACCACGACTCGTCGACGCGGGACCCACACTCCGGACAGTAGGTGGGCTCGTTCGACAGGGTGGTGCCACACTCGCGGCACACCGGCGCCGCGGCGGTCGCCTCGGTGGAGCGGAACCGGTCGAAGTAGTAATAGACCGCGCCGGCCCCGACCGCGACGGCCGCGAGCGGTGTCAGCCACAGGGAGAGTCCACTCCCCTGCTTGGGGACGAACTCGACGAACTTCTCGCCGAACTTCTTCCCGTACGCAGAGGCGATCTCCGCATTGGTGTATCCCTGCTGGCGGAGTTGCTGGACATAGGAGCGTCCCGCGTTCGCGGAGCTGCAATCACAAACGGAGAGGTACTTGCCACAGTCACAGGGACACTGGAGCTGTCCCAGGAGGCCGCCCCCGGACCCCGCCGCGGCGGCGGGCGTCGCCAGGAGCAAGAGCCCGACGATGGCGACGATCACTCCCGTCGCGAGGGAGATGGATGACCGTTCACTCTTGGCTACTGGGGCCATATTTTGATATTCCGCGATATACTGTAAAAAATCGAAGACACCGTTCCAGAATCCTGAAAAAGAGTGCCTGAAGGTCTCGATTTCGACCGTTAAGCCGATACCCGAGCGAACCTTCGAACCGAAGGGGGAAGGGTAATAAATGACCGGAGCGCCGTCCCGGAAATCCGACGGGAGTCCCCACCTCGCGCTCGCCATCTCCCATTATATAATGGCCCTCCCGCCGGGTCGGTGGTTCTCCTCGGGGGTGGACCGTTTGGAAACAAAAACGGGCGGACGCGACTATCGAGATCGTCGGTGACGACCCCCTTTCGGTGTCTCCTCCCGTCCGGGTCTGTCAGCCGTCGGGTCAGTCGTCGGCGGGAACCGCCTCTCCGGCCTCCCGGGGCAGGAGTCGGTCCACGCCGTCGACGATTGCGGAGACGCTGGCACGCGTGATGTCGGCGTCGCTGGCCGACACCGAGACGGTCTGATCGCCCCTGGCGACGGTCACCTCGACGGTGACGACCGCGTCCGTCCCGCCCGTGATGGCATCCACGTGGTAGGCCTCGAGGCGGAAACTGTCCGTGCCGAGGGCCTCGCGGACCGCCTGCACGCCGGCGTCGACCGGGCCGCTTCCCGTACCGCTCGCCACCCGCTCGTCGCCGTCGACCCGGAGGCGGACGCTCGCCGCCGGCGTCTCGCTCCCGCTCGCGGCAGTCAGGGCCTGCAGGTCGACACGTCGCTCCCGGTCGCGGCCGGTCACGTCCTCGACGATCGCGAGCAGGTCGGCGTCGGTGACCCGGCGGCCACGTTCCCCGAGCTCCTTCACGCGGTCGAGGATGGCATCCAGCTCGTCCGCCCCCACCTCGACGTCGTGTTCGTCGAGTGCGGCCTTCACCCCTGCCCGTCCGGCGTGCTTCCCCAGCACGAGCCGCCGCTCCCGGCCGACCGCATCCGGGGGATAGGGCTCGTACATCCGGCCGTCCTTGAGCGTCCCGTCGGTGTGGATGCCGCTCTCGTGGGCGAAGGCGTTCTCCCCGGACACGGCCTTGTTCGCCGGGAGTGGGAGATCGGTCGCGTCGGCGACCGTGGTGCAGAGGCTGTAGAGCGCCTCCGTCTCCACCGGCTCGACGTCGTAGGCGTGCCACAGGGCCACCGCAACCTCCTCCAGGGCGACGTTGCCCGCCCGCTCGCCGATGCCGTTCACCGTCGCGTGGACGAGGTCGGCGCCGGCCGCCACCCCCGCGAGGGCGTTGGTCATCGCCAGGCCGAGGTCGTCGTGGGTGTGCACGCTCGCGGGACCGAGTTCGGCCACGGCCGCGACGCCCGCGTGGACGTCCTCCGGACTCGCGTGCCCGACGGTATCCGCGTAGGCGAACCGGTCCGCACCCGCGTCGAAGGCGGCCCTGGCCAGGCGGGTGAGATATTCGAGATCCGCACGGCTCCCGTCCTCACCGATGACCTCGACCCAGAGGCCACTGTCCACGGCGTACGCCACCAGGTCCGCGGTGCGCTCGATCACCGCCTCCCGGGTGGTGTCGACCTTCGATTCGATGTGCCGATCGCTGGCCGGGACGACGAGGTGGACCCCATCGACGCCGACGTCGAGTGCGAGATCCACGTCGCGTCTGAGGCCCCGGGCGAAGCTCGTCACGCGCGCCTCGAGGTCGAGGGCCGTGACCCGCTCCATGGCCCGGCGCTCCCCGGGCCCGGTGCAGGCGCTGCCGGCCTCGATCACGGAGACCCCTGCCGCGTCGAGCGCCCTGGCGATAGCTGCCTTCTCCTCGGGGGACAGGGAGACGCCCGGTGCCTGCTCGCCGTCTCGGAGTGTCGTATCTAGAAGCTGTACGTCGCCGTCGTCGAGGGTGGGGCTATTCCGCACCCGGAATAAATCGATCCGTGGTCATCGCTGCCACGAGCGACCCGAAGGCCGATCCACACTTAAAGGCCCCAATCCGACAGACCTCGCAAGGTTTGCCGAGTCACGGCCCGGTCGGAACACGCTGGCAGGGACTGAGGAACCATTGACTGTGGTTTCCAAATCGTCACTGGGGTTTTCCGGACGGACAGGATTTGGATGCGGAATCGCGATCGGAATAGATGGCCCCGGTCACTCCGCGAGGAACACCCGATCTCCCTCGTCGACGGCCGCCGCCCTCCCCGCCGGAAGCTCGACGAGGAGGTCCGCCTCCGCGGATGCCATGCCGGTCCAGGGGGAGAGGGTCTCGGTCCGTCGCACCCGCTCGTCGACCACCCACACGACGTCGATGGGGAACGGGACGAAGAGCATGTGGACATCGCGCGTTGCGGCTCCCGAGAACCGGAACGCGAGGGCGAACTCCTCGGGGATGGAGCGGCGGAACATCAACCCGCGCGTCCGGGCGAGGAACGAGTCGGCGGTCTCCACCCGGGTTGCGAGCGTCGAGCGACCGTCGGCCCCTTCGTGAACGACGTGCACAGCGGGGCGTGGCGGCCGGCGGCGAAAAGCGTTACTCTCCCCGGGCGCAACCGGACGCCGTGAAGAAGACGCCATCGGGGACCGCCGTCGGCGTCGACGACCCCTACGCGCACGCGGGGGTCTGCGATCACGCGACGGAGGACGGGCGCTGTCGATTCGCCTACGAGGAGCCCTTCGTCGACCCCGAGTTCGCCGCCGACCGGCGCGAGTCGGACTTCCGGTGTCCGGTGGCGGCGGGCGAGTGGGACTGGGCGGACTGTCCGCATTATCAATACCGGGCCACGGAGCGGGAGTGTGCCCGCTGCGGCCTCTCGGAGCACCGCGACGCCCACGGCGACGCTCGTCCACTCCTTGAGGAGCACCACCTGGCGTATGCCGACGAACGGGATCTCGGTCACGAGATCACCGTCTTCCTCTGTCGCTGGTGTCACGCCAAGGTGCACAACTCCTGGGCCAGGGTGAGCGACGACGCATCGCCGGACCCCGAGGCGCTCGCCGCCGCAGAGACCCGCTTTTCGCGGGAACTGGACGAACTCGATTTCGAGACGGCACTGAACCGGTGGGACGA
>JBDGRH010000025.1:0-11059 GCA_042218225.1 Halodesulfurarchaeum sp. | reverse complement strand
GAGCGAGGGCGCCGCCGAACGAGCGAGCGGGGCGCGGAGCGACCCGCGAGCCGCGCGACCGGAGCGCCCGGGGGCTTTCGGGGGTCTGCGTTCAGTCAACGTCTCGGTCTAGGAGCGCCCGGGGGCTTTCGAGCGTCTGCGTTCCAGCAGTATTGTATAGTATTGCAGCAGGCTTTCAACCGTCTGCTCTCCAACAATATGGACACCACGACAGGCGTATTCGCTATTGGTGATGTTCTCAACTATCCAGCAGTACAGAAGCCCCCAGAGAGATCCAACCCAGCCCCAACTCGCCCACTCACGCCTTCGGCAGTCGCATGCGGAACCGGGTGCCATCGAGGCCCTCGGACGTGATGTCGAACTCTCCGCCGCTCTCGATGACCCACCTGCATCCCCCCCGGAAGTGCTTCTCCCCCGCTATCGGACGGAATCGGAAAGGCCCGTCTTCCCGTGTTCCGCCCGGTCGCGAGCAGATCGGCGGTTCGAACCGGGTATCGGAAGAATCGGAAATGGAGCACGACCACTCATCCTCGTTCCCCACGATGTCCGTGCATGGACGATACGGACCCACTGGAGGGCTACGATGACTGCTATGCGCCCGGGTGCCCGGCGGCCCCGGCGCTTTTCAACCGCCGATACAAGGGAGAGGTGATTCAGGTCCTGCCGACCTGTCCGGAGCACGCCACCCACCATGCGAACCTCCAGCCCGACCGTCTCCGGACGTTCCTGGCCGAACAGGACGCGACGGTCGTGACGGAACTGGAGGGAGGGAGTCCAATCGAACCGCGTGGCAGTCCCTCGGGCGGGACGTGATCCCGGCGGGGTGGGATGAACGAGCGAGAAGATGAGCCAGAGGCCGGATTTGTGTGCATCGTCCCCATCCCCGGAGAAATCTCAACAGGCTTAAGTCCGGGATTCCCTGTCATTCAGGTGTACCTTCCCACCGGAAGGTACCGGGGACGGCGGAATATACCGGTCATCCCCCTTCCCTTCCCCCCAACCGGTTTCCGCGCCCCGTCATTTTCCCACAGGTCACGGCAGGGAGCCGATGGACAGACATTTTAATCGGGTGGGACCGGACCGGAGGGAGGCTCGGGACACGGATCCCGGGCAGGAAAGCCTCAAAAAATCCTGCCAGGCATCCCTACGCAGGAAATCCCCCTCCATCCCAGGGAATCCACCTTCAAGGCGGCCGATACGCCCGGACCGAATCCCCCATGGAGGCGAACACGAGGTCGTCGGCGACGGCGATGTCCCTCCCGATGCGGTCGCCGGGATACGCCCACCGCTCGGCGCCGTCTCCCGGGTCGAAGCATCGCAGTGCGTCGCCGGTGTGCAGGAGGACACACTCCCCCGCCACGACCGGCCGGGTGACCTCCGCGAGGTCCATCTGAACCCGCCACCCCGACACCCCGCTGGAGAGGGGGAGGGCGTACAACCCACTTCCCTCGGCCGCCTCGGTGCTGAGATAGACGCGGTCCAGGCCACCGCTCAGTCCGAATGCCTGCATGCCACCGGGAACGGGAATGTTCCCACTGGATGGTTGCACCGACCCGAAGAAGGGTTCGACCGCGTACACCGTCCCGTCCCGAAAGAAGCGTTCGGACGGGAAATCGGCTCCCGGCCCCTGCGGTCTCGTCTTCACATCACCCGTTCCGGTGGCGAGCTCCCACGGCTGGTTGCTCTTCGTTCCCGTCGAGACGAAGACCGTCTCGTCGCTCGCGAACAGGTGGGGGATCCATGGCACCCCGATGTCGGTCCGCCAGTGCTCGCTCCCGTCCGCGAGGGTCAACGAGACGACACTGGGTGGCTCACCGTTCGCGATCCAATATACGCCATGGGAGGCCATGAGGACTGCCGCACGGTCCGGGGTGGGCTTCCGCCACTGCTGGGATCCATCGCTGATGGCGAGAGAGACGACCGCCCCGTCGGTCGGTATATAGAGGCGATCCCCGACCACCCACGGGGCAGCGGTCGGGGAACCCACCGACCGGCGCCAGCGCTCCGAGCCGCTCCGGGCGGATAGCGCGAGGACCGTCCCGTCGGCGGCGCCGACGAAGACAGTGCCGTCGGCCACCACGGGTCGGGAAAGGGAGGCTCCGTGACGTATCCGCCAGAGCGTCCCGATCAGGTCGGTCGGCCCGGGGGCGGCATCCGTGGCGTTGCTCAGTCCCGCATCGTGGGCGGGCATCGGCCAGCTGGAGTCGATGCGCTCCGGCCGCGTCGGGGTTCCACTCGGCGTGGACGGCGGCTGGGGCTCGGTGGGTGTCTCCGTCGGTGTCGGCGTCTCCGTCTGCGTCTCCGTGAGTGTCGCAGTCGGACTCTCCGTCGGGGTGGGTGTCGGCGAGCCGGGAGTGGGGGACTCGGCTCCGTCCCCCCCACATCCGGCGAGAGGGAGTGTCCCAAGACTCGCCAGGAGGGCGCGACGGGACCAATCTCGGGTCACGGCCGATACTCCCTTCAGGTGAGGTAAATGTCTTGGGTCGTCGGATCCCCGCCTATCACACACCCACGAACCGAGACCCAAACAGACGTTTGAGCCTGCAGAAGACACTTTCCGTCGCCGGGAGGACGATACAATCATGCAGCCGAGAGCGGGTGCCCTGCTGGTGTTCGCGGCGATGGTCGCCCTGGCCGGATGTACTGGAGCCCCGAGTGGGTCCACGACCACTCCACCCACGGAATCCACTGAGACGACCCCGACCCCCACAGCCACGCAGGACTCCACGGTCGATGGATTGCGGGAGAACGGCTATGCGAACATCTTTACTTTCCGTGCAACCCCGGTATCGCCCGAGACCATCGCCACAGACGTCGCGACACCGATCCAGCGACTCGACGACGACCGCAGGCGCATCGTCCAGGACGCCCTCGCGAACAACTCCTCGACGGTGACGTACATGTCCCACGGCGAGAGCGTTCCGGACACGCCGGGGCCGCTCGAGGCGGGCGAGTACCTCTCCCGGAACGGGACCTTCTACCGGATCGAGGCGACGGTCGTGACGCGCTGGAGCGGGACCGGCTATCAGGTGGAGATGGAGGGACCGCTTGGAACCTTCCGGGAAGCAGCCGAGATCCCCGACAACGTGACGAATTTCTCTGCCCTTTCGCCGGTGGAGCGGGACCTGGTCGCCTATGGGGTTCCAAGCCAGGAGGAGCGGGAGGGAGGCCTGATCAGCTCGGGGTTCCACTACCTCCCGAAACCAACCCACGAGGTTGCAGCCGCGGCGCTCTTGGATGGAGCGCCACACTACGTCCGCCACGAGGGCGACGTCTTCCGGGTCCAGGTCACCGGGGAACGCCCGCCCGTGGTCCGGATGCAGATCCGATACGAGCTGGTCCCCGTCGCCACGTCGGCTCGGGCCTTCGTCGAGGGCCGTCTGGACGCCCTCGTGACAAACGTCACGGCAGACGTGCCGCCCGATCCCGGCCGGGCGGTCATCCTCTCGGCGCTCGAGAACGGGTCGTACAAATGGTCGGGAACAGTCGAGACCCGACCGGAACGAGTCGAGGCGGCCGATGGATGGATCGCGGAGCGGCCCCCCTCCGGCTCGTTCGCTTACCTGCGCTATAACGGCACTATTTACAAGGTATCCGTGATGGAGGTCATCGAATGACCCCGACCAGGCGTCCGGGAACCTGAAAGACCCCCATCGCTCTTCGCCACTCTCCCCGCCGCGTTTCCGCAATACCCTCCCCGGCGCTTTTCCGCATTCCCCTCCCCGCCGCTTTTCCGCAATCTCCTAATCGCCGCTTTTCCGCAATACCCTCCCCCGAGCCGTCATTCGTAAACGGGCGGCAGGGTGATTCATCGAACACCGGGGATATCGGCATTTTTCCATAGCGAGGTTGCCGGCATCCCTCGAACACCCACGCGTTCCGTATCACTCGATCACCGGCGCGTCGGCATCCGTTCACGCAATTGGAGTTCCATACGTTCGATACCGCTCCCGAAGCCGGAACGTCAGGTTAATTACTGTCCAGTATATATCTCGGCGTGCAAATGAGTGATGAGAATAACCGTGGGTTCGCCACCCGCTCCCTCCACGTCGGGCAGGAGGAGCCGGACCCCGGCACGAACGCTCGCGCCCCGCCGATCCACCAGACGACCTCCTACGTGTTCGACGACGCCGACCACGCCGCCCGGCTCTTCGCGCTGGAGGAGCCCGGGAACATCTACAGCCGGATCATGAACCCCACGAACGCCGTCCTCGAGGAGCGACTGGCGGACCTGGAAGGGGGCGTCGCCGGGCTCGCCACGGCCAGCGGGATGGCGGCCTTCGACCTCCTGACGTTCACCCTCGCGTCGGCGGGCGACAACGTCGTCACCGCCTCATCGCTGTACGGGGGCACGTACACCTATCTGGAACACACGGCGACGCGTCGGGGCATCGAGCCCCGGTTCGTGGACACCCTGTCGCCCGACGCCTACGCCGAGGCCATCGACGAGGACACGGCGTACGTCCACCTGGAGACCATCGGGAATCCCGCACTCGTCACCCCCGACATCGAGCGCATCGCCGACATCGCCCACGACCACGATGTCCCCCTGGTGGTCGACAACACCTTCGCGACCCCATACCTCTGCAACCCGATCGAGTACGGTGCCGACATCGTCTGGCACTCGACGACGAAGTGGATCCACGGCTCCGGTTCGACCATCGGTGGGATCCTCATCGACGGCGGCACCTTCCCGTGGGAGGAGGGTGACTACCCCGAGATCGCCGAGGAGAACCCGGCCTACCACGGGGTGAACTTCCGGGAGCGGTTCGGCGACGCCGCCTTCGCCTACGCGGCGCGGGCCCGGGGCCTCCGGGACCTGGGCAACCAACAGGCCCCCTTCGACGCCTGGGTGACCCTGCAGAAGCTCGAGACGCTCCCGCTCCGCGTCGAGCGTCACTCGGAGAACGCCCTCCAGGTGGCCGAATTCCTCGCGGATCACGAGGCCGTGGACTGGGTCACCTACCCTGGGCTCCCCGATCACGAGACCCACGAGAACGCCTCGGCGTACCTCGACGGTGGATACGGGGGGATCATCACCTTCGGTCTCGAGGGGGGCTATGACGCCGGCCGGGCGCTCACCGAGGCAACCGACCTCGCGAGCCTCCTCGCGAACGTGGGCGACGCGAAGACGCTGATCATCCACCCGGCGAGCACCACCCACCAGCAGCTCAGCGAGGCCGAGCAGCGAGCCAGCGGGGTCACCCCCGACCTCGTCCGCCTCTCCGTCGGGCTCGAGGACCCCGCGGACATCATCGCGGACCTCGAGCAGGCAATCGACGCGGCGGCCTGACCCCCGCCCTGCACCGACGGATCCACCCTAGCCTTTTGGTACCAAACGACAACCGTGTGGACGATGGCCGAACCGGGAAGATCCGAGACCCTCGAGGGGGTGCGGTCGTGGGACGGATGGGAGCGACTCGTCGAGATCCTGGGGGAGGGGCCGTGGTCGTTCGTCCTCTTCGCGGTGGTGGGGCTCATCGTCGGTCTCCAGCTCGCCCCCCTGGCCTCGACAGCCTTCGTGACGCAGACGAGTGGGACCGTGGCGGTCATCCCGCTGGCCGGCAGCATCAATGGGGCGAACGCAGCCGCGGTATCCGAGCAGCTCGAGGCGGCCCGGGAGGACCCGGACATCCAGGCGGTGGTCCTCCGGGTCAACAGCCCTGGTGGCGGGGCCGCGGCCAGCGAGACGCTCTATCTGGCGGTGAACCGGACCGCCCGTGAGATGCCGGTGGTCGTGTCCGTGGACTCGATGGCGGCCTCTGGGGCCTACTACGCCGCTGCCCCGGCAGATTACATCTACGCGAAACCGTCGTCGCTCGTCGGAAGCATCGGGGTCATCTTCACCGCCCCGCCGGAGATCCACCCGATGGATCGCATCATCACGACGGGCCCCAACAAGATCAGTGGGTCGACCACCCGCGGATGGTATTACAAGATCGACACCCTGCAGAATGCGTTCCTGCAGGCGGTGATCTCGAATCGGGGCGAGCAGCTGACGGTCCGCCGGGAGCGGCTGGCCACAGCCGCGCTCTTCTCCGGGCCGGAGGCGGTCCGATACGGACTCGCCGACGAGATCGGGAGCATCGAGGACGCGACGGACCGGGCTGCGAGGATGGCAGGACTCGAGCGGTACCGGACCCAGCGGCTCGAACCCAACACGACCGTGACGTTCGTCACCAGGGCGACAGCACTGGCCTCGACCGTGGAGCCGCGGGTGCTGCGGACGCCTCGCTACCTGGTGGGTTCGTCGGGGACCGGCTTCGGGAACATCCTGATGGTTCCACCCGAGCTCATCGGACCGGCACTCCGGAACCGAACGGGGGTGAACGCGACCAATGGCACCGTCGTCGCGGCTGGATAGGTGGACCCCCCGGGTCGTCGTCTTCGCGATCGTGCTCGGCCTGGTCCTCCTCGCCTCGGCCGGGATGGCCTACCAGCGGCTCCCGGCAGCCCAACCGAGCCCTGCGGGACATCCCGAGTACGACGTCGACTCGATCATGTCGCAACGAACCGACACGGGCGGGAAGATCCAGCTCTCCGGCATCGTGTCGGCGGAAGGGGTGGTGCTCGTCGATAACGCCCACCTGAATCGGGTCCAGAGCGACGAGGTCCGACCGTTCCTTCGAGCGCTCACCCGGGCGGGATTCCGGATCCGAATGCTCGATTCGACCGCGGAGCTCGACGCGGAACTGGCACGGGCCGACGCGTTCGTGGTCCTCGACCCGGGTGTTTCCTTCAGCCAAAGCGAGGCAGACGCCATCGCCGACTTCGCCGCGGATGGCGGACGGGTGCTCCTCGCCGGCGAGCCGACCAGGACCCAGATACAGACCACCCAACTGGGGACGATCAGCACGGTGGCGGTCCGCAACGAGTTGCACTCGCTGGCCAGCCGGTTCGGGATCGAGTTCGGCGCCGCGTACCTGTACAATCTACAGCGAAACGACGGGAACTACCGGAACGTGTTCGCCTCGCCGGGTGAGGAGAGCTCGCTGACCGCCGGGGTCGACCGGACAGTCGTATACACTGGAACGTCCGTCCGGGCTCCCGGAGGCAGCACCCTGCTCCGGGCGGCCACCGGAACACGCTCGGGTGCCGATCCGCGCGCGAACCGGTATCCAGTCGCGGTGCGACAGGGGAACGTCATCGCGTTGGGCGATACCACCATGCTGACGGCGGGACATCAGACCGTGGCAGACAACGACGTGTTCATTTCCCACGTGATCGGGTTCCTCGCGGCGGGGAACCAGCGGCACACCGTGGGGGACTACCCGGCCATGCTTGGACCCCGACCGGCGGTGGCCTACACGAACGCGAGCCTCCTGGAGCCGAGCCAGGCACTCGCCGCCGATCTCCGGTCGGCGGACAAATCACCATCGCTCACCGCCGGCTTGCAGCCGGGTGCCGATCCCGCAGTCCTCCTGACCACCTTCGAGCATCTCGCCGCCTCGGGTCGGTCGCCTCCGGGAATTGCCGTCCAGGACCGGGGCGGGAACCTGTCGGTTCGGACCGCCGGGTACGACGGGCCCGCAACCGGGATCGCCGTCGTCCGGATGGAAGCGGACGGTGATCTCGTGATCGTGGGCGACGGCGAGGAGGCGGTCGCCGCGGCCGTCGATCGGTTGGAGGCCGGGACCATCGCCGAGGTCGCAACGGCGAACCGAACCGCAGTCGTGAAAAGCGGTTGAGATATCGGGACGGAGCCGATAGCCGGCTTCACTGGCCTCCCGTCCTCCGTCCGATTCGTCAGAACTTCTCCGAGAAAGGGAATACGATGGGTTTCTTGGGCATCTCGAGTGGCAATCGAGCCCCGCAATACGATGACCGATCGTCTTGGAGAGACGGTGACCAGTCGATCCCCCGGGACGTGATGACCAGTCGATCCCCCGGGACGTGATGATCGACAAAGCACATTATATAATGTGTCCGCAGAGGCCGCCGACCGAAGGACTGGTGCATCGAGGGAAGTGGTCACCCACCGGTCTCGCCAGGCCCGACGGTCGACCTCTCCGTTCGCGAACAGAAACGCCGTTCTGGAAGCACTTTTCCCGCCCACCCCCGTCGAGTGGAGACATGACGGCCTCCGAAGACGAGGAGTCCCGCTCGGAGGGGCTCCTCGAAGCCCTGGCGAGTCTCCCCACGTTTCACCACCCGACGGCTTCTCCCGATGGCGATCGGGTCGCGGTGTACTACGACGTCACGGGCCGCAACGAACTGCACGTCCTCGACGCGGCGACGGGCGAGCTGACGCGATGGAGCGATGGCGAGGTGCCGCGGAACGCCCGCTGGCCCGTCCGGTGGGCGGCCGACGGGGAGCGGGTGTACTTCCACCTGGACGAGGCGGGAAACGAGCAGAACGACATCCACGTCATCGGACCGGACGGCGACGCCGAGCCGGTGGTCACGATGGACGGACAGAACGCCCTCCTCGACGTTGGCGAGGACGGGGAGACGCTGCTCCTCGGGGGGACCCGGGACGGGCAGATGAACCTCTACCGACACTCCCTGAACTCCGGGGAGACGACGAAGCTGACCGAGTACGAGCGAGCTGTCCACGCGGCCAGCCTCTCCCCGGACTGCGAACGGATCGCCTACACGACCAACGAGGCCGAGGACTACGACAATCTTGACGCCTACGTGGCGAACGCCGACGGGTCGGACCCGCGAAACCTCCACATCGGGGAGACCGGCGCCGAGGCCGCCGTCGCGGACTGGGGGCCCGAGGGCCGCCGGCTCCTCGTCGGGGACAACACGCCTGATCGCAACCGTTGTGGCATCTACGACCTCGAGACCGACGCGGTCGAGTGGTTCGGCGACGGCGAGTACGTCGAGGAGCCGGTGGCGTTCCTCCCGGACGGGGAGCGATTCCTCGCCACGCGAACACGCGAGGCAGCCATCGTCCCCGTCGTATATACGGTGGATACTGGCGAACATCGAGAGCTGTCGATGCCGGAGGGCGTCGCCAGCTTCGGCGGGATGGGCGCCGAGGCGGTGCTCGGGCCGGAGCGGGTCCTCGTCGAGCTCTCGAGGCCGACCCACCGGCCGGAGCTCTACGCGTACGACCTCGAGTCGGACTCCTCCGAGGTGCTCATCGAGGCGGAGTACGGGGACCTCTCCCCGGACGCCTTTGCGGACGTGGAGTACTTCACCTTCGACTCCGACGGGGTTCCCGATGCCCCCGCAGCCGCCGTGGCCCACGACCCGTACGAAACCCTCGAGATCGAGGGGCTGCTATACGACTCCGGGGAGCGGCCCTCCCCGCTCGTCGTGAACCCGCACGGTGGCCCCCGGGCGGCGGATTACAAGCAGTTCGACCTCTACACTCAGTTCCTCGCCCTCCGTGGGTACAGCGTCCTCCAGGTCAACTATCGGGGCTCCACGGGGCGTGGCCGCGAGTTCGTCGAGCGCCTCTATGACGACTGGGGCGGGGCCGAGCAGGGCGACGTCGCCACCGGCGCCGAGCACGTTCTCGAGACACGCGACTGGCTCGACGACGACCGGGTCGCGGTCTTCGGGGGATCGTATGGCGGCTACTCCGCGTACTGGCAAGTGGTCCAGTATCCCGACCTCTACGACGCGGGGATCGCCTGGATCGGTGTCACCGACCTGGACGACATGTACGAGAACACGATGCCCCATTTCAAGACGGAGCTCATGGAGAAGTATCTCGGGACCCCGGACGAACGCCCCGAGCTCTACGAGGAGCGGAGTCCCGTAACCCACATCGAGAACCTCTCCTGTCCGCTTCTGGTCGTCCACGGGGTGAACGACCGCCGCGTGCCGGTCTCCCAGGCGCGGATCGTCCGGGAGGCCCTCGAGGCAGCCGGCTTCGAGGAGGGCGAGGACGGCGACTTCGAGTATCGCGAGCTGGGCGAGGAAGGTCACGCCTCCTCCGACATCGACCAGAAGATCCGGATGTTCCGCACCCTGGATGACTTCCTGGCCCGCCGCATGCCGGTGGCGCCCGAGATCGCGGGAGATTGAACGCGGGAGACTGAACGCGGGGGATTGAACGCGGAAGATTGAACGCGGGAAATCGAACGCGGGGGTGAGAAGCCAGCACTCAGTCGAACAGGCGCGAGCAGTGCTGGGACTCGAGGTCGTAGCAGTCCGGGCAGGACCCCGGGAGGTCGACGAACCGGTCGAGTCGCTCGGCCACGTCGTCGCTGAGGGCGTGCTCGAGCCGGCAGGCCTCCTCGTGGAAGCCCTCGCTCACGTCGAGTTGCTCGACGAGGAAGCGCTCGATGCGGCAGTGCTTCCGGAGGAGTCGTTCGGCCTGTCGCTCGCCCGGCTCCGTGAGTGAGGCACCTCGGTGCTTCTCGTGGGTCACCAGCCCTTCCTCGGCGAGGTGGGCGATGCGGTCGGTGACGCTCGGGGGCGAGACGCCGAGACGTTCCGCGACGTCGCCCGTCGTGGCCGGCCGGCCGTCCCTCGAGAGGAGGTAGATCTCCTTGAGGTACATCTCGACGCTCTCGCTGTATTGCTTCTCGCGCTCGTGGCTCATGCGGTTCACGGCCCGGTCCGCCGGACCACCTTCGGGGGCGTCTACGGACGGCAGGCATATGCGTGTTCGGGATGCGCGTGGACGTGTTGTCGGTGGCCGAGGAAGCGCGAAGCGGGAGGCGAACTCAAAATTCGCGGGTTCGGACAACGACGGGGCCAGGAGTTGCTTGCGAACGGGGGAAAATGTGAGCACCGCAATTCCCTCCGAGTGGGTATGGGCTCACTCCACCCCCCGATCCCATGATGTCCACAGCCCTCATGCAGTAGGATAAAATATCCTCGTTACTTGACGCCCCGGACGCCTCACTGCAGTTTTCGATACGCTGCGGGTGAAGACACCCGAAAACCCCACTACAGTAAATGATACCTCTTGCGATTAGACGCCCGAAAGACCCGCTACAGTGTACAATGTCCTTGGTGAGCAGACGCCCGAAAGCCCCCGGGCGCTCCGGTCGCGCGGCTCGTTGCGGTCCTCAGCTCGGGGTTCGCTCCACTCACCCCTCGCCTGCGGTCCTTACGTCGCCGTGCTTCCCGGAGCGCCCGGCCCCTTTCGGAT
>JBDGRH010000241.1:4741-11300 GCA_042218225.1 Halodesulfurarchaeum sp. | reverse complement strand
CGGTGGGCCGTTACCCCACCGTCAACCTAATCGGCCGCAGCCGCATCCTGTGGCGGCGGACCTTTCCGGCTCCCCACATTCCAGTGAGGGAGCGGTATCCGGGATTGACCTCAGTTTCCCGAGGGTATCCCGATCCACAGGGTAGCTTGACCACGTGTTACTGAGCTATTCGCCACGGGTCCAACCCGTACGACTAGCATGGCTAAATCGGACTCCGATAGCAATGGCCTCCGGCAGGATCAACCGGAATGTGCCGGGGTGCAACCCCCGGCGGGCCAGAGAGGGAGTCTCTGGTTGGCGGGTATCAGGTGGCCGCGAATACTCGCGGCCGACCGGATATCACCGAACCATCGGGGCTAACATCAGATCCCATCTATACGGCGGACCGCAGGGGTGAGATCCTCATTTCCTTCGGACCCTAGCATACTTTCGCGCGGGTATTAAACCCATCGAAGGGTCCTCGAGTGGTGAACGGATCGGCCGTCCACCCAGTGCCCGGCTGCCGGCGGGGTCGCCCCCCATCCAGCCACCCTGGCCGGATGGGTCCCGGCGCCGGACGCGGTCGATGGTGACGCGGTGGTCACCAGCGCCGGTCGCATTCATTCGGAAACGCCGGGTCGTACATAAGGGCATCGAACCGGTCGGAGACCGGTCCGGGGCCGCCGGCGGGCACACCTCAGTGGCGCCGGATCCCCGGGCCACCTCATCTCGTTCGCATCGATGGGAATGGTCGGGGTGCATAAAAGCGCGTCGAACCGGCGGCTCCTCGTCACGCGGTTTCATGGGTGCATGTCGCGCGGCAGGAGGCCGGTCGGTCATCCCGCGCGAGCACGCGTGGTCGGACCGGGTGGTGGCCGCGCAGTTTTCCGTTCGTCCCCGGTGGTGGTAAGCGCTTCCCGCTCCGGACGAGGCTCAGAAGTCCTCGAGGTGCTCGATCCCCTTCTTCGAGACGTTGGCCTCGGTTATCTCGTTCGGCATCCAGTCGGGGGAGTCGGAGGGAGAACTCTCCTCCCACGCCCAGGCATCGTAGATGTGGACCTTGTCGGTCCCCTTCTCCCGAAGCCTGATCTCCTTGCGCGGGGCGGACGATTCGGAGTTCCCCACGTCGTCCAGTCGCCTGGCCGCTTTGAGGGCTGCCTGGCGGGGCGTGTTCCCACTGAACACGCTGGTCTCCTCCCCGTCGCTGTTCCGGAGCGCGAAGTTTCGCTTACCGTCCTCGCGTACCATGGTTTGGACCCATGCGAAGCCAACACAAGTGTCTGTCATAAATATACCGGCGAGTTGACCACAAACTACTTATATTGTAGACGGCTCGCCGCCGTTCCCGCCGGGATTTCACGCGCTTGCCGGTCGGACGGGCCTCGTCCACCCACACCCGCTACACCTTTGTACCTCCGGGGAGAACGTGGGTCCATCCCGCTTGCCGCCGACGGTGGCGGTGTTCTTCCGGCCGCGGTAGAAAGAACTTAAGTATATGGTACAGCGAAGGCCCACATAAGGGAACACCCGATGGTCCGCAAAAAGAAGCTCAGCCCCAGCGGGGCGAAAGGGGAGGACGGGGCGTATCACAACGCGCACGTCAACCTCCACGAGGACGAGCTCGCCGTCGCCGGGCTGGAGATCGGTGACGAGGTCTTCGTCAGGGTCCGGGAGGACAAGATCATCATCCAGAAGGCAGATCCGGACGACGTTGAGCACGACTTCTGACGGGGACACGGACGGGATGTCCCTCTACGAGTCACTCAAGCCACTCCTGTTCTCGCTGCCGCCCGAGACCGCCCACGACATGGTGGTCCGTCTGCTCCAGGTCGGACAGCGCGATCCCATCCTCGGGGCGCTCACCCGTCGATTCGCGGTGGACGACGAGCGGCTGTACACCCAGGTGTTCGATTGTCACTTCCCCAACCCGGTCGGTGTCGCGGCGGGCTTCGATAAGAACGCCAGGATCCCCCGTTCGCTGGCCGCCCTCGGATTCGGCCACGCGGAGGTGGGTGGCGTGACTGCAGAGGCACAACCCGGAAATCCCCGGCCACGGCTGTTCCGCCTCCCGAGCGACGAGGCGCTCGTGAATCGCATGGGGTTCAACAACGATGGCGCTGACGTCGTGGGCCGCCGGCTTGCCGAGAGCCAGGCACCGGACGTGCCCCTCGGGGTGAACATCGGGAAATCGAAAGCAACCCCGATGGACGAGGCGCCCGCGGATTACCGGTACACCTACGAACGCGTCGCCGATCACGCCGACTTCTTCGTGGTGAACGTCTCGAGCCCGAACACGCCGGGGCTCCGCGACCTCCAGGCACGCGAGCCGCTCCAGCGGATCCTCGATGCCCTCCTGGACGCCGGTGCCGACCCGTTACTGCTCAAGCTGTCGCCCGACCTCCACCGGGAGGCCATCGCCGAGGCGGTCGACCTCGCGGAGGAACTCGACCTCGCCGGGATCGTCGCCACGAACACGACGACCCGCCGGCCGGAGGGGCTCCAGCATCCAAACCGCGACGAGGAGGGTGGGCTGTCCGGACGACCGATTGCGGACCGCTCGACCGAGGTGGTCCGGTTCGTCGCCGGCCGCACCGCCCTCCCGGTGGTCGGGGTGGGGGGCGTGTTTACCGCCCACGACGCCTACGCCAAGATCCGGGCCGGCGCGTCGCTCGTCCAGCTGTATACGGGGCTCATCTACCGCGGCCCGACCATCGCGCGCGATATCAATCGTCGTCTCCTCGGGCTCCTGGAGGCCGACGGGTTCGACTCCGTCGAGGAGGCGGTCGGGGCGGATCTGGAGTGAGTGCGTGGGACCGGCCCGCCATCGCGGCCGTGAACACCCCCCTTCCCGACCCCCTCGCGCGGGTGGGAGACGATGCCGCTTCCCTGCGACCCGTTAGGACCCGGAATCACGAAGCGCGTCCACCTGGAGCTCGAATCCCGCCACCGGGACCTCCAGATCGTGCTCGACCAGGACCGCCGGGTGGAGCTCACCGATGACGCCAACGACATCACCGTCGATGACCACGTCCGCGACCCGGCCCTCGAGGAAGCTCGGGTGCTCCGTGGGGGGCGTCTCGAGGGTGACGCCGAAGTTCCGGACGAGCGCCTGGAGGCGGCCCTTCGCGTCCTCGTATGAGGCGTCGTGTCGGGCGAGGACCGCCGCGACGGTCCGTCGCTCGGCGACGTTCGTGTTCTCCGACTCGTCCACCCGGGCGGAGAACCCGATCTCCGCGAGGTCCTGGGGGTAGGACCGGTGGGTGTTGTTCGAGAGCACCGAGAGCAACGACGGGAGCGCCCACGTCCGGAGGATGGTGTAGTCCTCGCTGTACGGTTCCTCGATCATCGGGGGCTCGGCGGCCCCGAACGCGTCGTCGTCGGGGTCGAGATTCATCCGGTCGAACGTCTCCGCCTCGCTCGAGAGGTTGAAATTGAGGAGGTCCTCGAACCCGAGGCCCACCAGGAGGTTCCGGACCGCCTCCTCGTGTCTGGAGGATTCGGTCCGCTGACCCACGGTGCTCACGTCCGGGTACCGGGGCACAAGGTTGTTGAAGCCATAGGCCCGACCCAGGTCGTCGACGAGGTCCACGGGATGGAGGACGTCGACCCGATACGGGGGGATATCGACCGCGTACACGGTGTCGGTTCGGTCGTCTTCGACCTCCTCGGCATCCGCTCGGGTCTGGCTCCTCTCGGCCTGGCCCCCAGCTGGGCGCTCCGGTTCCGGGGAGAGCCCGGATCGCTCGAAGAGGTCCACCACCTCCTCGACCGACAGGTCGATCCCGAGGGTTCCCTCGATCCGCTCGTGGGTGACGTGCTTCGTGTCGATGGAGAACTCCGGCCGGACCACCGAGCGGTCCGGGTACTCGACCGCGACCTCCTCGACCTGACCCCCCCGGGCATCGAGGGCGTAGCAGACGATGGCGAGCATCTTGTCGATGGTCCACTGGTCGGTCCCGGTCATCTCGACGAAGAGATCCCGGGAGTCGGTGGTGACCTCGGTCCGGCGTCCATTGATGACCGGCGGGAAGCTGAAGAGGCCGATGTCGTCGTAGATGGCCGGGTACCGGTCGTATTCCTCGACGAGCGGTGCGTAGTCGTCCCCGATGGGGTGCTCCTCGAGCACCTCTGCGGGTGTCATCTCCCGGTCGCTGTCGAGGGGGACGAACGTGTCCCCGGCCGGCTCGACACCCTCGTACCGGATCGATTTGGAACCACCCTCGCCCGCGGGGGCCCCCTTGAGCATGGTGAGATCGTGGATGCCGATGGCCCCCTTTGCCCGCTTCCGGCCCATCGTGGCGTGGAGCTTCTCCTGGAGCTGGATGATGGCATCGAGGTCAGTCCTGTCGAGGTCGAGGCCCCGCACGATGGCCCCGGTCACGTACGGTCGCGTTGTTGGCACGCTGTCCTGCACCTCGATCGTCCAGTCTGGGTCGTTGGTGTCGGGCACGTAGACCCCCCGCTCGTCCCCGTATTGATACCGGAGCGAGCGGGCGATCCCGGTGATGGAGAGGCGGTCGAGACGGTCGGCCTCGAACTCGAGCTGCAACTCGCCGTCCTCGGTTTCCCCCTCGAACTCCAGCCCGAGCCCGAAGAGGTCGTCTTTGAGCTCCTGGTCCGATTTCTCCCGGTGGCCGGTCAACCGGCGCAGCTCGTCCGGGTCGACGTCGACGACCGGCATCAGTACTCCACCTCCACGGTCCGGAGGAAATCGAGGTCGACCAGCGTCCCGTGGACGTCCCGGATGTCCTCGAAGCCGGTCATCAGCATGAGCAGCCGCTCGAGGGCCAGGCCCCACGCCATCACGTCCGCATCCACCCCCAGGGGCTCGAGCATCTCGGGCCGGAAGATCCCGCTGTTCCCGATCTCGATGAGCTCGTCCGTCTCCGGGTGCCGCCCGAACAGCTCGAAGCTGGGCTCCGTGTAGGGATTGTAGGTGGGCTTGAAGGAGAGGTCGGTGATGTCGAAGTGGCCATAGAACTCCGTGAACGTCCCCATGAGGTCACGGACGGTGAGGTCCTCGGCCATCACCCAGCCCTCGATCTGGAAGAACTCGAGGAGGTGGGTGGCGTCGATGGTGTCGTTCCGGTAGGCCTTCTCCACGCTGAAAAAGCGTCGGGGCGGCTCCAACTCGCCGATCTGCTCCCCGGAGAGGTACCGGGCCGAGAGCGACGTCGTATGCCCCCGGAGCGCCAGCTCCTTTGCGAACTCGACGTCCCATGGGGAGTGATACCCGTCCCCGTCCTCGCCAACCCCCTCTCGATGGGCACGCTCGACCCGGTCGACGAGGTCCTCGGGGAGCTCGTCGATCTGCTCCGGACGGGCCATCGCGAAGCGGTCCCAGTGCGTCCGCGCCGGGTGGTCCTGGGGCATGAACAGGCAGTCGTTGATCCAGAAGTCCGCGTCCACGTGCGGCCCCGCCATCTCCTCGAAGCCCATCCCGACGAGGACCTCCTTGACCCGCTCTGCGGCCTGCCGGAGGATGTGGACCTTCCCGGGGGTCGGCTCGGCGGCGTCCGCAGCGACGTTGTACGTCGCGAAGTCCACCTCCCGCCACGTCCCCTCGGTGAGGTGCTCTGGGGTGAGTTGGTCGACGGCCTCCAGGGGTTCGATCCCGGCCATGAGCTCCGTGACCCCCTCCTCCGTCAGGAGCACTGAACGGACTGTCCGCTCGTCAATCCGCACGAGGTCCCGCCGTTCGAGCGCCGCGAGGAGGTCCTCGTCCACGGATTCGCCGGCCTCGAGCCGCTCCAGGGCCGCCGCCTCATCGTCCCCCTCCGGGTCCTTCTCCGGGTCGGCGACGAGCTCCCCGTCCTCGATGCGCCCGTACCCCTTCCGGGCGAAGTTCGAGAGGGCGATGTCGACCCGTTGCCCGTCGAGGTCGGCCTCCTCGAGCACCGCACCGAGGGAGACGGGATCCTCCGCGGCCCCGAGCCGACGGGCGACATCATAGAGTCGGAGCTCCGGCAGCCCCTCCTCGAGGTAGGAGCGGCCCTCGGACGTGAGTTCGACGTCGGTCTCGCTCGACTCGTGGACCTCGAGGAGGCCCGCCTCTTCGAGGGCGAAGGCGGCGCCCGTCACGGTCTCCGGTTTCGTCTCGAGCTGTTCGGCCAGGGTCTGGATGTCCGTGGGATCGTCGGCGCTCGCCCGCTCGAGCACCGCGAGTTGCTGTCGTGGGAGCTTCATCGATGGTGGTCGTTGTGGGTTCGGAGTGGCGGTTGCGTGGTGAGCGTTTCGTTCCGCCCGGGCCCCCGGTGAGTGGAACCCCCGGGAGGATGGCACAGATCGGGTCGTGGGTGGTTTCCGTCCGGACGAGGGTGGCCAGCGAGAGCGGCCGGTCCGGACGTCCACCGCCCCTCTCAGGCGGTGAAAAAGAAAACGCCGAACCCCTGACTCCGCGTCCGGTTTCGGGCCATTCGACCGCCACCGTGGGGTTCGGCGATCATGTGCGGGTCGATGCCACGGACCGGGAAAAGCGTTTCCGTTGGATGGCGGGCTACGGAGGCGTGCGGGTGTGTGAGTGTATGGCGTCATTGCGAGGACACAATGTGAGTGTGTGGCGTCATTGCGAGGACACAAC
>JBDGRH010000241.1:0-4641 GCA_042218225.1 Halodesulfurarchaeum sp. | reverse complement strand
TGGCGTCATTGCGAGGACACAATGTGAGTGTGTGGCGTCATTGCGAGGACACAACCAGGGGAACGTGGGCAGAGGTTCAGGAGACCAGGAAGCCAATGGGGCACGGGGACCAATATATAAGGACCACCTCGGGCACCGTTTGGTCGAGGACAGGCGGAACCCCGCCGAGGCAGTAACGTCCCGGCTCAGTTCGTCCGGAGGGAAGCGGCAAGGTGAGGCGGCCGAGGGATGCGTGTTCCTGGACCCCGTGATTCACGGCCGCTCGGGCTCCAGGTCGACGTCGAGGTCCTCCAGGACCGGCTCCATCTCCGCCCGGCGCTCCTGGTGCTCCTCCAGGAAGGTTTCCATCAGGTCCGCGGCCTCACCCTTGCACTCGCCGCACAGGCGCTCCCCGCCGGCACACTCGTCGTAGACGCGCTGGGCGTAGGCGTCGTCGTCGCCGGCCAGGAGGTAGGCGTAGAGCTCGTAGACCGGACACTTGTCGGGTTCCCCGCCGAGCTCCCGCTGGAGCTCCGCCGTCTCGCGCCCGCCGGTGGTCGCCTCCATCACCTTCTCGGCGCCCGCCTCCGGCTCGTCCAGCAGGCTGATGTGACTGGCGGGGACCGAGGAGGACATCTTGCCGCCCGTCAGGCCGGTCATGAACCGGTGATAGATCGAGGAGGGGGCCACGAACCCGTAGCCGCCGTGCTCGATCTCCACGTCCCGGGCCAGGGACTCCGCCGCCTCGCGTGAGAGGTCGAAGGCATCGATGTGCGCCTCGAAGACCCGTTTCTCCCCGTCGATGGCCTCGATGAGCCCCTCGAAGGCATCGGGAGTTGCGTTTCGGTCGAGGAACCTGACCCGCGGCCGGAGGGGTTCCTTCCCGGCTGCCCGCAGCTTCCGGATGGCTTCCCCCCGTGCCTCGCTCGCCTCGTCCGCTTCGGCCAGCCACTCCGCCGCCTCCTCGCACCGGACCTGTTCGTCGTCCTCCGTGTCGGAAACGAGGGCCTCGAACGCCGCCGCGATGTGCTCGCGCTCGTCGGGCTCCGCCTCGAAGCTCGCGTACGCGGTCGTGACCCCGAAGTAGCGCATCCGCGCGGCGAGGTCGCGGGTGAGCCGGATGTGGGGGTCCTGATCCGGCCCGACCGGGATGACGGTCGGTTTGGGCTCCTCGAGTTGGGGGTAGAGGATGTCAGCCGCCTGGGTGACGACGCTCTGCATGTGGGAGACGTCGGTCTCCCCGTCGAACCCATAGATGGCCGCCAGCTCGGAGAAGTTCGCCTCGATCCCGAGTTCGAAGGCCAGGTCCTGCAGCCGCCGATTGGTGGACTGGCGGTAGAGCGTGCCCTCCTCGGGGTCGAACCCGAACGCCAGAAGCGAGAGGAGATAATCGCGGGCGTGCCCGTTGATGGCCGACCAGGACATGCCCCGGGCGCTGTGGGCCTCCAGGTCGGCGATCAGGCCGTACGTGTCCCCGCCCGCGCGCTGGTGCCAGATCAGCTCGTCGAAGACCAGCTTGTGGCCGATGTGCGGTTCCCCGGTCGGCATGAACCCGGAGAGGGCGGCGTAGTCTCCGCCCTCCCGCATGGCCTCGACGACACGCCCGTAGTCACGGTGGCCGAAGATGATCGCGCGGCGCATCAGGTAGTGGGGGTCAGGGACCGACGGGAGCAGCTCCTCGAAGGCCTCGATGCCGAACTCCTCGAACAGCCCGTGGTAGTCGGCGATGGTGGACGAGCCCCAGGGGTCGATCGCGACGTCGTCGGCGCCGGTCGCCCCCTCGGTGTCGGTGGATGGGTTCTCGGTCATGGTTACGGCGTCAGGCGACTCGCGGCGAGCCAGCGAATCGTCTCCCCGTTGGCGCCGTCGAGCGCAAAAACCATTCGCTTCCGGACCCCGTGGGCCAGCCGGACGTCGAGCGCGAGGTCCCGGGGGGTGAACGTATGGTCCGCCGGAAGTACCCGGACGAGGCGGTCCGAGTGGCCGAGATCGTCGACGGACGTGACCTCGCGGTACACGCGGAAATCCGCCCCGAACTTGAAGCCGGTCTTCGGCACGCTGCCCGCGTCGCGGAGCGCCCGGTAGACGCGGAGGCGGCGGTCGAAGCGCTCGCCCTCGACTGCCCGCCCGCGCTCCACCAGCCGCTCTACGCCACCGCCCGCTTCGAGCGCGAGCGATCCCCCGGCGGCCAGGTAGGCCGCCTCGACGAGCGAGAGGTGGAGGGCGTCGACGACGGACGCGCGCCCCTCGAGCGGTTGGCCGTAGAACCCCTCCTCGTGGAGGTCGGCCGGCGGCGCCCACGTCACCACCCGGTCGTCGAGCAGCGTGCCCATGACCCGCTCCGTCTGCTCGAACGGTGTGGCCCCCGACGGGTCCGTCCGCTCGAACTGGAGATACGTGATATCACCTTCCTCGTCGACCACCGCGAGGACTGTCTCGCCCAGCGAATCGGCGGCCACGTCCGTCCGCTCGCCGATGACCCGGACGTGATGGGCCACCTCGCCGTCGTCGGGGCCCTTCCCGCGAGGATAGACCACGAGGTCCGCCCGCTCGGGGATGTCCACGTCCGCCAGGTCCCAGTCCGCCCGGGCGGGCGAGAGGTAGAATCCCCGGTCCCGGAGATCCAGGTAGACGAGGAAGCGGGGACCGAAGCCCGCCCCCTGGGCGCTGAGGTAGGCCTGGAAGTCCTTCCCGTCCACCTGCTCCAGGTCCCCACGGTAGAGGAGGTGGGCAGCCTCGACCGGGTCGAGCGCCACCCGGTTTCCGTCCAGGGGGCGGCCATACCCCCGCGCATCGTGGAGCCGCTGGCGCGCGTCGCCCCCGACGTGGACCTCGTCGCCGTGCCGCTGGCCGTCCATGGTCGGAGGCTATAGCCCGGGCCGCATCAATGTGCCCCTGTGGATGCCGAACACGACGGGTCGAGACATCGCGTCCCCCCTGGCGTGTCGACGGTCGGCAGCCCACAGGCACACTCGCCCTCGATCACGCCCGTGGGCACCGGAAAGCCCGCTCCACAGTCCGGACAGGCGGCCTGGAGCCGTCGGTTGCGGGTGATCTCGAGCGGCGTGCCGCACTCGGGACACGGCCAGTCCCCATCGAACCGGGCCGCGACGGCGTCGTCGATGGACTGACATCCCCTGTCGAGGCAGACCTCGATGGACGCCCCGCGGTCGACCGCGATGCGCGGCAGTCCACAGTCCTCGCAGGTTCGGTCCGTCACGTCCGCGTCCCGCGGCAGGCGATATCGGTCCCCACAGGAGAGACAGGTGACCGTCGAACCGCTCCGGACGAGTGTCCCCTCGCAGGTCGGACAGGAGCCGACGGGTGACCCGGCAGGGGTGGCGGGGAACTCCGCGAACCCCGGATCGGTCACCGAGACCGCGAGGCGCTCGTCGCCCTTCGTCGCGGCGAGTTCGACCCGCTCGCCGGTCCGCGAGACGCGAAGCGAGTCGGCCCGGGTCAGCCAGCCCGCGGGCCGGTACCCGTCCGTGTCGTGGACCAGGACCGTGTTGTCAGGCTTGACCAGCGTGACCAGATCGCCCCGGCGCGTGCTGATCTCTGCCCCCTCGTGGGTCACGGTACTCCGCCCGGCGAACACCCTGATGGCGTCCTGCATGGTCCGGGTTGGTCCGGTCCTCCGGTTTAAACCTACGTCCGGATCCTCAATCCACCACGTGGACCGTCCTGGACACGCGGACGGGACGGAGGGGGAGATCAGGCACGGCGACCGTCACGACGTACGTGAGCTCGTCGTCCTCGGCCCCGAAGACGCCCACCGGGACGGTCGTCTCGTCCGCGACGTACCGGTCCGTGGTGGTCATCTCGATCCCGTTGACCGTCACCCGGATGCCGAGGCGCGCACCTTCGCCCCGGTTCCTGACGGTGACATCGATCATGCGGTTCTCCCCCCGCTCGATGGTCTCGGGGAGCCCACCCCAGTCCACCACGACGGCGGGGACGGACTCCGCCTGCTCGACCACGTTCTCGGCCACGCCGGTCGAGAGGCCGGCCTCCGTTAACCCCTCGACACCGACCTCCCGGACGTCGCCCGGGCTGGTGATCCCCTGCTCGGCGAGCCGGTGTCCCCGGCCCGAACCGACGCCATCGAGCGCGGTCAGGCCGACGGCCCGCTCGGGGACGGCGGTCTCGATCCGCGCCTCGAGGCGACGCGCGAGGTTCGCGCCCTCGGGCCGGTCGAACCGGTCGAAGAAGGCCCCCAGGGCCGCGATGAGCCGGAGGGCGTTCTGCCGGATCACCCAGGCGTCCGAGCGGAGCTCGGGCGGGACCGACCCATCCATGCTCGCGCGCATGATGGCCAGGACCTTCTTCGCCCCCGGCTCCAGGGTGCCCGCCCCCGAGCCGAGCACCTCCCGGATGGCCTCGCGCTCCGACTGGCGGGCGCTGACGCTGTCGAACTCCTCCGCCCTCGCCACGGCCCGGAGGATCGTGCGCTCCTCCAGGTCCGATTCGGTGAGTTCGTGAAACCGGACGGCGGTGGCCAGGCGGAGGTAGTACCGGGAGGTCAGTGAACCCAGTGGCGTCGCGGAGAGGCCGAGCTCCGCATCCGCCTCGACGAAGCCGCCCTCCACGAGTTCGTCGAGGATGTCCCGGACCCGCTCGCGGACGTCCTCGAAGGCCGCACCATCCGACCCGTACTGCGTG
>JBDGRH010000267.1:4269-11303 GCA_042218225.1 Halodesulfurarchaeum sp. | reverse complement strand
ACCCCGCCCTGCAAGATCAACGTCGAGCGGGGCCAGGAACTCCTCACGAAGTGACCGGGCCGGCGGCCGGCTGCGGACCCCGTCCCATTTTCGGCATGCTATCGGGTGCTCGCGTTTTTCGTGTTGCCGAGGGAGGAGGGGTGTGTCGAGGAGGCCCGCCGGTTACTCATCTCGGTGATTCGGATGGTGATGGGTGCAGGTCCCCGTATCCTTCTCTCATCAGTGGAGGACCACCACGCCGGTGCGGGCCCCTCGGGATATTATATGATGACCCCTGAGCGCCCCTCTTCCCTGATCAATGACAATGAGAAGTGGACCGCCGAACGCACCGGACGCTTGACGCGGGTGGGTCTCACGGGTCGCTCACGCTTCGGGGCTCACTTCGTTCGCCGCTCAGTCCTTCGGACGCCATCGCTTCGCTCGGTTACCTCCCCCCGTTCGAGGACCCCGGGGCGTCCTCGAGCGGGGAGCGACGCGACCCGTGGGAGCCCCCCGACCCGAGCCGGCTGAGGGCTCACATCTCATGGCGGTCGCGGGACCGTTCACTACTGCAGACGGGGGGAGGGGTTTTTAGCCACCTCTATCGGTTTCACCTCACTGTGTATTCAGGGCACGGAACACGAGAAATACCGGACAGCCAGATTCTTCCCCGGATCACGATCGTCACAGCGGACCCGCGACACCTGGTTTTTCAATCCGATCCCGATTGCGGGTGGGCCTCCGACCGCTTCAGCGAGCGCAGGACGGCGGCGAAGTCATCGTCGTCCAACCGCGCAACGATGTCGTCCAATCGAGCCTCGATCTCCTCGATCTCCTCGATGAGCTCGCGGTAGCTCTCCCTGGACTCGAGCTCATTCGGCGCCTTGGTGGCCTCGAGGTTCGCCCGCTTGGAGACGAGCGAGAAGTATCGACGGACCTGGTCGTTGTAGAGGCCACGGATGAGCAGCTGTCTGACCAGCTCCCGCAGGTCCTGGCGCTCGACCGGCTTTATCACGTACGCGTCGAAGCCCAGATCGATGATGTCGAAGTCCGGGTCCACCGCGGTCACCATCGCGACCTGGGGATCGAGCCCCCGCTCGTCGATGAAATCCAGGACGGTGTCCCCCGACGACTCCGGCATCCGGCGGTCGAGGAGGACCACGTCGGTTTCCTCATCGAGCTTCTCCCGCGCGTCCGCCACGGTGTATGCGGTCGAGACGTCGTACTCGTCCGCCAGCCAGTCGGCGTACAGGGTGGCGAGCTCGCGTTCGTCCTCTACGATCAGCACCGACGGCCGGTCCGTCATCTTCCAGCGGAACCAAGGCGACCTCGTGGTATAATGCTTACTGGAGTGGACCGGACCGGAACGGACCGGAACGAACCGGACCGGAACGGACCGGACCGGGAGCGCACGCCGAGAAGTGCCCAACGTTGCTCTCCCTGCATTTCCTCGTCGTTCCTGACCTCCAAATCACCGGTCACGTGCCCGACCCCCGACTGGAGAGCGAATCCTTTTGCCGCCGGGCGGGAAACCCACAGGCGATGGACGCGCTGATCGTCGGGGCCGGCGCGGTGGGCCGATGGTTCGGCGAGTGTCTGGAGTGGCCTCTCGCCTTCGGGGACGTGGACCCCGCCACCGCGACGGCCGCCGCAGATGCAGTCGGTGACCGGGCCCGGACGGTCGACCTGGACACGGAGGAGACGGTCGACCTGGACACGGAGGAGACGTTCGACCTGGTGGTCGTCGCCGTCCCGATGACGGCCGCGGTCGAGGCGATCCACCGGCACGCCGGCCGGGCCGAGCGGGCGGTCCTCGACCTGACGGGTTCGATGGCGCGCCCACTGGAGGCAATCGAGGAGGCCGCACCGGAACTCGAGCGGTGCAGCCTGCACCCGCTTTTCGCTCCGGAACACGCCCCTGGGCGGGTTGCCATCGCCACGGAAAACGCTGGGCCGGTCACCGGGTCTATCCGGGAGGCGCTTGCCGACCGCGGCAATTCGCTCGTCGAGGTGGCCCCGACCGAGCACGACCGGGCGATGCGGACCATCCAGGGGCGGGCCCACGCCGCGATCCTCGCCTTCGGGTTGGCGGCCGAGGACGTCCCCGCGGACCTCCAGACGCCGGTCCACGAACAGCTCACCGCCCTCCTCGACCGGGTCACCGGGGGCAATCCGCGGATCTACGCGGACATCCAGGAGACGTTCGACGGGGCCGCCGACGTGGCCGAGGCAGCCGAGCGGCTCGCGGACGCAGACAGCGACCGATTCGAGGCCCTCTACGAGGATGCCGGTTGATCGCGAGGCGGTCCGCTCGAACGCGAAGTACCTGCGTCACGTTCGGCCCATCGATCCGACGGAGATCGCCTCGTACGTCCCGGGGAACCCCGATCCACGGGTGATCCGACAGGTCCTTCGCGAGGAGGCCGTCGACCTCGGCATCGGGGAGCGGCCGGACGGCACGTTCGTCCCGGTTCCCGCGGAGGCCGTCGACCTCGCGTTCGACGGCGTCACGGCCCTCCCGGACCGGTACGAATCCCTCGTGACGGATCTCCTCGTGGAGCAGTACGGGCCCGAGTGGCATCGCGGCGAGCGCGGGGAGGCCATCCGCGAGCGGATCCACCGGCTGAAGGACGAGTACTATCGACAGCATCCCGTCGAGTACGACCTCGACGTCGCGCTGGCATATGCCATCTACCACCTCCCGACGACCTACGCGGCGACCCAGTACGTGCTGGCGGACCTGGGAGCGGACGGGCTGGTCCCGAGACGCCTCCGGGTACTCGACGTGGGTGCTGGCGTGGGAGCACCCGCCCTCGGGCTGCACGACCTGGTCCTCGGCGAACCGAACCGAGGGGCCGCAGAATCGGATTCGCACCCCCAGGCCCGGACCGCTCCTCCAGCGGTGATCGAGTATCACGCAGTGGAGCCAAGCGCCGCATCGACGGTCCTCGAGCGGGCACTCTCCCACTCGGGGCGCAACTTCCAGTATACAATACACGAGGAGACCGCCGAGTCGTTCGACCCGCCGGGCGCGTTCGACATCCTTCTCTTCAGCAAGGTCCTCTCGGAACTCGACGACCCCGTGGCAGTGACACACTCGTACCTCGACTCCCTGTCCGAGGACGGGACGCTCGTCGCGATCGCCCCCGCGGATCGAAACACGAGTCTCACCCTCCGCCGGGTCGAGCGCCAGCTCGAGGAGCGAGGGACAACCATCTACGGGCCCACGGTCCGCCTCTGGCCCGGGGAGCGGCCCACCGACGAGGGGTGGTCGTTCGACGAGCGCGATCCGATCGAACTCCCCTCGTTCCAGGCGCAACTCTCCGACGGCGCCGAACGACCGGCTGCCCTCCGGCACACCGACGTGCGGTTCTCCTACGTCTTTGCCAGGACCGACGGCCGGCGACGATACGACGTGGACCTCTCCGGGGCGGCGGTGGCGAAGATGGCAGCGATGGAATCGCACGTCTCGAACCGGGTGGACGTGGTGGGCGCGAAGCTCTCGCAGAACCTTGCCGACGAGGGCCACCCCCTTTACAAAGTCAGCGACGGCAGCGAGTCAGTCGGGCACTTCGCCGTCCTCGTGCGGGAGACGAGTCTCAACCGCCCCCTCCGCGAGGCGGAATACGGCGACCTCCTGTCTTTCGAGGGGGTACTCGTCCTCTGGAACGACGACGAGCGGGCATACAACCTGGTCGTCGACGAGGAGACGGTGGTGGACCCGCTCGGATAGGAGGGATGCGCTTTTCTCCCCGCCGCGTCTGGGGGTGGGCATGGACGAGCCGCCCGAGATCCTCCTCACCAACGACGACGGGATCGACAGTCCCGGGATCCAGGCCCTCGCGGACGGGCTCTCCGCGTTGGGGAACGTGACCGTCGTCGCTCCGGCGGACAACAAGAGCGCGGTCGGCCGGGCGACCTCCCACGAGGTCCATGTCCGCGAGCACGACCTCGGGTATGCCATCGAGGGGACGCCGGTGGACTGCGTTGTCGCAGGGATCGAATCGCTGGGTCCCTATCCCGACATCGTCGTCTCGGGGGTCAACAAGGGGGCGAACCTGGGGATGTACGTCCTCGGGCGGTCCGGGACGGTGAGCGCGGCGGTCGAGGCAGCGTTCTTCGACGTCCCGGCCGTGGCCACGTCGCTTTACCTGCCAGACGAGAAGTGGGAGCAGCCGACCGCCACAACGGACTACAAAGAGGCGGTCAGCGCGACCACCTATCTCGTGGAGCACGCGCTCCAGACCGGGGTCTTCGAGCACGCGGATTACCTCAACGTCAACGCGCCGGACCCCGACGTGAAGTCGGCCGGGATGGCGGTGACCCGGCCCTCGCTCGCTTACGACATGACCGCGGAGCGGAACGGCGAGACGGTGACGCTCTCGGACCAAATGTGGGAGCGGATGGCGGAAAACGGGCTCGCCGACGACCCGGGCACCGACAGGCGGGCGGTGGTCGAGGGCAAGGTCAGCGTCTCGCCGCTCAATGCCCCGCACACGACGGAGCAACACGAGGCCCTCGATGCGCTGGCCGCGACGTACGAACCTGGAGTCTGAGGAACCCCCTGGGGGAGGCGGAGCCGCCGTCAGATCGGCGATTCGAACGGGCTACCACGCCTTCCGGTCCACATCCGCGAGACGATCGTTTTCAGCCCCGCGATCGCGCGCCGGACCGTCAGGACCGCACCGATGGCGACTGCCACCGCAGCGACGATTGCCATGGCGATGATTGTCCAGCTGGCGAGGTATTCGAACAGGCCAAGAGACTTGATGTGGGGGTCCTGTGCCAGGAACAGGAACGGGATGAGAACCACGAAAAGGCCCACTTCGATCTTGAGCGGGATGGTGAGCCAGAAGGGGGTGGTCCGCCCCAGGTGCGATATCCCATCGAGGATCCGCCTCCCAAGCGACTCGACGAGTGAACCACCGATCGAACGCGTCGTCACCATGGACTGGGTTTGGACACCGTCGTCGTTTCAACCCTGTGGACAGGTGCCATAGCGCCGGGCTTTTCAGTCCCCGATTAGGGGGACACACCCGTTTCTCAGTGAAATGGCCGCATTGGGAAGGGATGTCTCCGGTAGATCTGGTCCGCCCCTCCTCACTCCTCCACGGCACGATTCCAGCTCTTTCCTCCCGGCGCGGGTCCAGGTCGCCCCTTCACGGGACGATTCCCCTTCACCTCTCCCGACGTGACTCTCGCGCACCCCTCCCGACGCGACTCTCGCGCACCCCTCCCGACGTGACTCCGGCTCACTCCTTCCGACGCGACTCCCGCTGGGACATCTTGTTCAGCTCGATGAGGAGCCTGAAGATCGCCTTCACCAGGTTGGCGTCGACATCGAATCTGGCGGCGTTCTCGCCCGCGCGATCCATCACCGTCCGCTCTTGGTCCTCGTCGGTCGTGGCCATCCCGCGCTCGGCTTTCACCTGAGCGATCGTGTCGGCAACGTATGTCCGGCGGGCGATGAGTTCGACGATGTCGCGGTCGATCTCCCGGATCTCCTCGCGGAGCTCTTCGAGGTCCATCTCCTCCGTGGCCGGTTCGGTTGGATCTTCGCTCATACGATCGTGGCTCCCTGGGTCCGTGTCGTGGTGCGGATGACGCTGCCGTCCCGCTCGCGCCACTTCGAGGCGATCCGATCGATCACATCGGCGTCGCCGACGGCCACGTAGCTCGGTCCGGTTCCGGAGAGCGAGACCCCCTCGACGGCTGGGAGCGCCTCCATCATCGGGGCTGTCGGGCGTTCGAGCGCGGCCGCGAACGCGAACCCGTTGATCGTCATGGCCGGTCCGAAGCGCCCCGCGAGCGCGAGCTCCTCGACCACTCTCGCGACGGGGGCGATACGCTCGCATCGCTCGACCGGGGCGTCCGCACTGTACTCCCGGGCAGGCGGGATCCAGGCCGCCACGTGCCAGTCGACGGTATCGCGGAGGAGAAGCCGGTCTGCAGCGTTGTCGGTGACCGTCAGGCCGCCCAGCATGCTTGCACTCGCGTCGTCGAACGCCCCGGTCACCGTCACGCCCGCCTCGCGCGCCGCCTGCACGCCGATCCGGGCGGCTTCCTCCCTCGTGATGGCGTCGGCCTCGCCCAGGGCGTCGAGCGTCGCAAGGACGGTGGCGTTCGCCGCCGCACTGGAGCTCTTCAACCCGGATGCGAGTGGGACATCGCTTTCGGTCCTGACCCGTCCCCCATGGGGCCCGTCGAACCGGTCGACGACGGCGGCGACGCAGCGCTCGATCAGGGCGGTGTCGCCGTCCGGATGGCCGTCGATCGCTCCCTCGAATCCCTCCCCTTCCTCGAGGGTGACCGTCGCCGAGACGGACGCGTCGATGGCGAAGGCGCTGCCGTGACCGGTGGCGAGGGCGTTGAGGACCGTCGCCGCGGCAGGGGCAGACGCCTGTCCGTCCATGGTGTCCGTTCCCTCACCCGGCACTTACGGTTGACGGTCGGCGCAAGCGGCGGGCTTATGCCCCCGGGACGGAAATCCACGATCGATGTCCGGGCGGAGCGAGGTGGCGCCGGACCCTCTCGAGGTCGAACTGGCCGAGGAGGGGATCTACGTCCACTACCTCGACGGGCGACGGGTATTCTATAATGGGATTCCCGATCCGGTCGAGGGCACCCTGCGCTGTCGGCCGGGGAAGGACGTCCAGGTGCTCGTCACGGACCAGTCGGGCACGGAGGGGGTGTTGACATACGTGAACGAGCTCAAGACCGACGACGAGATCCTCGAATCGAGCGGTGTGGGGAGGGTCCTCCTCGACAGCGGGGAGTCCGCAGCGGTGTACCCGGGGGTTCGTGCCACGGTCGATGGCCTCGCGATCGAGGTTTCGGTGGACTGGGGGGCGGTCGACGGTCGGGTGTTCGTGTTCGAGGAGGACGAGTTGGGCGAGGAGATGTATGAGGTTGTGCCCGGGGAAGCAGACAACGCCGGAGACGGGAACGCCGCCACGTAGAATCGGGGATTGGAGTCGAGCATCGGCAATCAGCAAGCAGTGATCAGGAAGCGGCGATCAGGAAGTAGCGATCAGGAAGCGGCGATCCGCAATCCG
>JBDGRH010000267.1:0-4169 GCA_042218225.1 Halodesulfurarchaeum sp. | reverse complement strand
GATCAGGAAGCGGCGATCAGGAAGTAGCGATCAGGAAGCGGCGATCCGCAATCCGCCGACCTCCCGGCAACCACGTCCCGCTTCGGGGACCCCGAGAACCGGAGACCGAGAGACACCCACTCACTGGAGGTACGACGGCTCCTCGGCGTCACAGTTCTCCTCGTGTTGGCGGGCCTCTTCCCTGGTGTCGAACATCAATCCGCAGCGCTCGCACTTGTACCAGGTCATGTCGTCCCGCGTGGTTTCCTCGACCATGCGCGTACGTCCTTCCGCCGACAGTATATGCGTTGCCCTGACCGGGATCGTCACCCTGCCGTCAGGCGCTCTCGGGCGATCTGTCCTGGACCCATTCAATCCGTGACCGTGGCATTTTCGTGAAACCGGCCGAACGAGAGGGACGGGGACACACGTCCCGACCCAGCCCCGCTACCCTTTACTCCCCCGGGCCCAACCACGGACCATGAGCGAGACGCGGTCCCGCGAGGTTGTCGTGCGGGAGGCGGAACCCCGAGACGCGGGCCGGGGGATCGTCCGGCTGCCGCGACCCCTCATGCGGGACCTGGGAGTGCTCTCCGGGGAGACGGTCCGGATCGAGGGGGAGGGAGTCACGGTGGCGCGGGTTTGGCCAGGCCGTGACGACCTGGAGACGGACGAGCTCCGGGCCGACGGCGAAATCCGGGCGAATGCGTCCGTTTCAGTGGGCGACACCGTAACTGTCGGACCAGTCGATATCGAGGAGGCAGAGCGGGTCGAGCTGGTCCCCACGGTCGATCCGGGTCGGGAGGAATCCGCCGTCGTCGACGCGCTGGAGCGCACACTAAAGAACCGGCCCGTCCGACCGGGGGAACGGGTGAAGATCGAGAGCCTGGGCGACGTGGGGGAGTTCCGGGTCGTGGGGACGGAACCCTCCGGAACGGTCCGGGTGACGACCGAAACCGCCATCAGGGTCTCCGAGGCAGGGGCGTCGGGAGCCGAGGTGTCCGGGGTGGGGGTGACCTACGAGGATATCGGGGGCCTGGACGAGGAGCTCGAGGCGGTCCGGGAGCTGGTCGAGCTCCCCCTCGCCGACCCTGGCGTGTTCAGGCGCCTGGGGATCGAGCCGCCGAAGGGTGTCCTCATGTATGGTCCGCCCGGGACCGGGAAGACGCTGATCGCGCGGGCGGTCGCGAACGAGGCCAACGCCCACTTCATCCACGTCTCGGGTCCGGAGATCGTCGGCAAGTACAAGGGGGAATCCGAGGAGCGCCTCCGGCAGATCTTCGAGGAGGCCGAGTCGGAGGCGCCGAGCATCGTGTTCTTCGACGAGCTCGATGCCATCGCCCCCCAGCGCGAGGACGGCGGGGACATGGAGAGCCGCGTCGTCGCCCAGCTCCTCTCCCTCATGGATGGCCTCGAGGCGCGAGGTGAGGTGGTGGTGATCGGCGCGACGAACCGGGTCGACACCATCGATCCCGCCCTCCGGCGCCCAGGGCGTTTCGACCGTGAGGTCGAGATCGGCGTTCCGGACCGGACGGGCCGCCGGGAGATCCTCGACATCCACACCCGCGGGACGCCCGTCTCGGACGCGGTGGACCTGGATCGCATCGCCGAGCGGACCCATGGCTTCGTCGGGGCGGACCTCCGGGCGCTCGTGGCGGAGGCGGCCATGCATGCCCTCCGGCGGGCGCGGGAGTCCGGCGCACTCCACGAGGTGACGGTCGCGGCCGAGGACTTCGACCGGGCGCTCTCCGCCGTCGAACCCTCGGCCATGCGGGAGTTCGTCGCGGAGCTCCCCGAGACGTCCTTCTCGGACGTGGGTGGACTCCACGACGCGAAGGAGACCCTCCGCGAGGCGGTTGAGTGGCCGCTCCGCCATCGGGACCTCTTCGAGGCGACGGCCACCGATCCGCCCTCGGGAATCCTCCTGTACGGGCCGCCGGGGACGGGGAAGACGATGCTCGCCCGGGCCGTGGCCCACGAAGGTGGGGTCAACTTCATCCGCGTCGCGGGGCCGGAGCTCTACGACCGATACGTCGGGGAGTCCGAGCGGGCCATCCGGGAGGTCTTCGAGCGGGCGCGCCAGGCCGCACCCACGGTGGTCTTCTTCGACGAGCTCGACGCCATCGCGGCCGAGCGGGGCGGGGAGACCCACGAGGTCACCGAGCGGGTGGTCTCACAGCTCCTCACGGAGCTGGACTCGGCGGCCGACGACCCCAACCTCGTCGTGCTCGCGGCGACGAATCGGATGGAGGCCCTCGACCGGGCGCTCCTTCGACCCGGTCGGCTCGAACTCCACGTGCACGTCCCGGAACCGGACCGCGAGGCTCGGCGGGAGATCCTGTCCGTGCACACCAGGGAGAAGCCCTTGGCCGACGACGTGGACCTCGACGACCTGGCGGCTCGGCTGGACGGGCGGACCGGCGCGGATATCGCCGCGATCGTTCGGGAGGCTTCGATGCAGGCGATCCGGGAGGTCGCCGAGCGGCGGGAGGGGTCCGAAGCAGGAGAGGAGGTGATGGGGAGCGAGACGGCAGAGCCCGCGGATGCGTCCGCTCCGGCGGTCGCGATGACCACCGATCACTTCGACCGGGCGATCGAGGCGCTCGACGCCGGCGGACCGATACGCGATCGGCGTTGACGGGGGGTCAGGACCCGGTCCACGGGGACCGGGCGCGGCCATTGAGATCGTGAACCGACATCTACTCCAGCACCGCTGATGAAGGGCCGTCTATGCCCGAGGCCGTGGTCTTCGACATGGACGGGGTCATCGTGGACACCGAGCAGTACTGGATCGAGGAGGAGTGGGACATCCTCGATGCCGCCCTGCCGGCGGGCCACGACGTCGAGCCACACGACATCACCGGGATCAACGTCCACGAGCAGTACGAGCTGCTCGCCGAGTCCCACGAGATGCAGATCGACGAGGAGGAATACTTCGATCGTTTCGACCAGGTGGCTGAACGGGTGTACGAGCGGGCAGACCCCATGCCCGGTCTCCACGACCTCCTCTCCTGGCTCGGGTCTCGCGGCATCCCGCTCGGCCTCTGCACCTCCTCGTATCCCCGCTGGATCGAGATCGTCTTCGAGACGCACGGCCTGCACGACGTCTTCGACGTCGTGGTGAGCGCCGCGGAGCTCGACGCCCCCGGGAAGCCCGAACCCGACGTCTATCTCGAGGTCGCCGATCGGCTTGACGTCGCGCCGGACGCGATGGTGGTGATCGAGGACTCGGAGAACGGCATCCAGGCGGCCGCCTCCGCCGGCGCGTACACCATCGCGTACCGGACGGACGAAAGCCCCGCAATGGACCACTCCAGGGCCGACGCGGTGGTGACGGGGTCAGCGGACCTTCGCGCACACCTGGAAATGGTCCTCTCGTCGGAGTGAGGAGACCAGGGTTCCGTCGGAGGAGTGGACCGGGGTTCCGTCGGAGTGAGTGGACCAGGGTTCCCTCGGCGTGAATAGCGAACAGGTGGCTCGCTTCCCCGGGCCGGGTGCCACACTCCCGCCCACCGGTCCCGGGCCGCTGGTCAATGCATGGACCGGGTTGGTCCGGTCATCGGGTATAAACGCTCGGACGGATGGGGACCGAGAGGGATGATCGGATGGCACAGGCGCCGTATCCATTAGAATGGGTTCCTGCCTGCCCCCGAATTGACCAAGATAGGTTCCTGCATTTCACCGAGGAGACGAACCGCCTCGCCTCTCCGGAAACCGCCGCCAGAAGTGGCCATCTATCTTCCTGGCGCTCCGGTCCACCCGCGTCACCAGAACGCCTTCGTCCTCGCGTACTCCCGCTCTCGCTCGAGAATGTCGCGGTAGAAGTCGGCCTCGCTCTCCCGGTGCCTGTTGATGATGCGGGCGGCGTTCTGGGGCCCGACCCCCCGGGCCGAGAGGGCGATCACGGCCTCCTTGCCGTGTCCCTGGACGATGCTCGCGTTCCGGTAGGCGCGCTCTGTGAGGTGCTCCTGCTCGTCGTCCTTTTCCTCCGCTCGGACGGCTTTCACGACCTCGTCCGCCCAGGGGCTGAGCGCGGCGATCTGGGTCGACTCGCAGTTCGGACAGCGGGGCTGGTCCCTGACCCGGCCCACCCGCGTCTCGTGCTCCCACTCCTGACAGTGGAGGCAGAACAGCTTCACCCGGTCGGACTCGATGCGCTCGCGGACCGTCTCGATGACGCTCGCGTCGGC
>JBDGRH010000292.1:0-11416 GCA_042218225.1 Halodesulfurarchaeum sp. | reverse complement strand
GGCCACGACGTCCTCTACATCGCCTACGACAACGAGGCGTACATGAACACGGGCATCCAGCGCTCCTCCGCGACCCCGCCCGGAGCCTCGACGACCACCTCGCCCGCCGGCCGCGAGAGCTTCGGCGAGGACCGGCCGAAGAAGGACATGCCCGCCATCGCCCGGGCCCATGGATGTGACTACGTGGCGACGGCGAGCATCGCGAAGCCCACGGACTTCAAGAAGAAGATCCAGAAGGCCCTGGAGTACGACGGCCCGAAGTACATCCAGGTCCACTCGCCGTGCATGCTCGGGTGGGAGTTCGACCCGAAGGACACCGTGGAGGTGGCGAACCTCGCCATCGACACGGGCATCCACCCCATCTTCGAGTTCGTCGAGGGCGAGTTGGAGAACGTGATGCAGCTCTCCGAGCGCAAGCCCGTCGAGGAGTACCTCGAGCTCCAGGGCCGCTTCAGCCACCTCTTCGAGAAGGAGGGCGGCGAGGAGGTCATCGAGGAGATCCAGGAATTCGTCGACCAGCGCGCCGCGGATCTCGGGCTGGACCGGTAGGTCGGAACGCAGGTTCGGGACGGCGCTTGTTTTTGGTCGTTGTGGGTTCGTTCATCCGGAGCGGCGATTGCCGAGGAGGCGTTCCTCATTCCGAGTCGTCGTCTGTGATATTGCTTGACGGGGAACCGCTCCACTGGCGAACACGCCAGCAGTATTATACACACCCTTGGAGACTGTCGAACGTCCACCTGCAATATGCGAAACCATTGGAACGTGGACCCCCGAAAGCCCCCGGGCGCTCCTAGACAGAGAGGTTACCCGTACGTAGACGCCCGAAAGCCCCCGGGCGCTCCGGTCGCGCGGCTCGTTGCGGTCCTCAGCTCGGGGTTCGCTTCGCTCACCCCTCGCTTGCGGTCCTTACGTCGCCGGGCTTCCCGGAGCGCCCGGCCCCTTTCGTAGTCCCACCCGGATCGACTCCTCAACACTAGAAAGGACGGCCGGTGAACAACCCGGCTCCCTGGCGGATTGAAAGGGCGAGGCCGGCTCGGGGAAGGCGGGCGACGTAAGGACCACAATCGAGCCCCGAGCGCAGCGAGGGGTGAGATGAGGACCGCAGCGAGCCCCCCGACCCGAGCCGGCCGAGGGCTTTCAACTCGTAGCCGTTCCGGTTCCAGTGTTCGTTGCTAGCGGTCGAGGGCGTTCAACTCGTGGCGGTTAGGCAGAATCCCTTCCCTGCCGTCGACTGAGACCGAACGACCGGGCCGGGTGTCTACGCCCCAGTGGTGACTCCATTTCAAACAACGAGCGCCGCCAATTCCACAAAATCACAAGCCCCCAGCGGAGAGAAATCTGCCCCGGTCAACCCAGGTCTGCCCGCTGGAACTGTCGGTAGCCCAAGAGGAGGGGAACCACGAGCCACAGCGCGAGAAGACCGAGGAGGAACCACCAGGACAGATAGAACGGCACCTGGCCCCCGAACCTGGCGGCCACGCCAGTCACCTGGCCACCACCGCCGAGCAGCCAGGTCACCAGCATCGAGTATGCCCCGGAGGGGTTCACACTTCCGAGGAAGACCACCCACCCGGGACTGGCCCCGGTGGGGACGGCCCCGTATGCGACCAGCATCGCCATCTGCGGGAGGAGATCCCAGAGGAGCGTGAGGAGCAGGTAGACCGCGATGGCGTAGGTCATCGCCCGGCTCCGGGTGGCCGTCGCGGCCGAGATGCCCACGGCGATCCCGACGAAGACCACCCCGAGCGCCGCCGTGAGGGCGATCATCCCCAGGAAGGGCACGATCGGGAGCGCCTGGAAGACGGCGAAGCCCACCACTCCAGCCAGGCCGAACCCGACAGCGACACCGACGACCACGACGACGCTCCGGCCGACGAACTTCCCGAGGAGCACCTCTCCCCTGGAGGGCGGGAGCCCGAGGAGGATCTTCAGGCTCCCGGACTCCCGCTCGCCGGCGATCGAGAGATACGCGGCGACGAGTGCCATGATGGGCACGAGCATGCCGCCGAACTCGGCCGCCCCCGAGAGCGCCGTCCTGATAGACGCGGTCTGCCCCGGGATCAGGAGGGTGACGACCATCGTGAGCGAGACCATGGCGGCGATGAGCGCCACGATCGCCCAGAGCATCCGCGACCGGATGGCGTCGTCGACCTCCTTGCGGACGATGACGGCCCAGCTCATTCGTCTGCCTCCTCGTTCTCCGCCGCGTCTCCGTTCACTCCCCTCTTCGCTCCCTCCGCACTAACATCCCCGCCGGTGTACGCCTGGAACAGCTCCTCCAGGGTCGCCTCCGACGTCCCCAGATCGAGTACCGAGAAGCCGGCCTCGCGGACCCGGTCGATGACCTCGATCTTCGCCTCCGGGAGCGAGCAGGTCGCCTTGAGCGTCCGGCCGTCGGTTCGCACGGCGGAGACCCCCTCGACCTCATCGAGGGGCAGCGGGTCGGGTTCCCGGTCGAGATGGAGCGTGAGTGTCGTACCCGTCCCGAGGGCCTCCCGCAGCCCCGCGATGGTGTCCACCGCGACGAGCCGCCCCTGGTTCATGATGCCGACACGGTCGCAGACGGCCTCGACCTGCGAGAGGATGTGACTCGAGAAGAAGACGGTCGCCCCCGCCTCCGCGTGGTCCCGGGCGATCTCCCGGACCATCCGGACCCCATTCGGGTCCAGCCCGGAGGAGGGCTCGTCCAGGATGAGGAGCTCGGGCGAGCCGACCGTGGCCATCCCCAGGGCCAGCCGCTGGCCCATCCCGGTCGAGTATTCCCCTGCCTTGCGTTCCCGGGCCGCCTCCGCGAGGCCGACGCGGTCCAGGACCGCGTCGGGGTCCGCGTCGGCCCCTTTGAGGTCGATCACGTACTCGACGTGCTTCCGTCCGGAGAGCCGGTCGTAGAGGCCGTAATCGTCGGGGAGGATCCCCACCCGCTCGTGGATCTCCCGGGTCTCCGACTGCGCGTCGTACCCAAGGACGGAGGCGGTCCCCGCGGTCGGCCGGACGTAGTCCATGAGCATGTCGATGGTCGTGGACTTGCCCGCCCCGTTCGGGCCGAGGAACCCGAAGATCTCCCCCGATTCGACCGTCAGGTCGATCCCGTCCACGGCGAGGACGTCGGGGCCGAACTGCTTCGTCAGGCCGGCCGTCGAGATTGCTGCCATTGCCCCGATAGACCCGTGGAACCCTGAAAACATTAATTAAAACGGGTGACACGTTTACCGGGCGGAATTGGCGCACGTTCCACGGCGGGGTCGAGTGGAGTCTGCGCACTTTCCCACCGCGAACATGCACGTGGGAGCCCGCCGCATCCCCCATAGACAAGTACGGACCGCGCCCAACACCCCGGAAATGAGCGCCGAGAAGGGGCCCGGGGCGGTGGCTGCCGTCGCCTGGTATGCGTTTCCGCCGATCCGAAACGCCCTCCTCGGTGGGGCGTTGGCGGCGGCTACCTTCATCGGGAGCCGCTTCCTGGAGCTGGGAGCGGCCGAGCCCGCACTCTACGTCGTCTCGATGCTGGTCGGTGGCCATCTCTGGGCCATCGAGGGTCTGGAGGAACTCATCGAGGAGCGGGAGGTGGGGATCGAGATGCTGATGGGGGCTGCGGCCCTCGCCGCGGCCGCCCTCGGCCTCTGGGAGGAGGCGGCGTTCCTGGTCGTGCTCTACGCCGGGGCTGAGGGCCTCGAGGAGTACACGTTCGCCCGGACGCGGGCGTCGATCCGGGGCTTGCTCGACCTCGCCCCCGAGGAGGCGACCCGCGTCGGGGACGGCGAGGAGGAGACGGTTCTCGCGGCGGAGCTTGCCATCGGGGACGTGTTCCGGGTGAAGCCAGGCGAGTCCGTCCCCACCGACGGCGAGGTCATCGAGGGCGGTGCAAGTGTCGATGAGTCACCGGTCACGGGCGAGTCGGTTCCGGTGGAGAAGGAACCGGGCGCGACGGTCTACGCGGGGACGGTGGTCCAGGACGGCGTCCTCGACGTCCGCGTCACGGAGGCCTTCGAGGACAACACGCTCTCGACCATGATCCACCTGGTCGAGGAGGCACAGGCACAGAAGGGCCGCTCCCAGCGGTTCATCGAGCGGTTCAGCCGGGTGTACTCGCCGGCCGTCCTGCTGGTCGGGCTGGCGTTGATCGCCTCGCCGCTCTACCTCGGCGCCTCGAGCGGCCTCGTAACACGGGGGATCGTCCTGCTGGTGGCGGCGGCCCCCTGTGCGCTGGTGATGTCCACCCCCGTCACCATCGCCGCCGGGATCGGTCGCGCGGGGCGGTTCGGGGTCCTTGTAAAGGGTGGCGTCCACCTCGAGAACCTGGGGTCCGTGTCGGCGGTCGCGTTCGATAAGACCGGGACCCTGACGACCGGAGACCCCGTGGTCACCGACGTCGAGCCGGTCGACGAGTCGGTCGAGGCGGTCCTTCGGGACGCGGCCGCCGTCGAGCAGTACTCCGAGCACCCGCTCGGCCGGGCCATCGTCGAGGCAGCCGCGGAGCGGGACCTCTCCGCTCCCGAGGCGTCCGATTTCGAATCCGTCACCGGGGGTGGCGCGGTCGCCACGGTCGAGGGGGACCGCGTGACGGTGGGCAGTCCCGCGCTGCTCCAAGAGCGGGGGTTCGACCTCGACGACCTCCCGCCGATCGACGGGTTCCGGGACGCGGGCAAGACGGTCGTGGTGGTCGGGTCGGGCGACCGCGTGGTCGGGGTCGTCGCACTCCGGGACGAACCGCGCGAGGACGCAAAGCGGGTGATCGAGGCGCTCCACGACCTCGGCCTGTCGGTCGCGATGCTCACGGGCGACAACCGACGGACCGCAGAGGCCATCGCGGCGGCCCTCGACATCGACGACGTCCGGGCGGACCTCCTGCCCGAGGAGAAGGTCGAGGCCGTGCGTGCCCTCGAAGCGGAACACGGGGACGTGGCGATGGTCGGCGACGGGATCAACGACGCGCCCGCCCTCGCCGCGGCGACGGTCGGGATCGCGATGGGCGCGGCCGGCTCCGACGCGGCCATCGAGGCCGCGGACACGGCCCTCATGGCGGACGACCTCGACATGGTGCCGGCCGCGCTCCGACTGGGGAAGCGGGCGCGGGCGCTCGGTCGGCAGAACATCGTGTTCTCGCTTCTCGTCCTCGCCGTCCTCATCCCGGCCGCTCTGGTCGGCGTCCTGGGCGTCGCGGTGGCGGTGTTCGTCCACGAGGGCTCCGAGCTGCTCGCGATCGCCAACGGGCTCCGGATCCGGGCCGGGTGGTCGGGGGCCGGGGGATAAGTGAGGTCAGACGCTCGCCTACAGCAGCGCACTCCCCAGGACCACCCCGCCGAACCCGACGCAGACGAGCCAGAACGGGACCACTCGGACGAGGCGGACGAGAGCGCCGATGGTGAGAAAGCCGACGACGGCGCTGGCGATGATGGCCGCACCCGCCGGGCCCGGAGCGATACTCGGGAGGCCACCGATGTCCAGCACGACCAGGACCCCAGCCCCCAGCGATGCGGGGATCGCGAGCACGAAGGAGAGCTCGAGCGATTGCTCCTCCTCGTACCGGCGGAGGAGCAGGAGGCTGACGGTCGTCCCCGACCGCGAGACGCCGGGGAGGAGGGCAAGCCCCTGTCCGACGCCGACCAGCACCGCATCAAGGACTGTGGGAAGCCGCCGACCGACGGCGTCGCCCCCACCCGAGTAGCGCTGCAGGGCGCCGGTGAGGACCAGCAGGGCCCCGATGACCGCCACGAAGAGCCGGGTGGGGAGGCCCACAAGCACGGCTTTGAGCGCGGCGTAGACCGCGATCCCGACGAGGCCGCTGGCCACCGTCCCGACAGCGAGGAACCAAAGTGTCGCCCACCGCTCCCGGGAGACGGACTCGGGGCCACCAACGCTGCGGATGGTCTGGAGGAGGTCCGCGAGCGGCGATCGATAGTAGGCCGCCGCGGCGACGGCTGTCCCGAGGTGGAGAAAGAGCGAGAGCTGGACCGCGACGAGCGGGTCAACTTCCAATAGGGCCGAGAGAACCAGCGTCACGTACCCCTCACTGGAGATCGGGAGCCACTCGAGCAGGCCCTGGAGGATTCCGAGGAGGACCGCGACCGTCCAGGAGAGTGCCATTGCTCTCTGCGAGTGCGTCCTGGTTTGTCAGTGTAGCGGTCCGGGGATGAAGCGAGTGTGGTGAGACCCGTGCATTCGTGGTGGCATTTCTCGACTCGGGTTTCCACCTAACCGCCGCTTCAAAGGGACTCACCGCAGCAATATTCGTTCTCCCTTAGCACGATCGCTATCCTCCTGGGACCCGAGGTTCGGGACCATCCTGGTTGGCGTGTCAGTGCTGGCCTGGAGTTTTGTATACAGTGCCGGACTGGAGAATTGTATACAGTGCTGGCCTGGAGTATTGTATACAGTGCTGGCCTGGAGTATTGTACAATGTGATTCCCGGCAGCGAAAGGTACCGGTCTCTCCCCGGTCCCCGGCCTGGTGGACGGTCCGGTGGCTACGGTTGCCCCTGCCCAGACGAGGATGCTGATTCCGACCCCGCTTCGAGCTCATCAGCGGGATAGACCCGGTATGTCCGGCCCTGGCGCTCCCGGTAGAGGAGGCCCCGCTTCTCCAGGTCGCTTACGGTCTGGCTCACCTTGCTCTTCGAGAAGTCCGCACGGTCACGGAGGGCGATCTGGGTCAGCCCCGGGGACTCGATGACCGGTTCGAGGATGCGCCGTTCGTCCTCGGGGAGGACCGAGAGGACCTGCGCCGCGCTGCGGAGGCCCGACCTGTCCTCCATCTGCCCGGCGTCGGCCATGGGCGACGATTCGGCGCTGCCCGGGGCGTCAAGTGGGGACTCGTCCGTCGACTCGCCGGAATTGTCCGTTGGCGCTGCCGTCGACACGTCGGCGGTGCCCGCGTTCGGGGGTGCTGCCGTCGTGTGGCTCCCTCCGGTGGGGGACGGTCTCTCGGGATGCCTGTCGAGTGCCTGCAGGAGGTCTTCCCGGAGGAGGTAGTACCCCACACCTACCACGCCGGCTACCACGAGCGTGGCGAGGAGGTACCACCCCGGGTCGGGGGCGGTGGTCCCCATCATGTCGCCCATCATCCCGCCGCCCATCATCCCTCCGTTCATCTCCTCGAAGGCCCGCTGCGTCTGGTAGGCGTCCCAGGTGAGCAGCCCACCGACCGCGAGGATGCCGGCGACCACGAGGGCGGCGACGGCATCCACCCGGCGGGGATTCACGATCCCGCCCTCCCGTATACAAATGTGCCGTTCATGCAATCGCGGTAGGGTCCGACGCGCTACATATGTTCCGTTCTCCGGGGGAGTGGCCCGTCTCAGAGGAGCGCCAGCAGTCCATACGTCGCCGCGGTGAGCGCGAGGGCGAAGACGAGCGCGTACGCCACCAGCTGGATGGCGCGCCAGCGGTCCTGTGCTCGCGCCGATGCATCGTTCACGGTCCGGGGGTCCCGATCGATGGAGCCGAGGTTGAACTCGCCCGCCACCCCGTAGTAGACACAGAACCCGAATCTCGCCTGGAGGAACCCCGTCGCACCCATGAAGTAGAACACCCCCGCCACGAGGCTGAATTCCGGCGGGAGGGAGGCTATCAGCATCGTCACAACGGCGACGAGAGCGAGCCCGAACCCCACGACACCTATCTGTCGGCGCTTTCGACGCTCGTCGTGGCCGATATTGCACACTCCCGGTCGGTACTGCCCCCCTTTGATATCCCCCTGGCCGGCCGCCATGCAGGTGAATCCGCCGTGGTCGGCAAAAAGGACGACGCTCGGGGCAGCAATGGGGGAAACGCGAACGGCCCCTAGTGGACGATGCGACCGTCCTTGATGACCGTCTCGACCACGTTGACGCCCACGTTGTACGGGACGTAGACGTGCGACGGGGCGTCGAGGACGAGGAGGTCTGCGGGGGTTCCGGGTCTGGCTGTTCCTCGTCCATCGTGGCGCTCGACCGCCCCGGCCGCATTCCCCGTCGCTGCGACGAGCGCGGCTTCCGGCGTCATCCGCATCCCCGCACAGGCCAGCGCCACCGCGAACTGCATGCTCTGGGCGTAGCAGTTCGGATTGAGATCGGTGGCGAGCGCGACGGGTGCGCCTGCATCCTGGAACATGCTGGGCTCTGCGTAGTCCGTGTCGAGCGCGAACGCGGTCCCCGGGAGGAGCACCGCCGTCACCCCGGCCCCCGCCAGTGCCTCGGCGTCCTCCCGTGTCGCCTCGAGCAGGTGGTCCGCGCTCGTCGCCCCCAGGTCCGCGGCGAGCTGGGCGCCGCCCAGCCGGGCGAACTCCTCGGCGTGGATCTTCGGCGCGAGCCCGTGGTCCATCCCGGCCTCGAGGATCCGCCTGGCCTCGGCGACGGTGAACGCCCCCTCGTCGCAGAAGACGTCGACGAACTCGGCGACGCCCTGCTCTGCGACCGCGGGGAGCTGCGTCTCGATCACCGCGTCGACGTACGCCTCGCGATCCATCTCACGGGGGACGGCGTGGGCGCCCAGGAAGGTCGGGACCAGGTCGACGGGGTGGGTCTCGTCGACCGCCTCGATCGCGGCGAGCATCCGCCGCTCGGTCTCCACGTCAAGCCCGTAGCCGGTCTTCACCTCGGCGGTCGTCGTCCCGTGGGCGAGCATCACGTCGAGTTGCGCCCGCAGGTTCTCGCGGAGGGTCTCGTCGCTTGCCGACCGGACCGCTTCGACCGTCCGGTGGATGCCGCCACCCTCGGCGAGGATGTCCTGATAGGTGGCCCCGCGGAGTTTGGCGGCGAACTCGTCCGAGCGGTCCCCCGCGAAGAGGGCGTGGGTGTGTGGGTCCACGAAGCCCGGGATGACCGCCCGACCGGTCGCGTCGATGACCGTCTCCGCCGCCCCCGGGTCGAACCGCTTCTCGATCGACGGGGTCTCCCCGACTGCGATGATCTCCCCGTCGCGAACTGCCACGGCGCCGTTCTCGACCGTTCGGACCCCACCGGAAGGGTCGACCGCCTCGGCGGGGTCGACCGAGTCGGCGGCGTCGTCCCCTTTAAACGGGTCAGTCGCGTCCGTCCCCGACTCGTGGGCTGCCGGATCGCCATGGACGCCCCCGTCACCTTTGTCACCGGTGTCTATCGTCACGACCGCCGCGGCGTTCCTGATCAGGAGATCGACGTCGCTCATGCCGACCGCCCCAGTTGCGCGGCGAGGAGGTGGGCGATGGCTCGACTCGCGGCCCGCGAGGTCCGGTCCGTGGGATCGAGCGGCGGGGCGCACTCGACCACCTCGAAGCCCGACAGGGAGAGCCGGGACCCCAGCTGGCCGAGCAGCCGGAAGAGCTCCCTGGCTGTGAGCCCGCCGGGCGTGGGGGCGCTCACCCCTTCGACGAGCGCGTTATCGAGTACGTCCACGTCGACGCTGAGGTAGACCTGCTCGTTTTCGTCCTCGACGGCGTCGACGATTTGGTCGGCGACGACGCCGGTCTCGGTCGTGTCGAACCTGTCGGCCGGGACGATCGTCCCACCCCGGTCGCGGACGTATTCGAGGTACGGGGCGCTGGTCTCGAAGTGTCGTGCGCCGACGACGACGTAGCCGTCGAGGCCACGCTCGAGCAGCTGGCGATACGGCGAGCCGCTGGTCGGCTCGCCGTCCACCGCCCGACAGTCCAGATGGGCGTCGACGTTGATCACCGTGGTGGAGCCCCTCTCCAGGAGCGGGCGCACGTTCGGGACCGTCATCGAGTTGTCGCCGCCGAGGAATACCGGGAGGGCATCAAGGTCGTGGACCGCCCGCGTCACCTCGAGTACGGCCTGTTGGATGTCACTGACGGTGCCGTCGGGGATCTCGACGTCGCCGAGATCGCCTACCTCGGGGATGGTCCCGTCCCGGAAGCTGGTGGCCTTCGCCGTCGCGAGCGCCGAGCGGATCGCCACCGGCCCCGCGCGCGCTCCTCGTCGGCCGATCACGGCCCCGTCGTAGGGCTCGCCGAGGAGGACCGCGTCGAACGCGTCCCCGTCCTCGAGCGACACGTTCCGCACCCGGTCGCCCACCTGGAGATCGTTGGGATCGGGCGAGGGACCGTCCCACATGAACGTGTGCGTTCGGCCGATCATCGCTCACCCATCGGGATGTGGACGTCCGACTTGCGGGCCTCCTCCAGCGCCCGGTCGTACCCGGCATCCGCGTGGCGGACGATCCCCATCCCGGGATCCGTCGTGAACACGCGCCTGGCCTTCTCCGCGGCGAGCTCGGTGCCGTCGAGGACGACGTGATTGTTGGCGTGGATGGCGTTCCCGATGCCGACGCCACCCCCGTCGTGCACGGAGACGATGTCGGCACCCGCGGCGGTATTCAGGAGGGCATTCAGGATGGGCCAGTCCGCGACGGCGTCCGTTCCGTCCTGCATGTCTTCCGTCTCGCGATTCGGGCTCGCCACGCTGCCGGCGTCCAGGTGGTCACGGGTGACCACGATGGGTCCCGCGAGTTCCCCCTCCGCGACCAAGTCGTTGATCCGGAGCGCGAACCTGGCCCGCTCCGTGAGCCCGTCCGCGGTCTCGTACCCCAGCCAGCAGACGCGGGACGGGAGGCCCTGGAATGCGACCTGCTCCTGGGCGAGCTCGATCCAGCGGTGGAGGGCGTCCTTCTCGGGGAAGAGCTCCATTACGGCCTCGTCGGTCCGGTGGATGTCGGATTCCTCCCCGGAGAGGGCGAGCCAGCGGAACGGCCCCCGTCCCTCGCAGAACTGCGGGCGGATGTACGCCGGGACGAACCCGGGGTAGTCGAACGCCTCGTCCATCCCGCGGTGCTCCTTGACCTGTCCGCGGATGTTGTTGCCGTACTCGAAGGCGATGGCCCCCCGCTCTTGCATCTCGAGGATGGCCCGGACGTGTCGCTCCATGGTGTCCAGGCTCTCGTCCACGTAGGTCTCGGGATCACGCCGGCGAAGCCGATCGGCCTCCTCGACGGTGTATCCGCTCGGGTAGTACCCCTCGAGCTCGTCGTGAGCGGCCGTCTGGTCCGTCAGGACGTCGGGGATCACGTCCCGCTCGAGCATCTCCTCGAGCATGTCGGCCGCGTTCATGTGGACCCCCACCGAGTACGGCTCACCCGCCTCGACGGCTTCCCCCGCGCGTTCGAGGGCCCGTTCTAGGTCGGCTGTCTTCTCCATGCAGTAGCCCGTCTCGAGGCGGCGGTCGATGCGCTCCTCGTCGACCTCCGCCGCGATGCAGACCCCCTGATTCATCGTAACCGCGAGGGGCTGTGCGCCACCCATCCCGCCGAGGCCCCCCGTCACGACGAGCTTCCCCTCGAGCGTTCCGTCGAAGTGCTGCCTGGCGGCCTCCGCGAGGGTCTCGAAGGTGCCCTGGATGATGCCCTGGGTGCCGATGTAGGCCCACGAGCCGGCGGTCATCTGGCCGTACATCATCAGGCCACGGGCCTCCAGCTCGTGGAAGTGCTCCCAGTCGTCCCACTTGCCG
>JBDGRH010000052.1:0-11460 GCA_042218225.1 Halodesulfurarchaeum sp. | reverse complement strand
GGGTCCGGCCTCCACCCGACGGTTTACCCCCCTCCGGTATAAGTTTTCTCGTTACCATTGTACCCAAGCGCCCCGGCGAGGGGCTCTAGGCGGGCTGATACGTTCGCGAGTGCTGGGGTGACAGCGGAGAGTGCACCATGGGTCCCCCCGAGGATAACCGGGCCCGTCCCCTCCATCACGAGGTCGTTCTCGGCGGCGAGCTCGCGGAGCTCCGCGATCGCGTCGGGCGGAAGGTCATCGATCTGGAACGCGCAGGCCACGGCATCGTCGGCCACCGCCGGGTTCCCACCCACTCGACGGAGGTGCCGTTCGACCGCCCTGACGGAGTCGACCTCCAGCGAGCGGACCCCCGGAGCCAGGACCGTCTCCCGGGTGAACTCGTCCGCCACCTGGACGGCGTCCCAGGTCTCGGCCACGTCGTGGGTCCTGAGGACGTCGGCCCCGCGTTCCACCGCCATCGCCGTCGCCGCGAGACTCACGGGGAGAGCCTCCTCCGTCGAGCGTCCGGCGAGTCGCCGGAGGAAGTTCTTCCGGTTGATGGAGACGAGGATGGGACGGTCGAGGGCCCGGAACTCCCCCAGGCGACGGAACGTCTCTCGGTCGTCGCCGAGCGTCTGGGCCTCACTCCAGCCCCCGAAGGCCGGGTCCACGATGGTTCGGTCCGTGAGGCCATCGCGCTCCAGCGACGCATACACCTTGTCGACGTGGTCGGCCTTCGCGGCCCACTCCTGGGATTTCAGGGATTTCCAGTCCGTCTCCTCGACCGCTCCGGGGCGGTCGAGATCGGGGGGACTGGCCATCTTGACCACGGCGGCGTCGTGTGCTTCACAGACCGCCGGCATGTCAGGATCAGCGAATCCACAGACGTCGTTCACCATGTCGAATCCCGCCGAGAGCGCGGCATCGGCCACCGCCGCGTAGCGGGTTTCGATGGAGAAGACTGCCTCCCCCTCGACCCGGTCGAGGACCGATACGGCCCGATCGAGGCGGTCCAGCTCCTGCTCTGCGGTGAGCACGTCGAAGCGCTTGTTCGCGGACTCGAGTCCGACGTCCACGATATCCGCTCCCTCGTCGATGAGCTCCTCGTCCACGTAGGTGGCGGCGGCGTCCGGGTCCTCGAAGACGCTCGGGTCGTAGGGGGACGCCGCGCTCAGGTTGAGCACCCCCATGATCCGGGTCGGGCACCCGGGCCCGATCTCGAGCCCGGCTGCGTCCACGGCCGGCATACCTCCCCCCGCGGCCCGGATACGTATAGACGCCACGGTCAGGAGCAGGTCTGGGCGTGAATAGACGCCCCGGTCAGGAGTATGTCGGGGCTTCATCCAAGTGCGATTGCCCAATGCAGGAGGGACTCGCCATGGAATCCATTCCGTCGCCCCGAGATACCTTTTTGGGACGTATCCACGATGCCAACGTATGGGCATCGAGTTCGCGAGAGCGAGTCAGGAGGCAACGTTCTACAATCCCCTCGAGGACTTCCAGGAGACGACCATCGAGGTCGAGGTGCGGACCGACCCGCTGACCGGTCGACAGACACGGCTCGTCCCGGAGAGCTTCCTCATGCCCGAGGAGGAGCCAGATCTCACTCCCGTGGTCGAAGATGACGAGGGGTGTTTCTTCTGTCCGGAGATGGTCGGCGATGCCACGCCGAAGTATCCCGATTTCGTGGGAGTGGACCGTGGCGCGGTGGGCGAGGCGACCGCGTTCCCGAACCTCAATCCCTACGGGCAACACTCGAACGTGGTGGTCTTGACCGAGGACCATTACGTGCCCATCGACGAGTTCACGCCGGCCATCTTCCGGGACGGGTTCCAGGCGGCACTCGAGTACGTCCACGCGGTCTTCGACCACGACGATGCAGCAGACGTGGCCTCGCTCAATATGAACTATCTCCGCTCCGCGGGGAGCAGCATCATCCACCCCCACATCCAGACCCTGGTGGACGGCCGCGGGACGACGGCCCAGCGGGAGCGATTCGAGGCTGCCCGTGCGTTCTACGAGGACCAGGGCCGGGACTACTGGGAGGCTCTCCTGGAGAAAGACCGTGCTGGTCCCCGGCACGTGGGTTCGACGGGAAGCGTCGAGTGGCTCGCCCCGTTCGCTCCGCGACACCACCGGCACGTGCTCGGGATCTTGCCCTCGACGGACGTTCCGGACCCCGAGTCAACGGCGGTGAAGGAACTCGCAGCGGGGCTCGTCAACGTGCTGGATTACTACGCGAACGTCGGCCTGAACAGCTTCAACGTGGGATTCCACCTCGTCCGGGACGACCCCAGCGTGCGTCCCGTGGTCGACGTGGTGGCCAGGTCCGTCTTCGATGAGTACTACTGGAGCGATGCGACCTTCTTCGAGACCATCCACGACGAGGCAGTGATCGACGTCTCCCCCTCCCAGTACGCCGACGAGGCCGCAGCACACTTCTAGGGAGCGGATTCCCCGTCTCGCGAGCGATCTGCTGTTCCCCCGCCCAGCAATCGACGGAGTTCGGGAAGGAATTCCTCGGCCGGCCGGTCCGTCCGGACGGCGGCCCGGTCGTCCACCGGCGTCGGGTCGAGGTTATCCACGATGAGGGCCGCACCCGCCGTCTCCGCCAGCTCCGGGAGGCTCGCGGCCGGCTCGACGCTGAGAGACGACCCCACTACCAGAAACGCGTCACTTCCCAGGGCGAGCCGACGGGCCCGGTCGATAGCTCCCTCGGGGAGGACCTCCCCGAACAGGGTGGCGTCGGGCTCGAGTGGCTCCGCGCAATCTGGACAGGTCGGTGGACGGTCTCCCTGCCGGACCCTCCCGACGGTCTCCTCGATGGGTTCCTCGTATGAACAGTGTGGACAGGTGACTCGCTTTGCGCTTCCGTGCAGTTCGATGACGGCCTCCGGCGGGGTGCCCGCGGCCTGGTGGAGACCATCGGCGTTCTGGGTGATCACCGCTTGTAGATCGCCGCCCCGGACCATCTCGGCAAGCGCCTCATGGGCGGGATTGGGCTCCGCCTCGGCATCCTCGAAGAAGGTGCTGTAGAGCGATTCCCACCGCTCCCAGAACACCCCCGGGTCCGCGCGGAGCGTTCGAACGTGGAAGTCTTCTGGGTCGAATCGCTCCCAGATTCCGGACTCGCTCCGGAAGTCCGGCAGACCCGACCCGGTGCTGATACCCGCGCCAGTGAACGCGACCGCGGACGCGGCCTCCGAGAGGATATCTGCCGCCTCTTGTGTCGCCCCCGCCATGTGATGGCCCTTCGTATCGGCTATCGTAAAGGTCTCGCGCACCGGACCGTCGCCGGACGACTTTTTGGCCCCAGGCGCGTTAGTCATGGACATGCCGAATGACGAGGTGGCGCCCACCACCGACGCCCCCCCGGTCGCGGTCGTGGTCGTCGACGCCCGCACCCCCGGGAACGTCGGGACCATCGCGCGGGCGATGAAGAACTTCGGGTTCTCGGACCTCCTCCTCGTCGACCCTCCCGAGCTGGACCCCGACGGCGAGGCATACGGGTTCGCCGGGCGGGCTCGCGAGGACATCCTGCCAGAGGCGCGGGAGGTCAGCCTGGATGCGGTCATTCGGGACTTTCACACGGTTGGATTCACGGCCGTCACGAACGAGAACGGCTCGAACCACGTGCGCTTTCCCTACAAGACACCCGAAGAGCTATCCACGACACTCGTAGAAGTCGGCAATCCGATCGCCCTCGTCTTCGGCCGCGAACCGAACGGCCTCCGGAACACGGAACTCGCCCGGCTGGACGAGGTCTGTGCGATCCCCGCGAGCGAGGCGTATCCGGTCCTCAACCTCGGCCAGGCCGCCACCATCGCCCTCTACGAGCTCCGGGAGCTGGCACTCAAGGAGACCCAGCTCCCCGACCGGGACCCCTCGATGGCGACGCCGGCCGAGCTCGAGCGGTTCTACGACCACGTCGGCTCCTTCCTGGAGACCATCGACCATCCCCGCGAGAAGCGAGCGAAGACGCGTCGGCTCGTCCGACGCCTGATCGGTCGGGCGCACCCGACGGGGAGGGAGCTCGTCACGCTCCGGGGCATCATGCGGCGGGCAGCTCGGAAGGCGGAATCCGGGAGCGGTCCCGAAGCGGACCAGCAGCCCACGGAACCGGCCGACGAGTAGGGTGCGACGGCAACGAACTCGTCGTCGGCGAGGGAAGCCGGTTCGGTGGTCGATCCCGCGAACATTTATATGGGAAGATGGGACCAACCCGTGGTGTGCTCGGTTCGCTGCCGGCCCACCTCCGCGGGAGTGCGACACCCGGTCGGCCGGGACGCGCGGGACGGGTGTCGCCTGTTCGCCCCGGACAGCGTCCGCAAGGGGACCGCTCCGGCTCCCATCGACTCGGCGTCCGTTGCCTCGACGGCTACCGCTTGGTGGAGGGGTCGGGAAGCCGGTATCCGTGCCGGACCTCCTCCTGGAGCACCCGCGACCAGGTCGTAGCGCGGGAGAGCCCTCGACTGACCCGCGGCAGCCGCGCATCCAGAAGCCGCGCCAGGTGGTCGCGCTGGATGAACACGAACCCGAGGGCGATGAGCGCAAACCCGGCTCCCGTCGCGGGCTCGACGCCGTGACCCAGGATCACCCAGCTCGTGAGGGCCGCGGCGATGGGCTCGAGGTAGCCGACGAGGTTGAGCTGGCTCGGGCCGACCCGGTCGAGGAGGGTGAAGTACACGAGGAACGCGACCACGCCGGAGAGGAGGGTGAGATGTCCCAGGGCCAGAAGGCCGGTGAATGTCGGTTCGATGGCCGACACCTCCTCACCTCTGAGACGACCGCCGAGCAGGAGCATCCCGGCACCGCCGATCATCGACCAGCTCTGCAGGGTCTCGACCGGGAGGTCCGTCCGGAACGGCCGGGAGAGGACACCACCGAGGGCGAAGGCGATGGCGGCCAAGAGGACAAGCGCCACACCCAGGAGGGAATCACCCCCGAGGCTGCTCGGATCCGGCTGCGCGATCACGACCACCCCGGCGATGCCGAGGGCGAAGCCCACGAACTCGTGGACGCGTGGAACTCCGTGGCCCAGCGCCACGGACGCGAAGAACACCGTGAGGACTGGCGAGAGGCTGATGATGACCGCCGCGACCGCCCCGGAGACATACTGCTCGCCCAGGTAGAGGAAGGCGTGGTTCCCGAAGATGATGAAGGCGGCGAGGACCCCGATGGAGATCCAGTCGTTGCGGGTCCGCGGCCACCAGCGGGTTCGCCGCGCCGCCACGAACCCGAAGAGGAGCACGCCCGCCAGGAGATACCGGATCCCGGCGAACGAAAGGGGTGGAAACGTCTCGAGGCCGATCTCGATCGCGACGAACGACGTCCCCCACAGTGACCCGAGGAGGACGAACAGGGCGAGCGTCCCCCGCGGGCCGCGGAGGGATGAGGCGATGGTCATGTTGCTCAGTTCGAAATAGATGGAGGAATTTAAATCTATCTACAAGCAAATCGGGGATATTTGGAAGAAACAATACTGATAAATCATTCGTTCGTAGCGGCCACCGACACATCCGGCTCTCGCGGCCGTGGTGTGACCCACTCTTGACCCGTCGGTCGGGACCGGTGATTAAGACCTCGAGGGTCGAAGGGCCGCCAATCGACCATGGACGAGCGCGACGTCACAATCCTCAAGGCGATCTCGGATCTTGGAACGGCCAGCCCCGAGCGGTTGCACGAGGAGACCGAGATCCCGGTGTCGACCATCCACTATCGACTCAACAACCTCCGCGAGCGGGGTGTCATCGAGAACGACCTCTACGATCTCGATCTGGAGGCGCTGGGACTGGGAGTGACGGTCATCGTGGAGATCCTCGCCACCTACCGCGACTCGTACGACGAGGTCGCCGAGAAGCTCCTCGACATCGAGGGAGTCACCCAGGCGTACTTCACCATGGGGGAGACGGACTTCATCGTCATCGCCAGGTTGACCGACAGCGACCGCGTCGAGCGCCTGATCCGGGAGTTCGAGGCGATCGAGGAGGTCGACCGGACCAACTCCACGTTCGTGATCCGACCGCTCAGGGACGGCCAGCGCGTCCTCCAGAGCTACAGTTTGGAGACACTGATCGACGAACTGGCCGGGGATCCCGAGTAACGTCGTCTCGAGCGCCCGTCAGGCCCGACGTTGGATCTCCTCGCGGAGCACGTCGCTCACCAGATCACCATCCGCCTTCCCCCGGAGCGCCCCCATGCACTCACCCATGAGGGCCGAGAACGCCCCCATGCCCTCATCCTCCACCTGCGCGGCGTTCCGCTCGACGACCTCCCGGACGACCTCCCGGACCTCGTCCTCGGCGGCCGACCCCAGGCCGGCCGCCTCGGCGGCCTCCTCGGCGGTCAACGCTGGTTCTCTGGCAAGCTTCGTCAGGAGTTCGGGGATCCCCTCCCGCGCGAGGTCCCCCGAGACCACGAGCTCGAATGTCTCCCGGAAGTGAGACGGTTGGAGCGCCTCCACCGGCACGTCGTCCCGTCGGAGCTCGGTGACCGTCGATTCCAGGGTCTGGGCGGCGAGCGTCGGGTCCACCCCCATCTCGACGGCGGATTCAAAGAGGTTCCACCGCTGTCCGAAGGCGACCTGCTCGGCCAGCCCCGCGTCGAGGTCGAACTCACGCTGATACCGCGCGGCCTTCTCGGTGAGGAGCTCCGGCTCGGGGACGTCGGCCGGGTCGAGTTCGACGGGCGGGACGTCCGTCTCCGGATACATCCTGGCTGCTCCCGGGAGCGGTCGGAGGTACCGGGAGGTCCCGTCCTCGTTGGCGCCTCTCGTCTCTTCCGGGACACCCTCGATCGCGGCGGCGGCGCGATCGGCGACTGCCTCGCTGGCCTGCATGGCAACCTCGGGTTGGGCCGCGATGATGGCCACCGCATCGGTGTCGTCCGCGTCGACCGCCTCCCTGAGGGCGGTCACCTCCGCATCGGTGATCCCAAATGCTGGAAGCTCGTCCGTGTGGAAGATCCCGCCGGCACCGTGGCGTTTCGCGTGGTCCGACAGCTCGGTTCCCAGCCGTCGGTCGGGCTGGAGCTCCTCGCCGACCAGGCCGTCGAATCCCCTGAGGGGGACGGCTCGAACCTCGCCCCCGTCATCGAGCACTCCCCCGATGACGCTGCTCTCCGTTCCTTCAAATACGGTGCTCACATCGACCGGCTCCCCGACGCTGGCATCGCGCTCCCGGAGGGTTTCGGCGATGTCGAGGAGGCGGACCTGCCGAGCCACCTCCAGTCTGACGAGGTCGTCGATGTCCTCGAGCTGCTGGATGCCCTTCATCTCGACCCGGGCTCCATCCTCGATCGAGACGTTGACGTCCTGGCGGATGGTCCCTAGCCCCCGCTTCACCTTGCCGGTGGACCGAAGGAGCATCCCGATCCGCTCGGCGGCCGCCCGCGCCTGTTCGGGGGTCCGGATGTCCGGTTCGGTGCCGATCTCGACGAGCGGGATCCCCAGCCGGTCGAGACTGTACCTGACCCCGGCATCAGTCTCCTCGACCCGCTGTGCGCTCTCCTCCTCGAGCATCAGATCGTCGATGCCGACCGGGCCCGCCTCCGTCTCTATCTCGCCCCCCGTTGCGATGAGGGTGGTCCGCTGGAACCCGGAGGTGTTCGACCCGTCGATGACCACCTTCCGCATCACCTGTGCCTGGTCGACGACCGTCATGTCCAGGAGCTGGGCGATCTCTAGACTCGTCTCCAGGGCCTCCTCGTCGAGGCGGTGCGGGGGTTCGTCATCTTCCTCGACCAGGCAGGTCGTCTCGTACGCGAGGTACTCGAACTCCCGCTCGACCCTGCTCTCCTCGAGAGCGGCCTCGTCGATCTCCCCGAGCTCGCTCGGCGTCGGATGGAGGTACCGTGTCACCGTCCTCGTCGCGTCCTGGGGGTCGCGGAGGCGGGTGGGACACTCGCAGAAGAGCTTCGTCTCGGTGTCGAGTTGCTGGTGGATCTCCAGCCCCGCGATGAGCCCGAGCGCCTCGTAGTCGAAGTCGGCCATTGAGGGGTGCTGGGAGGGGAAGGGGTAAAAATCGTTCAGTCTGCGGGTGCCTGGGACCGACCCGTCGGCCCACGCAGTGCGTCCTGGAGGCGGTCGGCGACGGTGTCCCGGAGCGAGACCGCCGTCTCGCCCTCGACGTCCACCGCCGCAGCATCTGACGTGACCAGACTTCGCGAACTCGCGGTATCGATGGTCAGCGTGCCCAGGCCCCACCGCCGCTGGAAGACGGTCCGGGATTCGATCACCGTTTGCACCCGGAAGTCGGGGACGACGTGGATCCGTCTGCGCCAGAATCCGTTCCTGGTAAAGGCATAGCCCTCGCCGAGCGCCCAGCCACGATGGGCCCACTTCTTCTGGGCGGCCAGCGGGATCAGCAGGTACAGCCCCACCAGGACGAACCAGGGATAGGGCATCACGAAGACGGATACCCCGTAGGCGACCGCCACGATAGCGGTCACAAGGAGGCCATACCGCATCACGTACCGCCGACGGGCGATGGCCGGGGGTCGCTCGAACTGGGGCATCTCGAAGGGCTCGATCGTCCCCGCCAGCTCGATCAGCGTCTCCCGTTTCGCGAGGGGGATGGCCGCCTCCGAGCCACGTGAGGGCATCGAGCCAGGCGCGTACCCGGCGGTCTCGACGGAGAGGGAGGCGAACCCGAAGTGCCGCATGAGGGCGTTCTCCTCGACGGTCAGGGTCTGGACCTTCTCGAGGGGGATACTCCCGTCGTACCGCTGGATGAGCCCACGCTCGTACCGGAGCTCGTCCTCGACACGGTGGAGTCGGAACCCGTAGAACTGCACGAACCTGGTGAACGCGCTCATTGCCCAGATCCCCGCTGCCGCGAGCAGCGCCCCGAAGATCCCGAATGCGAGGAGCAGTGAGGTGCCGAGCTCACCCAGGTCCGACGTGATCGCGGGGAGCCCCGTCGGCACGACCAGGAAGAGGACGGAGAGGATCCGGGGGTCGAAGGAGAGCACGCTGTAGAGGATGAGATCGCGATCGTCGAGCTCGAACAGGAGGTCACGGGTGGGTTCGGGGGTCTCCGCCCCTTCGGTCGCTTGCTCGCTCGCTCCTCGCTTCCGTCGCTGGATCTCCTCCTGGAGCCGTCTCGCCTCTGCGAGGGTGACGAACTTGAGCTGGGCCTCGGTGGACCCGCCGCCAGCCGTCTCGATGTTCACGGCCGCGATACCGAGGAGTCTGGGGACGAGACTCCTGGTCACGTCCACGTTCTGGATGCGACGCAGCGGGATCTCCCGCTCCCGGCGGGAGAGCACCCCCGATTCGATATCGAGCGTGTCCCCGGTGAGCTCGTATCTGAACCGCCGGTGGTAGGCCACCTCGTATCCCAGCGCCACGAGCCCGAAGAGGGCGGCGAGCGGGATGGCGACGTATGGACCACCGACCGGGATGATCCCTCTGGCCGCGAGCGCCGAACCGCCCACGCTCCCGAGGACGAACCCGACGACACCCAGCCCGAGTGCCCGGTTCCCACCGCGGATCGGGATGGTGAAGGGATGCAGTTTCATACCGCGTCGTCCGTGTCCCGCTCGCCCACGAGCCCGCGGAGCCGTTGCTGGAGCTCCGTGGCCCGCTCGGGGAGCAACCCGGGGATGGTCACGTCTGCACCACGCGATCCGGCGGTGTACACGACGACGCTGCTGAGCCCGACGATCCGCTCGAGGGGGCTGCGCTGGGTGTCCACGTGCTGGATCCGCACGTAGGGGACGACCGTCCGGACGCGGGTCAGGACGCCTCGCTCGAGGAAGAGTGCGTCTGCCTGGACCTCGAACGCCCAGATACGGTACCGGAGCACCGTATGTATCGCACCGAGGACCACGACCACGCCACCGACCGCGATGCCGTAGACCGGTGGCCACCGGAGGGCGAAATGCAGGATCCCTGCCGCGATAGCCCCGAGCACGATGGCCAGGACGAGGACGAGGATCCCCCAGACGACCTGCACGCGGGGATTCAGGCCTTCCATGTGGTCCTTCGCGGGTGGCACCCCCTTGAAGCCGGGGGATGGATACTGGAATCGCGGTCCTGCTCCCGATGGATCCATCGAACTGCTGCCCTGTGGTCCATCGGACCGCTTCCGCGACGTGTCATCGAGCCCCTGCCCCAGTCATGCATCTGTCCGCTGGCTCAGCATATCATCGAACGGCTGTCTCTGCGTTCTATCGGTCCCCAGGCTCCAAATATTCTGTACGTCAAATACTGGTCCGATGCCGGAGAACTGTCGGATGACATCGGGCCCGGCAAGTCAGGAGGGATGTCGTCCCCGGATTGGGCGACGGTCGGGTTCCGTGTCTCGTACTCAGTCGCCAGTCAGGATCCCGCGCTCGGTCATCGCCGCGGGATCGATCACCTCTTCGGCCTCCTCCTCGGTGAGATAGCCCTTCTCGATGACCACCTCGCGGATGGTCTTGCCCTCCTTGAGCGCCGTCTTGGCCACCTCTGAGGCCTTGTCGTATCCGATCTTCGGGTTGAGGGCCGTGGCGAGCGCCATGCTCTGCTCGACCTGGTCCGCACAGGCCTCCCGGTCCGCCTCGAGTTTGGCGACGAACTTCTCGGCGAACACCTCGCTCCCGTTGGCGATGAGCCGGGCGGACTGGAGGAAGTTGTCGGCGAGGATGGGTTTGTACAGGTTGAGGTCGATCTGTCCCTCCGCCGCCCCGGCGGAGACGGCCGCGTCGTTCCCGACGACCTGCTTGTGGACCTGGTTCACCGCCTCGGCGACCACCGGGTTGATCTTCCCCGGCATGATGGAGGAGCCCGGCTGGTTCTCCGGCTGCTCGATCTCGTTGAGCCCGTTCCTCGGTCCGGACGCGAGAAGCCGGAGGTCGTTCGCGATCTTGTTGAGCGAGCCGGCGACGGTTCGGAGGGCCCCGTGGGCTTCACTCATCGCATCGTGAGCCGCCTGTGCCTCGAAGTGATTGTCCGCCTCGCGGAACTGGACCTCGGTCTCCTCGCTTATGTACTCGGCCGCGAGCTCGGGGAACTCGGGATGCGTGTTGAGTCCCGTCCCGACCGCGGTCCCGCCGAGGGCGAGCTCTCGCAGGTGGGCCTTCGAATGCTCGATGCGGGCGAGTCCCTTCTCGATCTGGGCCCGATAGCCGCTGAACTCCTGCCCGAGGCGGATCGGAGTGGCGTCCTGGAGGTGGGTGCGACCGGTCTTCACCACGTCGTCGAAGGCTTCCTCCTTCTCGGCGAGAGCGTCCCGGAGCGTCTCGAGCGCCGGCTCGACGTCCTTGACGACCGCTTCGAGCGCCGCGACGTGCATCGCCGTCGGGATGACGTCGTTCGAGGATTGCCCGAAGTTGACGTGGTCGTTCGGGTGGATCTCGCGGGTGCCGATCTCCCCGCCGTAGATCTCCGTCGCCCGGTTCGAGATGACCTCGTTGGCATTCATGTTCGTCGAGGTCCCCGATCCCGTCTGGAAGACGTCGACGGGGAACTGGTCGTCGTGCTCGCCGGCGATGACCTCG
>JBDGRH010000227.1:0-11535 GCA_042218225.1 Halodesulfurarchaeum sp. | reverse complement strand
GTACGATAGTATATCAGGTCTCCCCCCGTAGCGTCGCTTCATGGAGTCGAAGAACTTCCTGTTCCTCTCCCTGGACGCGGCGCTCATCGCCGATATCGCCTGGCAGGTCACGAAGGAGGGCCACGAGGTCAGATACTACATCGAGGCGGAAAGCGATCGGGAGATCGGCGACGGGTTCGTCGGAAAGGTGGATGACTGGCGGGCCGAGGTGGACTGGGCGGACGTCATCATCTTCGACGATATCTGGGTGGGCAACGAGATCGGAACCGGGGCCCTCGCCCAGGAGCTCCGCGATGAGGGCCACGCCGTCGTGGGTGGGACACCCAACACGGATCGGCTCGAGGACGACAGGGGGTACGCGATGGACGTCCTCGAGGAGCACGGCGTGGAGGTCCTCCCCCACCGCGTCTTCAGGGACTTCGACGAGGGGATCCAGTTCGTGACGGACAACCCGGGGCCGTACGTCATCAAACCGCTGGGTGAGGTACAGAACGTGAAGCGGCTCCTCTACGTCGGCCGGGAGGACGACGGGAGCGACGTCGTGGACGTCCTCCGGGCCTACAAGAAGGCCTGGGGACATCGGATGAAGGGCTTTCAGCTCCAGCGCCGCGTGAGCGGGGTGGAGATCGCCGTCTGTGGCTTCTTCAATGGCGAGCGGTTCATCGAGCCGATCAACATCAACTTCGAACACAAGAAGCTCTTCCCGGGGAATATCGGCCCCTCGACCGGCGAGATGGGAACGTCGATGTTCTGGACCCGGCGGAATCGCATCTTCAACCGGACCCTGGGAGAGCTCGAGGACTGGCTCGCGGCGGAGGGCTACGTGGGGAGTATCGACATCAACTGCATCGTGAACGCGAGCGGCATCTACCCGCTCGAGTTCACGCCGCGCTTCGGGTACCCGACCATCGTTCTCCAGGAGGAGGGCATGAACACCCCGACGGGGGAGTTCTTCTATCGCCTGGCACACGGGGAGGACTTCGAGCTCTCGGTCCACCGTGGCTATCAGATCGCCGTCCGTGTCAACCTCCCGCCGTTCCCGTTCGACGACGAGAAGACCTTCGACGAGAGCTCGCGGAACGCGGCCATCGTCTTCGACACCGACGACCGCGAGGGCTTCCACATCGAGGACACCAAGCTCGTCGACGGCCAGTGGCGCGTCGCGGGCGAGTCCGGGATCGTCCTCATCGCCACGGGGAAGGGCGAGACGATGCGGGAGGCCCAGGAGGAGGTCTACGGGCGACTCGCGGATGTCATCATTCCCAATATGTACTTCCGCGACGATATCGGCGAGCGCTGGATCGAGGAGGACGGGGACAAGCTCCAGGCCTGGGGTTACCTGGGTCCCTGAAGTCCGACACAGGGGTTGCACGGGGCTCTCTCGGGGGTGTATCGGAACCGTTCGCTCGGTATCGCTGGCCCTGGCGGCCGTTTTCGACAATACGGTCGGGTTGGACCGTTCGAATATTCCAGTGTGAGACCCCGACACCGGAGTCGATCTGGTTACCGCGGCTTCGATATCGCGTTCGCGGACTTGGCCATTCCAGGGTCATGCCCGGAATCGGTCGCCGTTGCGTTGTTTGAGCACACGGTTCGAGCGCGGGACGACGGAACGCCGGTGGTACACCCGTCGACGATTCGGGCGTTTTGCGAAGGAGGAGGCACCCGAGCGAAGCGAGGGTGGCTCCGACGGGCTGCGCGGTGAGCGAAGCCAGCCGCGCAGCGTGAGCAATCCCTGAGAGATTAGGCGACCCGTGAACCGCGCCCGATCCGACCGCCCTGGGGCGTTCGGGGTTTCTTCGCCACGAACATTCTTCCCCTCAAGGGGCGTTCGAGGGTCTTCTAAAATAGGGCTTCGTCGCCGGACAGGACCATCGCCGGGCCACCTACCTCCCAGACTCGCGTCTCGACGCCCGTCTCGGCGATCGCCTCCTCGACACGGTTCACGTGGGATTCCTTCGTATTCACGTACACCGTCGCCCCGGTATCGGTCGAAAAGTACGCGGGGACACCCGCTTCCCGGAGGTCTCTGACGGCCTCGAAGATGGCCAGCGTCTTCGGCTGCCAATACACCCAGGCCCCGGGTCCCGTCATGGTGGTGGCCGCCAGGCTCAGCGTGTCCCGCTCGGCGATCTCGAAGATTCGCTCGAAGTCCCCGTCTCTGAGGGCGTCTCGCATATCCGCCAGCTGCGCGTGGACGTGGGCCAACCGTGCATCGAACATGTGGCTCTCCGCCGCCTCCTCGTGTGCCCAGCTGGTCTCCTTGTAGGACGGGACCAACCCCACGACGATCCGCAGGTCGTCCTCGACGGGGGTCTCCAGCCGGCGCGACCGGCAGTCCGCGTCGTTCATGCCCGCCCTGAGATCCGAGACACCCCCCGTCACCGACCTCGCGGCGGAGGCGGACCCCACCCGGGCGATCGTCGAGATCTCCGGGCGAGAGAGGTCGAGGCCGGCCGCCTCCACGGCAGCCATTGCGGCGGCCGCAAATCCCGACGATGACGATCCGAGACCGACGTTCGTCGGAAAGCTGTTCTCGCTCTCCAGCCGAACCGGAACGGACGCGAGTTCGTCACCGGCCCGCGCCCTGACGGCATCGAGCATCCGGGAGACCCTGGCTGCCCCTTCACCATCGAGTGGGTCGCCGTCAACGAGGAAGTGGTCTCCGTCCAGCCCTGGATCGAAGGAGACCGTGGTGATGGTGTGGCTCGGGGCGGTGCAGACGCTGATACTGTCGTGATACGGGAGTCTGCGGTCCGCGTCCCGGAGGCCGTGGTATTTCACCAGTCCCTGGATGGGGTGTGCCCGGGCGGTGGCCTTCATACACCACGCGGGGCGCGTCCCGGGTATAAACGTGGCGCAAGGGAGAGGTGTTCGGCCAGGGTCGGACATCCGGAAGGGGCCGGCCATGGTCGGACATCCGGATGGTCGGTCGGCCAAAGTCAGGGGGCGCCCAGGGGGGTCGAATCCCCCCAGCCAATCACCCCTCCCAGGAACGGTATCGATCGTGGTCCACGTCGAAGCGCTCCAGGACCTTGCCAACGACGTGGTCGATCAGGTCCTCGACGTTCTCGGGTTCGAAGTAGAAGCCCAGGACGGGCGGGACCACCGCGACGCCCCGCCGCCGGAGCTCGAGGAGGTTCTCGAGATGGATCTCGCCGAGAGGCGTCTCCCGGGGGACGACGACGAGCTGTCGGTCCTCCTTGAGTGTGACGTCGGCCGCCCGCGTGAGGAGATTGCCCGACCGTCCGGTGGCCATGTCCGCGATCGTGTTCATGGATGCGGGAACGACCGCCATCCCGGCCGTCGGCACCGACCCCGAGGCGATGGGGGCACCCAGCTCGGACTCCCCGTATACATGAGTCGAGACGGACTCCAGGCGGTGAAGCGTTGCCTCGCGATCCCCCGTCTCTTTGCCCATCACCGTCCGGGCGGCATCTGTCACGACCGTGTGGACGTCGAAGTGCGCGGAGAGCGCGGATGCCGTTCGTACGGCGATAGGGATGCCGGAGGCGCCGGAGATGCCCAGGACGATGCGCTCTCCCGACATCATTCACCCTCCTCGAGACGCTCGATGGTCCCCGCCGTCGCATCCACCCGGACCCGGTCGCCATCCTGAAACGCGCTCGTCACCTCTGCGATCCCATCGACACAGGGGATCTCACCAAGGATGGCGCCCGTCGCCACGATCGTCTCGGCCTCCTGGATGATCATCGCGGCGGGGGCCGTCCCCTCCTGGGCGAGTCCGTACAGGACGTACGATCCCACAGTCGAGCCCTTCCCCTTCGGGAAGACCAGAACCCTCCCGGCGATGTTCGTCCCCTCCAGGGGGTGGTCCTCCTCGATGAATTCGCCCGTCTCGATGTCGACGGCGCCGTAGAAGCTCACCGGGTCCGGCGAGACGAGGACGGGGCCCTCGGCACGACCCTCAGCGATCGTCCGGCCGTTAACGACCTCCGTCATGGTTCCACCCGAAAGGTTTCCGTCAGTGATCCATCCTCGATCGAACGCACTCGAGTCATTCTAGACTCTCCTCCAGGATGGCCAGCTTGTCGTCGAAGTGAACCCCCTGCTTCCCGAATCCCGGCAGGTAGGTGGCCGCCTTCGCCGAGTCAGTGGCCGTCGACTCGTATCCCAGTTCCTCGATGGGGGCGACGACGTTGCAGGTGTCACTGAGGACCATCCCGCCCGCGTCCTCGATCGTCTCCGTGTACCCCATCCGGTCGGCCCAGGTCTTCACCGAGCGACTCGTGCACACCCAGAGGTCCCGGTCGAGGGTCTCGCCCTCGACCCGGTCGGCGATCTCCTCGATCTCCTCGACCGAGGTGTGGGGACAGCCGAATACGACGAGGTCGGTCTCCTCGGTATCCGTGAGCTCGTCGTACTCCGCCTCGAGGTCAGCCTCCGTGAACGAGAGGGGCTCCACCGCGTCGGGCGGCACCTCGTCGGTCGTCACCCCGCCCACGAAATACAGCGCGACAGCACCTGTGGCGGCCATGGCCGCCCCCAGCGATTTCAGCTCGTCCGTTCCGGCGCGGTCGATCCCCGCGAAGTAGGGCTTCCCGTCCTCGACGACGCGCCCGGTCCAGGAGCCCAGCGCAGCGAAATCGGCCTGGGTCTCGAGCGAGGCGTCGACGTCAACGCGATGGGTTGCAGTGCGGTTCTCAGACAGATGCAGCCCGTACTTCGGGGTGCGTCCGGTGATCGCGGCGGCCAGCGCGGACGGGCCTCCCTCCCGGTTCGTCCGGGCCCCGATGACGGAGTTCGCGAACGAAACGGCCGAGGACTCCGCCCACGCGATGTGCTCGTCGCGTCGAGGGAGGTTCCCCGCCAGATACGGCGTGCACGTGAACGAGACGACCACGCCCATCTCCTCCAGCGCGGCCTGGATGCGGCGCTGCTGCCGGGCGAACGCGTCGTCGATGCCCATCTCTCGCCACCGCTCGAGGTCCATCCCGGCCGGATTGGCGAAGGTCGGGACGCGGACCGTCGCGCCCTCCTCGGCGAATCCCTCGAGGAACTCGACGCCGGGATCGCCGATCGACTTATAGGAGATCCCAGAGGCCTGCGCGGATTCGATCTCGACCATCTCGTCGGCGCCGTAGATGTCGCCCAGCCGCACGAGCAGCTCCATGGACTTCCTGACCGCGGGGGAATCGTGGTTCAGCAGGTCGTCCTCCTCCGGGGTCAGATCGAGCGCCATGCGTCAGCGATCCCCTCCTCGCCCTCGATCAGGTGCATCGGCGTCGAGGTACGTCTCGAGATCGAGGTCGTCCGCTCCGGGCACCGTCACCTCCCTGAAATCCGATGGGTCCCTGTCGTGGGGGATCGTCGCGTCCACCAGCCACTTCGTGAGCACGCCCCGCTCGAGATCCTGGGAGGGGTCCAGCGAGGAACCCTTGGCGCCCTCGATGGTCTCGATATCCCGGTCGGGCTGCATCCGGGTCGCGGTCGCCCACTCCACCGCGTCCGGGTCCGCCGGGTCGATATCCGTGTCCACCACCGTCACCTTCTTCATGGACGGATGGCCCGCGAGCGCGGCCAGTCCGGCGTTCTTCGGGTCCCCCGCCGAGCGCTTCTCGAGCTGGACGACGCCGTGAAGCCACGAGCATCCGCCCGGTGTGAGGACGACGTTTCTGACGGTCGGGACCGTGTTCGCCACGATGCGGAAGATCCGGGGCTCCTGTGGGACACCCATGAGGTGGGCGTGCTCCGAGCGGGCGGGAACGATCACGCGCACGAGTGGGTCCTCCCGGAGGTATAGATCCGTGACCTCCATGACGGGCTGCTCCCGGACGACGTCCCACGTCCGCGAGAGATCCACGAAGGGGCCCTCCTCGCGTGTCTCCTCGAGGATCCGAGCTTTCCATACGACCTCCGCGTCCGCCGGCACCGTGATCCCATCGACCTCGGTCACCCGGAGGTCCCCATCCATGAGGGCGTTCGCCAGCTCCAGCTCGCTCGCGTCCGGCGAGATGGAGGTGGCCGCTGCGAGCTCGACGGCGGGGTGAACCCCCATGACCACGGCGACGTCGAGGGGCCCGTCAGTGCGCGAGTAGATATCGTGGAGATGGCGCTCGACGAGACGCATCACCAGCTCGTTCCCGCCGTCGTACTGCAGCCGGTGGAAGGACAGGTTGTGGACGCCCGTCTCGGGATCTCGCGCGATGACGATGCTCGAGGCGAAGTACCGGCGCTCGTGCTCCTCGTAGAAGACCGGGACCGGGACGTGCTCGTCGATGGTCGGGTTCCTCTCGACGTGATCGAACGTGGGCTCGACCGGGTCTGAAAGTGACTCGGGACGGTCCATAGCCGCGCGCATCCGGTCGATGATCTGGGATGCCTCGACGCCCAGCGCCGAACCCACGAGCTCCCTCGTGGAGAGGAGGTTCGCGACCGCCGTCACGTCGGGATACCCCTCGACCGATCCGAACCGAATCGGTCGGGACTCGTCCTGGACGACCACCGCGGGGAGCTCGAACCGCGGATCCACCGACCGGGGCACGTCGAGTGTGTCCCCGCGCTCCCGCAGGAACCCTCGGAGGTTCATGGCGGTACATCCGGTGGCGGCCAATTAATGGTTCGCGATTCCCTGCGATACCTGGGAATCCGGACGATGGGTGGCAGGCATGGGATTCGAGTCCGGACCAGCCTCCACCATCCCCGCTTCCGAATGGCTGAAATCAGCCCCGTCCCAGGGTGGCATATGGGCGAGCCGCGGTCGACGCCAGCGGAGCAGGCGCAGGAGGTCATCGAGCGACTCTCGGAGACGTATCCAGACGCCACGATCTCCCTCGAGTTCGCGGACCGGCTCCAGCTCCTCGTCGCCGTGATCCTCTCCGCCCAATGTCCGGACGAGCGGGTGAATGCGGTCACGGACGAGCTCTTCGACGACTACCGGACGGCCGCGGACTACGCCGACGCGGACGTCGACGAGCTGGCCGAGGCCATCTCCTCGATCACCTATCCGAACAGCAAGGCAGAGTACTTGAAAGGGGTGGGCGAAACCCTGCGAGAGGAGCATGACGGTGCGGTCCCGGATACGATGGAGGAGCTGCTCGAGCTGCCGGGTGTGGGCCGGAAGACGGCGAACGTGGTCCTCCAGCACGGACACGACGTGGACGAGGGGGTCGTCGTGGACACCCACGTGATGCGACTGTCCCGCCGGCTCGGGATCACCGAGGCGGAGCGACGGGACGCCATCGAGCGGGAATTGATGGACGTGGTTCCCCAGGACCAGTGGCGGTCCTATACCCACTGGCTCATCGCGCACGGTCGTGGCGTGTGCACCGCACGGAACCCGGACTGTGAGGACTGTGTGCTCGAAGACATCTGTCCCTCCTCGCGGGTGGACGGGACGGTGGACTTGGCATCCGGTGAACCCTGGGCGGATGGCGAGGGCTGATTCCGGGAACCAAAGGGTTAGGGCCTCCCCCGCGACAGTCCCGGACATGGCAGCGTGGATCGGCGACGTCTTCACGAGCAGGGCGGGGTGGGAGCACTTAGAGACCTTGGTCGACATCGGGGACCGGATGGCCGGCACGCCGGGAGAGCGCCGTGCCGCCGAGGAAACCAGGGACGCACTGGATCGATACGCCCGGGACGCCCGGCTCGAGGAGTTCGAGATACAGGGATGGGAACGGGAGTCCGCGACGATCGAGACCGACGCGGGCCCGGAGGAGGCGATCGCTCTCCCCCGGAGTCCCGGCGGAACAGTCTCCGGCGAGCTGGTCGACGTCGGGTACGGCCTCCCGAGTGACTTCGAGAACGCGGATCTCGACGGCGCGATCGTCATGGCCTCCTCGGACGTCCCGGACTGGTACGACCGGTACATCCACCGCCGGGAGAAGTACTACTACGCCGTCGAGGCCGGGGCAGACGGGTTCATCTACCGGAATCACGTCGAGGGGTGTCTCCCCCCGACTGGCAGTGTCGGTGGAGCCGACGGGCCATTGGGGGACATCCCCACCGTCGGCGTCTCGAAGGAGGTCGGCTCCCGGTTGGCCCGGCGTGAGGAGGGGCAGACGGTGACCCTCGACGTTTCGGTTTCAACTGGCGAGGCCACCAGCCAGAACGTCCACGCGAGACTCGGCCCCGATACCGAGCGGGAGGTCCTCGTGACCGCGCACGTCGACGCCCACGACATCGCCGAAGGGGCGATGGACAACGGGGCGGGGACGGCGATGGTGGTGGAGGTGGCGAAGGCGCTCGAACGCCGAGAGGAGGAGCTTGACACGGCGGTTCACTTCATCGTCTTCGGCGCGGAGGAGGTCGGGCTGCTCGGCTCGTCGTTCGACGCGGACCGGCGGAACCACGAGGACGTAAAGACCGTCGTGAACTTCGATGGCGTGGTCCGGGCCCGGACCATCGCCTTCCACACGCACGGTTTCGACGCACTCGAGGCGGCGGCCCGGAACGTCACCGAGAGATACGACCACCCGATCTACGTCACGCCGGAGCAGGGTCCCCACTCCGATCACTGGCCATACGTGCAGTCGGGGGTTCCGGGCTATCACGTGATGAGTCACACCGCCGAGGAGGGTCGAGGGTGGGGACATACCTTTGCGGACACGCTCGACAAGCTCGAGCATCGGACCTTCACCGAGCAGGCCATCCTCCTCACCGACCTGGTCGTGGACCTTGCCGACGCTGCGTTCGAGGTCGAGCACGTGAGCCCCGAGGTGATTGCTGAGGCACTGGAGGACGAGGGGACTGCCGAGGGGATGAAGGTGACCGGCGACTGGCCGTATTGAAGCGTGGGAGACTGCTCAGGTTTGTTGTTTCATGCTGTCCAGTTCAAGGGGATTTTGTGGTGTTAGGTGGGGTATGAGAGACTGACAGGGTGTTAGATTGGGTATACGAGAATGACAGGGTGTTCGGTGGGGTATGCGAGACAGCCACGTAAACCGGAGCCCTTCAGGACCATGTCACGACGATAATCCCGGGCGATCCACCTCTTCGCACAACGGGGTCCCACAGTATACAATGTCGTTGGATCGTGGATACCCGAAACACCACTCGAACATACCACACGCCTCGAGAGCATACCCCCGGAAGCCCCCGGGCGCTCGACTCCCGAGGCTCGCGGGTCGCTCCTGTCTCGCGGCTCACTTTGTTCACCGCTCGACCGTTCGGAGACTCCCTTCGATCGTCTCCACGTCGTCGCACCGTTGCCGCCCGCTCGCTGCGCTCCGCTTCGCGGCTTCGCCGCTCGTTCCGGTTCTATCGTCGCCGGGGTTCGTCGAGGTATGGGCGGCTCCGCCGGCCTTCGGTAACGGGGGACCTCTCCGGCCGGCCCCACGCCCCCGGCCCCTTTCATATTCCCGCCCGAGTAGGTCTTCCCCCATTTGAAAATTGGCCGGTGACGATGCCGACGCCCTGGCCGTTCGAACGGCCGAGAGCGTTCAACTCGTGGCTGTTTTCTCGACATCGGTTACTGCGACGAGCCAATGGTGTTCTCTCCATGGCGACGATGTCTGTTTCATCTCGGGCTGATTTTTCAGCACGACAGCGGATAGCGGGTACGGACAATCCGACACGGCATCCAGCAGAAATACTCAAATGGACTACCTTTCGAATTCCCGAACCAACCATCTACACTGTCCCCCAGACGCAACCTCGAGGCCACAGTCTTTTTGCGGTCGGGCGCGAGGGTCCGGACGATGGCTCGACGGGCTGTGGCCGGCGGGTGGTCGCCGTGATCGGGTTCGTGGGCGAGGATGCGGAGACGGCCGCATCGGAGGTCACCGCTGGGCTCCGCGAGTCAGACATCCAGATTGCCCCGATCCAGCTGACGGAGGCCGACGGTGTCGAGGTGGTGGTTGCCCTGGACGAGGCGACTCTCCTCGCTCTCACTCGAACGGGCGTCGAAACGCCGATCCTTCCGGTGGGGACCAACGGCGGTTTGGCTTCTGCACCCCGGGAGGAGCTCGAGGCTGCGATCAATGCAATCAATGATGGCTCCTCCGACGTGCAGAAGGTGCCGACGCTCGCCGTTACCACACCCGGAGACACGTATCGCGCGCTGATGGACGTCATGCTGGTGACGACCGAGCCGGCGAAGATCTCCGAGTACCAGGTCTCACTGACGCGCGACGGTGCCCGGTCGACCGTCGACCGGGTTCGCGCAGACGGTGTCGTGGTCGCCTCCCCCGCTGGCACACCAGGGTACGGGACGGCAGCAGAGGGTCCGATACTCGAGTCGGGAGTGGAGGCTGTGAGTGTGGTCCCGATCGGGCCATTCAGGATCGATCAATCGCAATGGGTCCTCTCGCTGCCACTCGCCCTTCAGGTCATGCGGGAGGAGGTCCCCACGTCCCTGGTGGTCGACGACGTCGCAGTCGGCCAGGTGGGGGAGGGGACCGCCGTCGAGCTTGAATGGGGACCACCCATCAGGCTCGTCCAGACCCCGGTTTCTGTCGGTCCCCTCGTGGATGAGCGTGGGGCCCGGGAAACGGCCAGGCAGTGAGGTCTGAGACCCTCCGTCCCCGACGGAGTCTCCCAACCCCATAGCCCGGTGGCCCTCTGTCCAGCGAGCCGGTTGCCGCCGCTCGAAACGGTGGCTCCCTGCCGCGTAGAACATTGGATCCCTGCCTCGCAGAACATTGGCTCCCTGCCGCGTAGAACATTGGCTACCTGCCTCTCAGAACGGTTGCTCCCTGCCCCGCAGGGGTGTCCGCGGTTCCCGGCTTAAATCTCGCCGGCGTCCTTGAGCGAGGTGATGATGTCGTCCACCAGGCTCTCCACGTCCTCGTAGGGGAATTCGGCGGAGTCCCCGAGTTTCGAGGCGAGCTCCATCGCCGTCATGCTGAAATCGCCCGACTCGAACTTGGTGGATGGGCCGTCTGGGAGCGCGGGGACGAGATCCATCTGGTTGTTGACCGGGTAGTCTGCCCCCTCGAAGGCGTTCGTGAACTGCTCGCGGAGGTCGTCTTCCACGGACATAGGAGAGCATGCAGCATGTATGCCGAAAAACATTGTGAAACCGCCGGGTCCAGAACTGAAGTTTTTTGGTCGCAGGCGGCGAGTCTCCTGACGTATGCGGGAGGCGCTGTCGGCGTGGCGGCCGTCCATCGATCGGGAGATCGAACGGCTCCTGCCACGCGATCTGGACGACGAGAACGTGACCGACCTCTTCGGGCCGCCCAGGTTCACCTACGACACGGCGGCCCTGGACATCGCCCTTTCCAAGCCGGTCTGGGACCTCCTGGACCGCGGGGGGAAGCGGTGGCGACCGGTGCTCTTTTTGCTCCTGGTCGAGGGACTCGGTGAGGACCCGGAACCCTTTCTCCCATACGCCATCATCCCGGAGATCCTGCACACGGGGACCATCATCGTCGACGACGTCGAGGACGAGGCGAGCCTCCGGCGCGGCGAGGAGGCCATCCATCGACGGTACGGGACGGACATCGCCCTGAACGCGGGCAATGCGCTCTACTTCATCCCGTTGAAGATCGTCTCGGAGAACCCCGCCGACCTGTCCGCCGAGACCCGCCTCGACATCTACGAGATGCTGACCCACGAGCTCAACCGGAC
>JBDGRH010000280.1:0-11647 GCA_042218225.1 Halodesulfurarchaeum sp. | reverse complement strand
CCCGCCTTCCCCGAGCCGGCCTCGCCCTTTCGATCCGCCAGGGAGTCGGAATCTTACCGGCCGACATTACTAGTGGTGGTGGGAAGCTTTGGGTGGGAATACGAAAGGGGCCGGGCGCTCGGCGAAGGCCGACGACGCAAGGACCGCAGCGGAGCGACCGAAGGGAGCGGAGTGAGGACCGCAGCGAGTCGCCCGAGTCGAGCGCCCGGGGGCTTTCGGGCGTCTGCGTTCCAATATCGTCTCGGTCTAGGAGCGTCCGGGGGCTTTCGGGCGTCTACGTTACAACAATATTGTAACTTACGACAGCGGGTGTTCGGAAATCACCGTCGCTGTCCAAGCATACGTACCAAGCGGCCGGAACAGCCCCGAGAAAAGCACCTACTCCTCGGTCAGCTCGTCGACGTCGAGGTCATCCTCACCCTCCTCGCCACCGAGTTCCTCGACGATCTCGTCCGCGTCGATGTCCGCGTCCTCGAGAGACTCCTCGATGTCCCCGAGGTCGCCACCGCCGCCGAGGCCACCGAGGCCGCCCATGCCCGGCATCTGCGGGCCGCCCTCGATGATCTCCTGGACGATGACCCGGTCGACGCCGATCTTCTCGATCACGTCGCCGAGGATCTGCTGCTTTCCCATCATCCACTGCTGGTTGAACTGGAGCTGGGGATCGCTCTCGATGTAGAGGGTCTCCTTCTCGACCGTCTGGATCTCGGTCCGGGTCTCGGGTGCGGCGTCGTCACCTTCGTCGCCGGGGACGCCGGGTTCTCCTTCGTCTTCGTCCGCCTCACCCCCTGGCTCAGCCTCGGCCTCCGCCTCCTCGTCTACCTCCGCCGCTTCCTCCTCGGGCTCTCCTTCGACCTCGACCTCGACCTCCTCTTCGACCTCGTCGGTCTCGATCCACATGTCGAGGTCCACGTCGAAGTACATCTTGAGGAGGCCCTGCGCGCGGTCGAGGCGGTCATCGACCGTCTCGACGATCTCGTACTCGTACTCGATGTCCTGGCCCGCGAGCGGGTGGTTGAAGTCGACCCGGGCGCGGCCACCGATGATGGTCTCGACGTGCCCGTGCTGGCCGTCGACGTCGACGTGGGCCCCCGGGTAGCGGTCGTCCTCGGGGATCTTCTCGGCGCTCACCGTCCGGACCTCGTCCTCGTCGTACTCCCCGAAGGCCTGCTGGGCGGGGACGACCACGCTGCCCGAGTCGCCGACCTCCTTGCCGACCATGTCGTCCTCGACGGGGGCGAAGAGGTGGCCCTCGCCCAGGACGATGGTCCGGGGGGAGAAGTCACGCCCTTCGGTCTCGACCTCCGCCTCCTCGGCGGTCTCGCGGTCGGTGGTGTCGACGAGGTCGTCGCCATCGACGGTCCTGGCCGTGTACTCGACCTTCACGAAGTCGCCCATCTGGAGGCCCGTCGACTCCTCCGCGTCCTCCTCCGCGGGTGCGTCCTCCTCTACGTCCGGCTGTTCGTCGGTCATACCCCAAGGGAGTCCCGTTCCACCCTTAAGAATCACGTTTCCTGACCGGTCTCCAGAGCTATCGGACAGCCCCCAGCCGGATTCCCGGGGTTTCACGCCGCCTTCCCCGGATTTCACGCCGGCTGCCCACGGTCTCGAGCTGGCTTCCCACGGTCTCGAGCCGTCTACCCACGGTCTCGAGCCGGCTGCCCAGGGTGTCGGGCCGGATGCCCAAGGTTTTACGCCGCCGGAAACCTCCACCCGGCCATGTTCGAGGTGGAGGTGAAGGTCCGCGCCGACCACGCGCAGGTCGACGAGGCGCTCTCCGACATGGGCGCGACCGAGCTGGGGACCGTCACCCAGGTCGACACCTACTTCGACGCGCCCCACAGGGACTTCGCGCAGACGGACGAGGCACTCCGACTCCGTCGCGAGCGCGGGCCAGACGGCGGGGAGGAAACCCGAATCACCTACAAAGGCCCACTCGTCGAGGCGGCGTCCAAGACCCGGGCGGAGCACGAGACGGCCGTCGGCTCGGCGGAGACGGCGACGAAAATACTCGAGGCGGTGGGGTTCACCCGGGCTGCCACCGTCCGGAAGGAGCGAACGCGATTCGAGGTGGACGAGCTGACCGTCACGCTGGATACGGTCGAGGGCCTGGGGGAGTTCGTCGAGGTCGAGACGGCCGCCCGGGAGGACGCCATCGAGCCGGCCCGGGAGGCAGCGTACGACATCCTGCGAGCGCTCGGGCTCGATCCCGAGGCACAGATCCGACGTTCGTACCTCGAATTGCTGCTCGAGGACGAAGAGACAGCGGTTGGGACCGGAGAGAAGGAACAGTAGGCAAGAGGGGTAGGAACCCCCAGCCACGGAAATTTCTCAGCAATCCCGACCACGCCCCTCCCCACCATATCCCCAACCCAGGACGGCGTCATCGCGCCCGGCCCTGGCCCTGACCCCGGAATATTATTAATGGTGTGCATATAGACGGGGCCGGTGGTTTTCGCAAGTTATACGACAGGCCGCGGGCAAGAGCCGGCAATGAGCGAGCGCAACATCCGCGTACAGGCCCTCGAGCGCGGTGCCGTCGAGGACCAGGAGATCGAGATCGTCGAGCGAAAGGGGGTGGGCCACCCCGACTCGCTCTGCGACGGCATCGCCGAGGCAGTCTCCCGCGCCCTGGCCCAGGCGTACCTCGACCGGTTCGGCAAGGTCCTCCATTACAACACCGACGAGACCCAGCTGGTCGCCGGCAACTCCGCCCCCGCGTTCGGGGGCGGTGAGGTGGTCGAGCCCATCTACATCCTCCTCGTCGGGCGGGCGACGAAGCGATACGATGGTGAGGCGGTCCCGGTGGACTCCATCGCCCTCGAATCCGCCCGGGAATTCCTCGATTCGACCCTCCCGAACCTCGATCTCGAGTCGGACGTGATCGTGGACGTGAAGCTCGGGGAGGGCTCGGGCGACCTCCAGGAGGTCTTCTCCGAGGACGGGCGGTCGGTCCCGATGGCGAACGACACCAGCTTCGGCGTGGGCCACGCCCCCCTGACCGAGACCGAGCGGATCGTTCTCGAGACGGAGCGCCGTCTCAACCGGGAGTTCGGCGATGACCACCCGGCCCTGGGCGAAGACATCAAGGTCATGGGCAAGCGGGAGGGGAACACCATCGACCTCACCGTCGCGGCCGCCCTCGTCGACCAGTTCGTCCCGAACATGGAGGCCTACCGGGCCGAGGTCGACGCCATCCGGGAGTTCGTGAACGAGGTCGCCTACGAGTACACGGACCGCGAGGTGCGCGTCCACGTCAACACGGCCGACCAGCCCGACGAGGGGTCCATCTATCTCACGACGACCGGCACCAGCGCGGAGCACGGCGACGATGGTTCGGTGGGCCGGGGCAACCGGGCGAACGGGCTCATCACCCCGAACCGCTCCATGTCGATGGAGGCGACAAGCGGCAAGAACCCCGTGAACCACATCGGGAAGATCTACAATCTCCTCGCGACGGACATCGCCGGCGACGTGGTCGAAGAGGTCACCGGCATCCGCGACCTCCGCGTCCGCCTTCTCAGCCAGATCGGCAGTCCCATCGATCAGCCCCAGGTGGCCGATATCCACGTCGTTACGGAATCCGGGTACACCCTGGGGGACGTCGAGCCGGCCATCCGGGACCTTGTCGACGACCGTCTGGCATCGGTCGACCAGGTGACGGACGCCGTGATCGCCGGCGAGCTCTCGACCTTCTAGGTCCCGGGAGGGGTCCGGGAGGGGTCCGGGAGAACTCCGGGAGGGGTCCGGGAGGGGTCCTAGGAGAGGTCCTGGTCAGTCGGGACGACAATCGGCTCGATGCCTTCGCCCCCAGCAGTCCGGCGTTCGGGCGAAGCCGGTATAGGGACCGGACGCGTTGGTCCGGACGATGGAACCGCCTGGAGCGGACGTGGTCCTGGTGCGCCACGGCGACATCGGGATCAAGTCGAACCGGGTCCAGACGTCCATGGAGCGACGGCTCCGGGACAACATCCAGGCGGTGCTCGACGACCGGGACGTTCCCGGCGAGGTGGAGCGGGACTGGGGTCGACTGTACGTCCGGGTCGAGGATCCTGCAGTGGCCCCGGAGGCCGCGCGGGCTGCCGCGGCGACCTTCGGCGTCGTCTCCGCGAGCCCCGCGCGCTCCGTCCCGCCCTCGCTCGATGCGATATCAACCGCCCTTGCGGAGACCGCAGCAGAGCGCTATACGGAAGGCACTTTCGCGATCGACGCAAGACGGACCGGAGAGCACGACTTCACGAGCCAGGACGTCGGGGAGGTGGGCGGCGAGGCGGTCTGGAACGCCGTCCAGGACGAGTTCGACCCCGCGGTGGACCTGGATGACCCCGACTTGACGCTTTCCGTCGAGGTCCGCCAGGACGAAGCGTTCGTGTTCGTCGACGACGTCCAGGGGCCGGGAGGCCTGCCGGTCGGCTCGCAAGCCCCCGTCGTCGCGCTCGTCAGCGGGGGGATCGACTCGCCGGTGGCCGCGTACCTCGCGATGAAGCGGGGTGCCCCGGTCCTCCCGATCTATCTCGACCTGGGCCAGTACGGCGGACCGGACCACCGCGCCAGAGCGATATCGACGATCGAGACCCTCGCGGCCTACGCCCCGCACCGGGACTGGACCGTCCGGGTCGTCCCCGTCGGAGAATACCTGGAGCGGCTCGTCGAGCGCGTCGGGGACACCCGGATGCTCTCCTTCCGGCGGTTCATGTACCGGATCGCAGGGCACGTCGCCGCGGAGGAGGGCGCCGTGGGAATCGTCACCGGAGAGGCGATAGGGCAGAAGTCGAGTCAGACCACGACCAACCTGGGCGTCGTCGACCGGGCGAGCGAGCTGCCGATCCACCGGCCACTCCTCTCGCGGGACAAGCAGGAGATCATCTCGCTTTCGAAGGAGATCGGGACCTACGAGGACGCCATCGTGGACACGGGCTGCAATCGCATCGCCCCCGAACAGGCCGCGACGCGGGCCAGCCTCGAGACCGTCACGGGAGCCGAGCCCGACGACCTCTTCGAGTGGGCAGCGACCGCGGCGGAGCGACGCGAGGTGGTCCGCCTCGACCGCGGAGGGCAGCCCCAGATCGCGGGCCAAACCGACGAGGGATGACCAGGGTCTGTCTGCTCGGCAAGCGGTCGTCCACGATCCGGGCGGAGCTGCTCTCCTACGAGACGGCCCGCTCCGCCCTCGCCCCCTACGAGCTCGCCGAGCCCTTCGAGAACACGATCGCGGTGGACACGATCAGTCTGGGAGCGGCGATCTCCCTCCTCAACGACCTCGACTGGTACCTGGCGAGGGTGGCGAGCGGCTCGCTGGTCCAGGAGCCCTCCATCAGCGAGGAGGAGTGGCTCTCACGGGACCTCGCCGAGGCGGTCCGATCGGGGTCGATAGTCCCCGAGGAGACCGACCGCTATCTAAAGGTGTATGGGCTGGAGAACGGTGCCCTCGTCGAGCCGATGTTCGTCACCAGACGCGACGAGGGGATCCCCGAGTACGACCTGCGGGAGGTTGAGGACACCGTCGTCGTCAGGGTGACTGAGGACGAGTTCGGTGGCGTCTAAGGAACGAGTTCGGGATTCGACGCGCGGCCGGCCGCTCTCTCCCGCGCCCAGTGCGACGCTCACTCCAGTGTTCGCTTGGACGGGCTATCCAACGTTCGATGGTCGTCCACGCTCTCTATCGAGGTGGACCAGGGCCCCAAATGGAGAGTGAAAGACATCGGTCCGGGACTGTCAATTCCCGATATCTGGAACGAAATCTCGAACATCAGCGGGATACTGCGTGCTGCATACATTGCTCGTATCGGCCACTTGCGGAGAGATTTCACCCCGGGTGATAGGGGTTCGTCGCAGTGTCGAGGAGGTAGACGTCAGATGCGGCGTCGAAGTCGTCGTCGAACGCGTAGAGATATCCGAGCCCCTCAGCCTGCATATACGCGACAATACAGGCATCGACGAAGGAGAGCTGCTCGTACTGCCGGAAGAGTGCCTTTGCCGTGGCGAACGCGTCTGCGGTCAGCGAGTCGATGTGGAATCGTGCGTTCTCTTCGAGACGGTCGAGAAAGTCGACAGCGGCGTCGTGACCCACGTGTGTCGTCAGTCCGTTCAGCGTCTCCGCGAGCACATAGTCGAGAATCACCGCTTCTGGGAGATCGGCGGTGTCGATACCTGAGAGGATGGGGGGCGTCGTCGTGTGCGCTGTCCTGCCTGTAGGCTGCGGCGAAAAGAACAGTCGTGTCAACAAGTGCGCGCGGCATCTATTCGGTGTCGACGCCCCATGCGTCGTGGTCGTCTGTGACCGCCGTCTCCGTGTCACCTGCGTAGCCGTCGAAGTCACTGAACGTGCCTGACCGTTGCTGGACGACGTGGACCCGGAGCGTGCCGTCGTCATTGATGTGCCAGCGCAGTGTGTCGCCATCGTCGATGTCGAGTTCGCGGCGAATGCGAGCGGGAATGTTGGCCTGATTCCCCGACACCGTACTTTCGGAGTCGACGCCCTCACTACTCATATATGAGGCGTCGGGACCACCGTTCAATAATTCTAGTGTGTACTCCCACTAATTCGGCTAGGTGGGCTCTCTATGCAGCACCTGAGTACAGACAATGTCGGTTACAAATCAATCCCAGATGGGGTAGAAAAGGTGACAACGAATGTCCGTCACGATATTCACTCCCCGTCATTATCAAAGACCCCGGCAGAGAGGTATCGCTCGCCCGTGTCCGGGAAGATGGTCACCACGAGCGGAACATCCCCAGACTCTGTTGTGAGGTCCGCCCCAACGCGCGAGGCGGCCAGACTCGCCGCGCCGCTCGATTGCCCGACGAGCAAGCCCTCCTCCCGGGCGAGCCGACGACACTCCGCCTCCGCCGCCTCGAGCGTGACGGACTCGACATCGTCGAGCACGCCTGCGTCCAGCAGCGGCGGGACGAAATCAGGCCCCATCCCCTGGAACTCGTCTTCGGCGGGTTCACCCTGCGAGAGTACTGGATTGGACGCTGGTTCCACGCCCACGATCCTGAGGTCGGGGAAGGATTCGAGAAGGCCCCGGGCCGTCCCCGTGATCGTCCCCCCAGTCCCGACACAGGCGACGAAGGCATCGATCCGGCGATCACCGACCTGTTCGAGGATCTCTCGGGCGGTCGTCCGTCGATGAGCCTCCGGGTTGGCCGGGTTCTCGAACTGCGAGACGAGGGTGCGCCCCTCCCGCTCCGCGAGCCGCCGGGCTCGCTCGGTGGCGTCGGACATCCCGCCGCTTACGAGGTGCAGGTCGGCACCATATGCCCGGATGAGGCGCCGGCGCTCGGTCGAGACGGACTCGGGCATCACGAGCGCGAGATCGTACCCCCGGACTGCGGCGACAAGCGCGAGTCCGATCCCGGTATTGCCGCTGGTCGCCTCCACGAGCCCGTCCCCCGGATCGAGCTCGCCCGTTCGCTCGGCGGTCCGGATCATCTCCAGGGCCGGCCTGGTCTTCACCGAGCCACCCGGATTGAACGCCTCGACCTTGGCGGCCACGGTTGCGGGGCCGTCGTGATCGAGGCGGACAAGGGGCGAGCCGATGGCCCCCAGGATGGACTCCTGCATCGATCCCGGCTTGTCGAGGCCAACGTAAAGCCGTGTGGTCGGCGGGGGCCGCTGCCGGAGCCGGCGGCTGGAGGACATCCACGCATCCTCGACGAGGATGTGACCGCGAGCGCTGAGAGGGTGGCCCCCAAACGGGCCAACACCAGCCCGGAGGAACGACGAGGGTAAGGTGGGGCGAACCCAAAGGCCCAAATCATGGACGCGATGGAACCCAACCCCGCCTTCGACCCCGACTCGTATCCGGCGGTGATCCGGACCTTCGCCGACCTTCCCGAAGATGCAACCATCCACATCTGGGGGGCGGACTGGTGCCCCGACACGCGCCGGGAGCTGCCGGACTTCGCAGCCGTCCTCGACGCGGCGGGCATCGACGAGGATCGCCGCTCCGTCACCGAGGTGGACCGGGAGAAGGAGGGGCCCGGCGTCGAGGAGTACGACGTCTCCCTGATCCCCACGATCGTGATCGAGCGCGACGGCGAGGAGCTCGCCAGGTTCGTCGAGGCGGAGGAGCGGCCGGCCGCCATCTGGCTCGCCGACCAGTTGACGGCGGATACCGCCGGGGACTCCTGAGCGAGTTGTTCAAACCGACCGAAACGAGTGGAGCGGTCTGCGGCGCTGGCCATTTCGGTGCCACTGTCTAATTCCCCCTGTCGGTCCGCTACCTTTCTCCCACCCCCGGCGAGTCGGTGAAACACGAGTTGGTTCGTCCGACCGTGCACACGCCATAACTTTCACTACCGAGTCCACGTAATAATATGCGCTTCCGTGCACACGATGTAATTTTCATTACCGTGCACACGCCATAATATGCACTTCCGTGCACACTATATAATATTCTAACAATAACCTTTACACGGTCGTGGATACGCCAACCCCGTATGGACGAGACCGTCCTGCTCGTCGGTGGCGGCGGGCGGGAGCACGCCATCGCCCGCGCGCTCGCCGACTCGACGCTGTATGCCTGTGCCGGGAATCGCAACCCGGGTATCGCTGCACTCGCGGAGGACGTCGAGACCCTCGACACCACCGATCCGGAGGCGGTCACCGCCTACGCCAGAGATGTGGGGGCCACGCTGGCCGTCATCGGGCCTGAGGCGCCCCTCGAGGCAGGTGTGGTCGATGCCCTCGAGGCGGAGGGGATCTACGCCTTCGGCCCGCGGCAGGCGGACGCCCGGATCGAGACGGACAAGGTCTTCCAGCGGGAGTTCATGGCCGAACACGACATCCCCGGCCGCCCCGAGTTCGCCGTGTTCGAGGACGTCGATGCCGCCTGCGCGTACCTGGAGGACACCCAGGGCGACGTCGCGGTCAAGCCGCGGGGTCTCACCGGGGGGAAAGGCGTCCGGGTGACCGGCGACCAACTCTCGAAGGAGGAGGCAATCGAGTACCTCCAGGGGAGCGAGTGGTCGGAGTGGGTCATCGAGGAGCGCCTGGTGGGCGAGGAATTCACCATCCAGGCGGTCGTGGCCGACGGCGAGCTCCGCGTGACGCCGGCCGTCCAGGACCACAAGCGGGCCTACGAGGGCGACGAGGGACCGAACACCGGCGGGATGGGCTCGTACAGCGACGCGAGCCACACCCTCCCCTTCATGGACCGGGCGGAGTACGACGCCGCGGTCGACATCATGGCACAGACCGTGGACGCCCTGGAGACGTATCGCGGGATCCTCTACGGCCAGTTCATGCTCACCGCCGCGGGCCCGAAGGTGGTGGAGTTCAACGCCCGGTTCGGCGACCCGGAGGCGATGAACACCCTCCCCGTCCTCGAGACCGACCTCCTCTCGGTCCTCGTGGCGGCACGGGAGGGCGATCCGCTCCCCGACCTCGATTTCGCCCCCAAGGCGACGGTCTGCAAGTACGCCGTTCCGGAGGGATACCCGACCGATCCCGAGGCCGGTGCCCCCGTCCGGGTCGACGAGGAGTCCGTGGGAGACGCGCTGCTGTTCTACGCCTCGGTCGACGACCGTCCCGACGGGATCTACACGACCACGTCCCGCTCGTTCGCCGTGGTGGGCGTGGCCGATACCATCCAGGAGGCGGAGGCCCAGGCCGACGCAGCGCTCGGCGACGTGGGGCCGGGATTCAGGGTGCGCCACGACATCGGGAAACAGGAGCTGGTCGACCAGCGGATCGAGCACATGGCCACCATCCGTAACGAGTAGCCGGGGTACGGACGGTATCAGCAATCCTGATCGAACCGCCGGAAGTCGAATCCCTTTTGCCGCCCCGATTGCTCATATGCGGGCGGCATGAATCACGCACTGGTCGCCCTCGCACTGACGACCGGCCTCCTGACCGGGGCCACCTTCGCCTTCCTCGAGGTCCCCATCCCCGCACCCCCGAACCTCGCCGGGGTGATGGGCATCGTCGGAATCTACCTCGGATACGTCGTCGTGGATGCCATTGGGGTGAGTGTGGACGTCCTGGCGATACTCGGTCTGTAAGACGAGGGAGGGGGCTGTTCAGAAAACGAGACGCGAAACCGAAACCGAACCGAAACCGAACCGAAACCGACCCGTCAGTACGAGCGCTCTTTCGGCTCGTACTCGTTCCACTCGCTCTCGAGGATGGCCGGGCGGTACCACATCTCCGGGTTGCCGTCGTTCCAGGAGAGCATCGTGTGCTTCAGCCACTCGTCGTCCTTGCGCTCCTGGTGCTCGCGCCGCCAGTGCGCCCCCCGGAACTCCTCGCGCGCCAGCGCCCCCATCGCGACGGCCTCCGCGAGGTCGATGAGATTGCGCGTCTCGAAGGCCTGCTGGAGCTCCGTGTTGAACGTCCGCGACGTATCGGACACGTGGAGGTTCCGGTACTCCTTCCGGGCCTCCTGGATCTCCCGGAGCGCGTCCTCGATGCCCGATTCCTCCCGGAAGACGTTGAGGTTCTCGGCCATGGCGCCCTGGACGTGTGCGCGGATCTCGGCCTGGCCGACGCCAGACTCGGAGGCGAGCATCTCGTCGATCTTCTCGCGCTCGACCTCGACGGCGTGCTGGATGACCTCCTCGGCTCCCACGAGGGACCCATCGGCGGCGACCTCCTGATCGGTTCCCTCGAGCTCCCCGGGCTCGACCGGCCACTCCCGGTCCTCGCGCTCTGCGTCGGGGTCCGGGCCGACCGGGATGGCGGGCTCGCCAACGTCTTCCCCGGCGGCCGCTCGCCCTGCCCTGGCACCGAAGACCAAAAGCTCGGCGAGCGAGTTACCGCCCAGGCGGTTCGCCCCGTGCATGCTCACACAGGCACACTCGCCGGCGGCGTACAGGCCCTCGATGACCGTCTCGCCGTTCTCGTTCGTCTCGATCCCGCCCATTGTATAATGTGCGCCCGGCTTGACCGGCATCGGGTTCTCGAGGGCATCGACCCCCTCGAAGTCCTCCGCGAGGTGGACGATGTTCTCCAGGCGGTCCATGATGCGCTCCTCGCCGAGGTGGCGCATGTCGAGGTAGACGTGGTCGTCCTCGATGCCGCGACCCTCGCCCACCTCGGTGAGCTCGGCGCGGGACACCACGTCCCGGGAGGCGAGTTCGCCCTCGTTGACGGCGTATCCCCGCTCGAACATGAACCGCTCGCCCTCGCTGTTGAACAGCCGGCCGCCCTCCCCACGGACCCCCTCGGTGATGAGGACGCCCGTGGATGGGAGCGTCGTCGGGTGGAACTGCACCATCTCCATGTCCTCGATGGGGACCCCCGCTCGATACGCCATCGCCACGCCGTCGCCGGTGTTCGCCACCGCGTTCGTCGTGTGTTCGTACACCTGGCCGACGCCACCCGTGGCGAGGACCACGCCCTGTCGCGCCCGGAAGCCGGCCACCTCGCCGGTCTGCACGTCGAAGGCCACGAACCCGTGGCAGGTCCGGTCTTCGACCTCGTCGTGATCTGTGACCGCGAGCCGGGTCACGTACCACTCGTCGTACACCTCGATGCCGCGCTTGACCACCTGCTGGTACATCGTGTGCAGCATGTGGTGGCCTGTCTCGGCCCCCGCGTAGGCCGTCCGTGGGAAGGAGAGGCCGCCGAACGGCCGCTGGGAGACCGTCCCGTCGTCGTCGCGCGAGAACGGCATCCCCCAGTGTTCGAGCTGGACCA
>JBDGRH010000293.1:8129-11949 GCA_042218225.1 Halodesulfurarchaeum sp. | reverse complement strand
AGCGAGCCGAAGCGCGCAACGAGCCGCGCGACCGGAGCGCCCGGGGGCTTTCGGGGGTCTGCGTCGCGGAACCATTTCAGTCTAGGAGCGCCCGGGGGCTTTCGGGGGTCTTCGTTCCAGGCACGTCTCTAATCTAGGAGCGCCCGGGGGTTTTTGGAACGTCTGAATTTCTACCACGTTGGTGTTGCAGAACCCTTCCTCGTGATTCCAGCCCCCTCCTGCCCAAGTATTGAAAGGTCCACGCCTCGCGGCACGTCCATCCCCGCCTCACTCCGCCGCGACCGACCGATCATCCCGGGCCTGCTCGCGCTGCTCGGAGAGATACTCCCAGCACTCAGCACACCCCGCGCCGTCCGGCAACCCCGCTAGATGCGGGCGGACGACCCCCTCATCCTCCTCATCCTCCTCAGCGTCGCGTTCATTCCCGTTCTCGTCGCTCACGACCGAGTGAAGGCCACGGGCGGGGATAACGACCCGCAAGGTGACACGTGCCGCCGGATTCGGGATAGTATATATACTCCCCTCTACCCGTCCGGGACGGCCCCGGTGCCCGGTTCGTCGTGGGAGGAGAGATCGATCCGCCCACCCGGCATCGGGACGCCATCGTAGGGGTCCTCGGCGAGGAGGAGCGAGCCGTCCAGATCCGCGTAATCCAGGAGGGGTGCCAGGTTGGCCGCCGCGGCGATGGCGGCGTTCGACTCGACCATGCACCCGGCCATGACCGACAGGCCGTGGGCACGGGCGGTGTGGATGAGCCGGTGGGCCTCCCGGAGCCCGCCCGCCTTCATGAGCTTGAGGTTCACGATGTCCGCGGCGTCGGCCACCGCCGGGACGTCCGACGCCGTAACGACGGACTCGTCCACCGCGATCGGCAGGGGCGAATGCTCCCTGACGAACCGCAGGCCCGACGGGTCCGACGCCGGCACCGGCTGCTCGACGAACTCGACGTCGAAGGGCTCGATGGCCTCGATGGTCCGGACCGCCTCGCGAGGGGTCCAGGCCTCGTTCGCGTCGACGCGGATCCGGGCCTGGGGAGCCCCCTCCCGGACGGCCTGGAGGATCTCCTGATCCCGACCCGTCCCCACCTTGACCTTGAGCACCGAGAACCCCCTGTCCACGGCCGCCTCCGCCCGTCGGCGCATCGTCTCGGTGTCGTCGATGCCGATCGTGTAGGAGGTGTGCACCGACGCCGCGGGGTCGAGGCCCCAGTATCGATAGAGGGGAAGCCCCACCCGCTTCGCGACCAGGTCGTGCAGGGCGATGCTGATCGCGGCTTTCGCCGCGGGGTTCCTCCGGACGGTCTCGGCCAGGCCCTGCTCGATCTCCGCCAGTGCGTGGGGGTCGCCGACCCGTTCGACGACCGCGAGGAGCGAGGGGAGGACCGCCTCGACGGTGTCGGCGGTCTCCCCGTAGTGCGCAGAGGGGGCGGCTGCCCCCAGGCCGACGCGGCCGTCCCCGTCCTCGATCCGGACGATGACGTTCTCGGCGGTCTCGGTGGTTCCCCGGGAGATGGTGAAGGCGTGCTCGAGCGGGAGGGAGACCCGCTCGAAGGACGTCGAGAGGGTCATCGGAGCGAGTCGAGCACCTCCCCGGCATCGAAGCGGACCGGGTCCGTCGCCGGCGCCCCGATGGCGTCCGCGTAGTCCTCGATGGCCGCTCTGGCCGCCCGGTCATCGTCGAGATCGCTCGTGTCCAGCATGCCGGCGGCCACCGCGGTGGGGGCGACCGGCTCCGCGATCCCCTCGTAGAGGTCCACGTACGCCGGGATCGGCGGGAGCGCGAAGGATTCGTACCCGTGGATCGCCTCGCGTCCGGCCTCGTGGCAGAGGACGAGGTGGTCCGGCATCGCCCCGTGGAGGATCGAGAGCGTGACCCCCGAGTACGCCGGGTGGACGATGCTCCCCTGGCCCTCGACGATGACGAGGTCGTGCGCTTCGGCCCGCTCGAGGACCATGTGCTCGACCGCGCCGGCGGCGAAGTCGCTCACCACACGGTCGACCGGGATGCCCCAGCCCTCGATCATGATCCCGGTCTGGCCGGTCGGGACGAAGCCGGCGTCGATGCCCGCCTCCCGGGCGGCCTCGAGCAGCTCCATCGAGGCGGTCATCTTCCCGGTCGAGCAGTCGGTGCCCACCGTCAGCACGACTCTCGCGTCGACGTCGCCCGCTACCCCATCCGCCACCGTCAGATCGTCGGGCGGCCGTCGCACGTCCCAGATATCCACGTCGTGCGCTGCGGCGAGGTCCGCGATCTCCTCGTCCTCGGAGAGGAAGTAATGGAGTCCGGCGACGAGGTCACACCCGCGCTCGACCGCGGTGCGGACGTCCGGCCGCCAGGAGGGATCGAAGCCCCCGCCGATGGGCGCGATCCCGATGACGAGCGCGTCCACCGGCTCGGTGACGTCCTCCATCCCGGCCACGATGGGGGCGTCCGGGACGTCGGGGAGGTGGTCCGCGACGCGCTCGCCGGCCCGCTCCCGGTCGAGGACCGCCACCACCTCGTCGTCGCTGTACCGGAGGATGCCGACCGCGGTCTTCGCGCGGTCGGGGAACTTCTCGTGTGCCAGCAGGGCCACGCGCATACCCGAACTCGTCCGCGGTCGGCAATAAACGTACACCCACTGACTGTCCTCGACGGATACCCCCCATCGATCGCGAGGGGACCATTCACCCCCGGTCGCCGCCGGACGACTCCCGGTCAGAGAAAAACCCCGGTCGCCGCCGGACGGCTCCTGGTCAGAGAAAAACCCCCGGTCGCCGACGGACGGCTCCCGGTCAGGGAAAAACCAGACAACCTGGACGGCGGGGCGCAATTTCAATAATCTGTGGGCCCGCCCAGCGATTTCAGCCCGATCCCCCTCCCCTCAGAGGAGACGCAGCGGGACCCGCCAGAACTCCTCGAAGGCGTCCTCCAGTGCCTCCCGGGGCTTCCCCGTCGCCCCCACCGGTCGCGAGACGGTGGCCAGGTCCGCGAACTCCGGGAGGAGCGTGGACTCACCCACGAGATAGACGCGGTCCGCGGTCGCCGCCTCGATGGCCTCGCGACACCGTTCGAGGTGGTCGTCGATCTGCTCGTCGCGCCGCCGCTCGAAGCGCGCCTGGGAGAACCCACCCTTCGAGTGGTCGGCCTGGACGTCGGTCTGGAACCCGGTCACGTCGAGTTGCTCCCGGGCCTGGTACTCGCCGAGCGCGAAGAGGTCGGAGCGGACGAGCGCCAGCGCATACCGGCCGCGGGGCTGGAACCACTCCCGCTCGATGGCGAACCCGGCGTCCCACTCGACGAACGTGTCCGGGCGGACGGGCGGTCGGAGCGCGACGCTCACCAGTTGCTCGTCGTCCACGTAGACCAGTGTGGGCGCGGCCCGGTCCACCAGCGCCGCGCGCTCGCCGAGCACCTCCCGAACCGGGTCCGGGGCACCCGTCTCGACCATCGCCGAGAGCGCGCCCTCCGGGCCCGCATCCACCGATTCGAGACGGGAGAGCACGCGCTCGAGGCGGTCCCCCCGGAGCGTCGCCTCCCCGCGATAGGCGACCGTTTCCTCCCCCGCCTCCGCCCGCTCCACGCGGTCCTCGAGCTCGGCGATCCGGTCCTCGAGTCGGTTCACCTGCTCCGCCGCCTCCTGGCGCTTGCGCGCGGCCTCCCGTCGCCGCTCCGTCTCGGCCTCCAGGCGGGACTCGAGCGAATCGCGTTCCTCCTCGAGCTCGGCGATCCGGTCCTTCAAGGGGGCGCGCCCCAGCAGCCGGTCGAGCATCGTCCGGACCGCCGGGCGCGGGAGCATAAAGGCTACCGGACGGCGATGGAGGTCCAGCCGGGCGGTGAG
>JBDGRH010000293.1:0-8029 GCA_042218225.1 Halodesulfurarchaeum sp. | reverse complement strand
GACCGAACCGCCGGGGAATCACCCTATTGGCGAACAGGCGACCGAAACGCAGCCGAGACGGTCGGTCGCACCCCTACCCGGGGAAACCCCCCGAGCAGGCGGTCGGGAATGACCCGCAACCGCGGACCGTCCCGGACGACACCTCAGGCCATGGACCGGGATGGGCCGGTGCTCGTATTTGAACTCTCGGACGCCAGATCGCTTCACCGGGCGAGAACCGAGTGATGCGGACGGGGTCAAACCGCGCCCATCTCGGCCAGGCGCTTCGCGTGCTCGGCCTTGGCCACCAGCACCGGGGCCAGCTCCGGCGGGTTGTCGATGCCCACCTCATCCAGCATCGGCTCGGGAACGCCGAGCGTCCCGGCGGGCACCGCGTCGTCCCCGTGGACCGGGAAGTGCATGGCGTCGAGCTTCATCACGAGGGGGTGGTCGAGTCGCTCCAGCCCCTCCTCGGTGGCGTAGACCTCCTTGTTCGCCGCCACGTGCTGTTCCCGGTGGAGGAGCGCCGCCTCGCCCTCGGTCGGCTCGACGTAGAGCCGACCCAGGTAGTACCCGCTGGAGAACGGCTCGAGCATGTGAGTGAATATCAACCGCACTCGGGCTTAAGGATTCCGCCGAAACCCCCTCAGGGCGGTGGGGTCCCGTCCGACGCCCGCGGGCCGCTGAGCAGACATCCTTTTCCTTCCGCACGCCCAACCGGGACCAAGGAGATGGACTCCGGGGCGCTGCTCGATCTGTTGGGAAACGAGAACCGCCGGCGCATCCTGCGGTTGCTCGCGCGCAAGCCGAGTTACGTCACCGAGATCAGCGAGTACATCGAGGTGAGCCCCAAGGCCGTCATCGACCACCTGCGCCGGCTGGAGGAGGCCGGCCTGGTGGAGAGCCACACGGACGAGAAGCGCCGGAAGTACTTCCATATCTCACAGAACCTGCGCCTCGAGGTCCAGCTGTCGCCCTTCGAGTACGGCGCGAAGAGCGCGTATCCCGCGAGCGCGGACCTCGACCTGGGGCGGTGCTCGCACCTCCGGATCACCACCAACTTCGACGGGGCGTCCGAGATCGCCGAGCTGGCGGCCCGCCTCGAGGAGCTCAGGGCCCTCGAGCGGGAGCTCTCCATGGCCCAGCGCTGGGTCCAGGGGCGGATCACGGAGGTCCACCGCCAGCTGGACGATGCGGTGGACGGGAACGGGGGCCAGCTCTATGCCGAGGTCCTGGGGGCGCTCGCCGGCGAGGTCAAATCGACCAGCGGCCTGGCCCGGGAGATCGAGGTCCCGGAGCAACTCATCGAGAGTGTCCTCTCCTCGCTCGCGGAGGAGAACGTGGTCGAGCGCGGGCCGGGCGGCTGGCGGATCCGTGAGTGAGTGAGAAACGAACCGGGTCCGGACCCCGTCCACTACCCGAGTAGATGCTTTCAAGTCCGGCCGGCGGGTAGCGGGTCGCATGCATCCAGGGGACCGCGTCCGCGTCGAGCGAAGCGGGCAGACCCACGAGGGGATCGTCATGCCCTCGACGACCCCCCAGCACCTGGTCGTCAAGCTCGACAGCGGGTACAACGTCGGCCTCGACCGCGAGGCGGCCGACGTGGAGATCCTCGAGTCCGACGTCCACGACGTCGCCGAGGGGACGGTGGCGGAGACCTCCGAGGTCACCTTCGACGAGGACCTGCCCACCGTCTCGCTCATCTCGACCGGGGGGACCATCGCCTCCACCGTCGATTACCGCACCGGCGCCGTCACCGCCCAGTTCGACGCGGAGGACGTCCTCCGGGCCGTGCCTGACCTGGCGGGGATGGCGAATTACAGGGGGCGCGTCGTGGCGAACATCCTCTCCGAGAACATGACCCCGTCGGTCTGGCAGGAGCTCGCCCGGACCGTCGCGGCGGAGATCGAAGCGGGTGCGGACGGGGTCGTGGTGATGCACGGGACGGACACCATGCAGTTCACCGCGAGCGCCCTCTCCTTCATGCTCGAGACGCCCGTCCCGATCGTCTTCACCGGGAGTCAGCGCTCCGCGGATCGACCCTCCTCCGATAACGTCATGAACGCGGTCTGCGCGGTCGAGGCCGCCACGGCGGACGCCGCCGAGGTCATGGTCTGCATGCACGCGACCGAATCCGACGACACCTGCGCCCTCCACCGGGGAACCCGGGTCCGGAAGAACCACACCTCCCGCCGCGACGCCTTCGAAACTGTCGGGGCGCGTCCAATGGGAATGGTGGACTACGACACAGGCGAAGTTTCCTTCCGCCGGGAGGTCCGCGAGCGTGGAGCCGTCGACTGCTCCGTCGCCCCGGATCTCGAGGAAGACGTCGAACTCTTGAAGTTCGTCCCGGGGATGGACCCGGCGCTCCTGGAGACCCTCTCCGGGAAGGCCGGGATCGTCCTCGAGGGGACGGGACTCGGCCACGTGCACACCGATCTCATCGACACGGTGGAGACCCTCGTCGACGAGGGGACCACGGTGGTCATGACCAGTCAGTGCATCGAGGGGCGGGTGTGCGACCGAGTCTACGACACCGGGCGCGACCTGCTCGACGCCGGCGTGATCGAGGGGGAGGACATGCTCCCCGGCACGGCGCTGGTGAAGCTGATGTGGGTCCTCGGGAACCGTGAGGAACCCAGGCGGGTGATGCGCGAGCCCCTCGCCGGCGAGATACAGCGGCGGTCCGTGCCGTGGCGATGAGGGTCCGCCAGGCGCGGGCCGACGACGAGGACCAGGTCGTCGCGTTCACCGAGAACACCTGGCCGGAGCGGTTCGGGGGCGATTACATACCGGACGTATTCTCCAGGTGGGTGGCCGCAAACGACGAGACACAGCGGACGCTCGTGGCCGAGCGCGATGACGACGGGGTCATCGGACTGGTCCAGGTGGTCATGCTCTCGGACTGGGAGGCCTGGCTCCAGGGGATGCGGGTCGCCCCCGAGCATCGAAATGAGGGGGTGGGCCGGGCCCTCTCCCACGCCGCCTTCGATTGGGCGGCGGAACAGGGTGCCACCGTCGGGAGGAACATGGTTTTTTCATGGAATGTCCAGGGCCTGGGTCTCTCCCGGGCTGCGGGCTTCCACCCGCTCACGGAGTTCAGGTGGGCCCATCCCAGCCCCGACCCCGACGCGAACGCCCGACCGGAGTGGGCTATCGACGAGGACCCGGACGCGGCCTGGAGTCACTGGCAGTCGAGTTCCGCGCGTGACGCACTCAGGGGTATCGGACTCCACCTGGGGGAATCGTGGGCGGTCGCGGAGGTCACGCGGGAGGTCCTCGCGCGGGCGGCGGAGACGGAATCGCTTCTGGTGGTGCGCCGCGATGGGGTTGCCGGGATGGCCTTCCGGGTCCGGGTCCACGAGCGCGAGCAGGACGGGGAGCGACAGCAGTGGGCCGAGTACGGCGCGGCCAGCTGGGACGACCTTTCCGCCTGTCGAGAGCTCATGGCCGCCATCGCCAGAGACGCCGCCAAGGCCGGGGCGGAGCGCGTCCGGGTCCTCATCCCGGAGACTGCCCGCGCCGTGAGCGACGTCTCGGCCCACCGGATCGCGGTCGCCGACGATCCCGACTTCGTGATGGCCGCGGACCTCACGGAACCGTACCGCGAACGCTACGGTGAGAGGTCGCAGGCGTAACGGGACGGCGTTGTCCGTCTCCCAGCGTCATCCACCGCTGACCGGCGGGAACAGGGCCAGCTCGTCGTCCTCGTTCACCGGCGTCTCGAGCCCCTCGCCGGCGGCGAAGACGTTCTCGCCGTTGCGAAGGAGGTTGACGTGATCGGCGAGGCCACCGTCCTCGTCCCGGATCCGCGGGGCGAGGTCGGGATGCTCCTCGAGGAGGGCGTCGACCGCGTCGGCCACCGTCGCCCCCGAGTCGAGGTCCACGGGGACACGCTTCGTCCCGGCGACCTCCGCCAGGTCCGCGAACAGCTTCCACTGCATGCGAGCGGCTTCGGGCCGGGCGACAAAGAGGGTTTCAGGTCGGGACCGCGCCCGTCTCCAGCCGGCGGATCGCGTCCGGACGGGCGACCACATACAGTCGGTCCCCCGCCTCGACGGTGCGTGACCGGGCCGGGAGCGCCTCGATGGGGCCATCTGGTGGCTTGATCGCCACGACCGTCACCCCCAGGTCACCGACGGCCCGGTCGACGAGCGATGCCCCCGCTTCGACCGGGATGGCAGCCATCGTCTCGTCCGCGGCCCGCAGCAGGCCGGCGAACTCCCGCTCCGGTCGCACCTCCGTCGGAAGGGTCACGAGCCGGTAGGAGCCACCGGCGATGGCCCGCGCCTCGTGCTCGTCCAGGGCCAGCGTGACGACGTCCCCGGCCACGCCGCGAATCTCCCCCGTGGCGACCCGGCGGGCCGTGTCGCCCGAGCGGTCCCAGAGTTGGACCAGATCGCCAGAGCCGGCGGCGTTCGGCGGGTCTGTCTCGACCGCGACCGCCCCCGCCCCGGGCCCGAGGGTGGGGCCGATCCCCGCCACCCGGCGCCCGAGGGCGAGAAACGCCGCCTGGCCGGTCGCCGTCAGGTCGACGTCAACGTACCCGATGTCGTAATCCGCCTTGAGTCGGGTCACGAGCCGGCTCCGGAGCTCCTCGACGGTGAGCCCCTTCGGGAAGAGGAGGGTCTTCCCGGCGATGGTCGCTTTCACCTCGGCGGGCACGGGATCGTACCCGGGGATGTCATCGATCTCCTCCGGGAGGGTGACCGCCGTCAGTCGGCCCACCGTCCGGACGAGCTGACTCACCTCGCCTTCGACCTCCTGGACGCCCGCGAACGCCACCGAGCTCACGGCGAGGCGATCGCCCACGCGCTGCCCGAGGGGCGTGACCGCGCCAGCGGTCACGAAGGCGACACTGTTGAAGACGATCGCCTCCGGGGCGAGGTACCCGGCCTGTCCCTGGGCGACCGCCCCGAGGGCCCCTCTCGTATTGAGATACAGGGCCACGGCGGACACCCCACCGAGGAGGGTCACGCCGGCCGGAATCCGCGCCTTCACATACCAGCGATAGAGGAGGGCGATCCCCACCGCCACCAGGAAGGAGAGCACGGTGAGCCCCACCACACGGAGGAGCTGGCCGACGAGGGGGGAAACCGCGATGGCCATCAGGCGACCGCCTCCTGGAACGCGGAGAGGGCTTCGCGACTGCCGATGGCGAACACGTCCTGTCCCGCCGTCACCTGATCAGCACCACGCGGGGCGATCGTCCATCCCTCCTCCCCCTGGAGGGCCAGGATGACCACCCCGTACGTCTCGCGGACGCCCGCCTCCCGGAGGGATACCCCATCCAGCGGACTGTCTGCCCGGACGGTGAGCCGGCGCATCCGCTGGCCCGCCCGGCGGAGGAGCGAGAGGAACTCGAACTCCCGCTGGGTTCCCCGGCTCTTCACGATGACGCGCCCCTCGTCCTGCTCGAGAAGAGCGTCGGCCTCGCTCGCCGGAACCGAGACGGTGACGCGACCCCTCCCGCCGGTCGTCGTCGGAGCCCGCTCCGGCTCTGGCGGGGTGGTCGCCTCCCCCGCCGAATCGGGCGCTTGCGGGGAGGCGGTCGGCTGTTCGGTGGGTGGCGCCGGGCCGCCGGACCGCGCGCTGACGATGACCCCCTCGATGGCAGTGTCGCCGGCGAGCACCGTACAGCGGTCGCCCCTGGCGATACCGGTCGGGACCAGCGCTTCGATCGAGACTGCCCGATGTCCGGGGGAGACCCGACCGGAGACGCCGGAGGCGGGCGGGGCGGCGGTGATGGTGGCGCGGGCCTGCGCGTCCATGCTCACGTCGACGTCCTGGAGGTCGAACTCCGAGCGCAGGCGCTCTGCCATCCGGGCCTCGAGCTCGGAGATCGGAAGGTCCGCCGGGAAGGTCCAGTCGGCGGCCCGGATCTCCGCCCGGAGGTGCTCCGGCATCGCCGGGTAGCCCTCCATGTCCCGGATGCCACCGACGACCTCGACGCGGACCTGTCCACGGCCTCCGACCAGCTCCACGACGTCGCTGGAGACGGTCCGCTCCCGGATGCGCGACCAGGAGATGTGATGGGGGACCTGCGTGGCCAGTCGATCCCCCATCGAGTGGGTGTACAGGGACGCCATCAGGACCACGATGACGGCGGTCATCAGGGCCCCGCTTTCCGCCTGCTGGGTGATCATCGGATCCACGAGGGCGAGCAATCCGCCGTTGACGCCGGCGAGCGCGAGGGCGAGAACCACCACGGCGAACGACGGGATGGTGACACCGGTGACGTATCTGAACCCGAAGCCGAACGCAAAGGCGACAAGTGCGGGGAAGATCCCGGTGAGGATCCCCAGGTAGACACCTTTGAGGATCTGTCCGGGGAGCGCGAGCGCGACCATGCCCTACCTCCGCCGGCGTTGCTTAAAAATCTGGAGTGGCCCCCAGAAACGGGATCTCAACCGTGATGGACGATGGCCAGGTCCGTCTCCACGCCCGAAACCTCCTCGTAGGTCGGCGCCCGGAACAGCCGCGACGGGCCGGAGCGATCGGTGCTCGAGCCGAGCATGACCAGGTCGTACTGGCTGTCGTTTCGCTCCAGGAACGCTTCGAGCGACGAGCGGGAGACGCGGGTCTCACACCTGGTGTCGGCGACTTCCACCACGTCGGCGAGCATCCGCTCGGCGGACCGCCGCTCTGCCTCTGCCTCGATACAGGAGCAGGCGCTGACCGTCCCCGTCAAACCCGCGAGGCGCTGGGCGTAATCCATCATCGCGTTGGCGAGGTCGCCGGCCCGCCGGATGGGCACGAGGACGCGATCCCACTCCGTCCGGTTGTGATATCTGCGGAACGCGATGACGTCGAGGTCCGTCGCGAACAGGTCCCCGATGAACTCCGGGACCCCGTTCTCTCCCCCTTCGAAGGGGGCGACCACCAGGTCGCAATCCGTCCGCTCCGTCGCGTCGACGACCGTCGCGGCGGTGTCGTCCTCGTCGACCGCCACGACGACCTCGCAGGGGACGCCGATCTTCGTCTCGATCTCGGCGGCCTGTCGCTCGAGCTCCCGGGCCGCCCAGTCGGCCGCCTGTTCCTCAGCGGGCGTCTCTGCCCCCGAGATGTACGACGGGCGCGAATCCGTCGCATCCGTCCCCGCATCGCCGTCCTCCCCCTCGGCCTTCCCATCTAGAATGGCCCGCTCCGCCTCGGCGATCGCCACCTCGTCGACGAGGTCGAGCAACACGACCTTGCCGGCCTCGTGGGCGGCCGCCAGCCTGGCCCCCAACATCGCCGCCCCGTCCGCATCCTCGGTACACATTGGGACCAGCACGTGGTCGTCCGCGCTCGTCGTGGAGTAGAGATACCGCGCTCGCTCCTCGTAGAACAGCTCCCGCCAGACGTGGAAGACGGCGGCGACAAAGGTGGAGGAGACCGCCACCCCGATGATATAGGCGATCTGAGAGGTTCCGGTGATGAGCACCAAAAGCGCGGTCGAGAAGGCGGTCGGCTCCTCGAGGTCCAGGAGCCACGTCACGAGCCCCGTCAGGAAGATACCGAGTGCCGCCCCACCGGCGTGGACCTGGAAGGTCCCCGGCGGGACGTCATAGAGGAACTGCGCGGAGAACTCGAGGGAGAGCCACCCGATGAACGCGCCGAGGGTCATCCCGCCGACGAACTTCACCGGGTCGGAGTACTTTCCCTCCGGGTCGGCGAAGAGGGTATACGTCCCCGAGGCGAGCGGGGGGAACAGGAGGAAGGAGAGCTGGGCGATCGAGTTCGAGAGGACCGTGACCAGGCCGATGAGCAGCGGGGCGAAGACGAGGACCGAGACGTGCTCGATGTGACTGGTGTTTTCGAGCCAGCGACGGAACTGTCGGGCCCGCAGGTGCAGCAGGTGTCGGACCGCCCGCGCCACCCGCCCACCCAGCCCGATCACGCCATCCGTCATCGTCTGAACTATGCGGAGCGTCCGGTATAGGGGCTTTCCTTCGGGTTCGCACTCACCAGACCCACGCAATGGACGCGTCGCACCCGAGGCTCGGTCGCCAACCGCCTCAGTCCGCCAGGGAGACGACCCCCTCAGTCCGCCAGGGAGACGACCGCC
>JBDGRH010000013.1:0-12005 GCA_042218225.1 Halodesulfurarchaeum sp. | reverse complement strand
GTAACGAGAAAACTTATACCGGAGGGGGGTAAACCGTCGGGTGGAGGCCGGACCCCGGTGGGTAGGGGTACACAAAATCGGGGCCTCCGGCTCAAACCAGGGTTCCTACATATTTTGCCCGCGAAGTGACACCCATGGACTTCGAGGCGTGGGAGCCGATCTACGAGCGCATCCTCCGCGACTTCGGCTACGACCGGGGGGCTGACATCCGGGCCCGAGACGTCCTCGCGGGGTACGTGGAACCATTCGACCTCACGCGGCTCGACGTATCCGGTCAGACGGTTGCCATCGCCGGGGGCAGTCCCGGACTCGACTCCGAGATCGAAGTTGCTAGAGATGCCGACGCGGTGTTCGCCGCCTCGACGGCCGCCGATCTCCTGGAAGCGGCCGGGGTGATGGTCGACGCCCTCGTCACCGACCTCGACAAGAACCCCGAGACGGCACGCGAGCGGACAGACCGAGGTGCGCCGGTGGTCGTGCACGCCCACGGCGACAACATCACCGCGATACGGCGCCACCTGCCGGAATACGATGTCGACCACGTCCTGGGGACGACCCAGGCCGCCCCTGCCCACCCGGTCCGGAACTTCGGCGGGTTCACCGACGGCGACCGTGCCGCATTCCTGGCAGATCACCTGGGTGCCGATTCACTCACCTTTCCCGGGTGGGACTTCGACGACCGGAGCGTCTCGAGGGAGAAGGCCATGAAGCTGGCCTGGGCGGAGCGGCTCCTGCTCCTGCTCGAAGACCGCCGCGAGGAGACCTTCGATATCCTCGACGGCCGACGTGACGACCGGGACGTTGACGGTGGATGATACCGGAGCGGTCCGCTCAGAGCAACCGACACGTGACGGAACCGGTCGCGACCGGTTCGTCGGAGCCGTCCAGTGGGGTGACCCGCACCCGCGCGGAACCGAGGGTGCTGCCCACGTCGACAGTCGTCCCCTCCGCGACGACGTCGCATTGGACGCCATCGTGGAAGGAAAGGGAAGCGTCCGTCGTCACGATTCCCCGCGGTTCGTCGAGCGTGGTGTAAATCGCCCCGACGGCTGACACGTCTATCACTGTCCCCAACACACCCCCGTGGATCGATGGCGGGGCGGGTGGGGATGGTGTCTCGACCTTCTCGTCGTACGGGAGGTGAACCGAGAGCCGCCCTGGCTCGACGTCCTCGAGACGGAGGTCGAGCCAGCGGTAGAGCGGGTTCGTCTCCGCCAGATACTCGTAGTACGATTCGAGGGCCTCGGTGTCGACCGACTGCACCTCACCAGACATCGACGGTGACCTCGAGGACGGAGCCACATTCCGGACATTCGCCGATCTCGACCGGCTGGCCCATCCGTGGGTTCGTCCCATCCGTCCGGTGGACCGCGTCGATCGGGACCTCGGTACTACAGGACTGACACGTCGTGGTTTCCCCCGCGTCCATGGACATCTCCCGTCGGTCGGGGAGTGGAATGTACCGATGATATACCTACCCCATGGAACCCATTCCGGCCGGTGCAAACGCTTCCGGGCGGTACGTATACGACCGCCACGGCGCTCCCCTCAAGCACACAATGGGTCGCGACGATTCCGCGGCGGCAGACGATTCCCCCGACGCTCCCACGGGGGACGTCAGGTGTCCCGCCTGCTCGGCGAGGTTCCAGGTTCAGGACAGGGGCCATTTCGGGGTGACGACCTGTCCGACCTGTGAGACACGTCTCCTCGGGTGGCTGACGGGGACGGACCCACTCGTCCCCGTCGAGATGGACGAACGGTCCGGTGCGATGCGACCGTCGGAATCGGCCGACGGCGACCAGTTCCAGGAGGTCCTCGAATCGGCACCCCCACGGTTCTGAAGGATGGGGCCGGACACGGAATGGATCAGACGCGTTCGTGGACCGGTCTTCCCTCCTCGATCCGGGCCTCGATCCGCGTCCGTGCCCATTCTAGAGCCTGGGACGTCTCGTTCTCGATCACCCCCTTGAGCACGTCGGCGTCGTCATAGACGAGCAGCGTCATCCGGGATCCGGTTCCCAGATCGAGGTGGAACAATCCATACGGCACCGAGGGGACCGTCCAGGCCTCGAATCTCTCCGTCCGGATCATCTCCCGGAAGCGCTCTCGATCCCGGATGCGCTCGAACATCGGCTCCGCGATGACGAGTCTGACGGACATCCCCTCCTCGGTGACCCGTCGGTGAAAGAGCTCGACTGCGCCGGGGTGGCTGTGGGTCGCCGTGACTCCGAGGAGCTGCTCGGTCTCCTCCAGGAGCTCCGCCATGTGATTCCCGGGCCTGTACGAGGCCCCGGGTTCCGGGTGGACGCCGGTCGCGCCGAGGAGGACGCCTGTCTCGAGGGGCGCGTCCGGCGGGAGCATGTCCAACAGATCCCTCAACTCGAACAGGTCACCGAGATTCCGTTCGAATGTCGCATACCGGTCCAGGACCACTCGTCCCAGGACGGTCGTCCGGTAGCCGTCGGCCGTGTTGGTCACGAGGCCCGCCTCGGTCAACGGCGTGAGGGCCCGACTGACGGTCGAACGGGACACGCCCAGCTCCTCGACGAGCGTTGCCGGTGTCTTCGGTCCCTCTCGCATCGCCTCGAGGAAGTCACAGCGACGTGAGAGCCGCCTGACCCAGGTGGCCACGTCCTCGTCCATCCAGTATCCCTCCTGTCCCGGGTACGAGAAAGGGATAGTTTTTGCGGCATAACCCGACTGATTGGCGTAAATATTAGTGTCCCTACACAACCCGGGGAACGCGGGTCACGTTATCCAGCCAGGGGGGCGACCGCCTCGATGCTCTGGAGGACCGCTTCGTGGGTTGCCGCACGTGGAAACCCGATGGCGAGGGCATCGAGCCCATCGATTGCGGAAAACTGCTTGAGGAGGTCGCGAACCTCCGACGGGGTTCCCGCAGCCGCGAACTGATCCAGGAGCTCGTCCGAGATCGCGTCCATGGCGGCCTCCCGCTCCCCGCTTCCCCACTTCGCCGCCACCTCGGTCGCGGTCTCCTCGAAGCCCTGGCGGGAGAGGGCCTCCCGATAATACTCCCCCATCGCCCCGACGTAGAAGGCCAGGTGCTGTCTGGTGAGGCGGCGGGCGCGCTCCCCGTCCGGGAGCGCACAGACGGTGATCGAGTGGCTGGTCCGTTGCTCCGTCCGCGACCGATCACCGAGGTCACCTCCGCGTTCGAAGTCCGATAGCCGTTCGCGAACGCCGTCGGGGGTCAGAACGATCCCGTGCCACCCATCGGCGAAGCGACCGGCGAGCTCGACCGCCTTCGGTCCCATGCCCGTCGCGTCGACCGGCGCCGGTGGGTCAGGTGGGTCGCTCCGGAGGCGAAACCCCGCGAGGCTGAAGACGTCCCCGTCGTAGTTCACCGTCTCCCCCGTCTGGACCAGTTTCGCGATCTCGACGGCCTCCCGGAGCCGCTTCAACGGGTTGCCGAACGCCTCTCCGTGCCAGCCCTCGATCACGATCGGTCCGCTCGGTCCGAGGCCGAGCCTGGCCCGGCCGTCGGAGACCTCCTGGAGCGTGGCCCCGGTCTGTCCGAGGAGGGTCGGCGAGCGCGAGTAGACGTTGAGGATGCTCGACCCGATGCCGATCCGCTCGGTCTCGTCGGCGATCCTCGTGAGGATCGGGACCGCATTTCGCCCCCAGGTCTCGGGCATCCACACGAACTCGTACCCGGCCTCCTCGGCCGCCAGGGCTTGCTCGACGTAGGTACCGATGCTGGATTGCTCCGCCACGGGGAGATGGACGTCCATCGCGGTCATCGCTTCGCCCACCACCATCGCTTTAGGAGCGATCCGCGAGTCCGGATCAGGAACATCACCGCCGGGTTCGCCCCGGGCCATCTTAAAGTGGGGTACCCACCCCGCTCGAACAACGCGCGAGCGGTTTCCCGTCAGTCCGGAGATCGAGCCCGCGTCTGGGCGGAGACACGGCAGGCGAACACCTGTCCTCTAGCTATCGACGAACCCGGATGCTCCCCCGCCTGAGGAAATTGTCGTCCGGGGGGTCATTCGCTCGGCCCCGTCCACATACGTGTCAACCAGGTGCTCGCTCCTTCGGTAACGTCCACATTCTAGAATGTGCGAACCCCCTCCCTCCTGTAGAATATGATGAACCCCACACCGCTACCGGTGGAATGGGGTGAACGATACGGTTGATTGTGAGGACACTCCGCTGCGTGAAACAACCCATCCCGCCCAGGATACTGTCGCGACTCTGCGCGATTCGCACCCGGAGAAACCCACCGAATGGCGCTCGTTCGCTACCCGAACAGGTCGCCGAGGCCCTCGCCGGAGGCCTCCTCTTCCTCTTCGTCAGCCGCTTCCTCCTCGGCTTCCTCGGCCTCCTCGGCCTCTTCCTCTGCCTCGGCCTCTGCTTCAGTCGCGCCCTCGGTCTCCGCGCCGGCTGCGGCGGCGCTCGCGGCCGGGGCGGCAGCCGCCTGCTCGACGGCCTCGTCGATGTCGACGTCCTCCAGGGCCGCGATGAGGGCCTTGACGCGGGATTCCTCCACGTCGACGCCCGCGGCCTCGAGGACGGCGGTCATGTTGTCTTCGTTGATCTCCTCGCCCGATTCGTTCAGGATGAGTGCTGCGTATACGTACTCCATGGGTTGTTATCCGAACATGTCGCCGAGTCCCTCGCCTGCCGCGTCCTCCTCGTCCGACTCGTCCGCGGTGTCCTCATCGCTTGGTTCCTCGGCTTCGGTCTGGTCGTCGGTCTGTGCGTCCGCCTGGTCTGCGGTCCCTTCGTCGGACCCGTCTGCGGTCTCCGCACTCGACTGGGGTTCCGGCGCCTCCACGTCCCGAAGCTCCGCCGGGAGGGCCTCCTCGTCGTCGATCTGTGACGCGAGGGCCCTGACCTGGGCGTCGGCGGTCGAGACCAGGTCCGGCGTCAGGTCGGGACTCTCGATGGCGGCCTGCAGACCGAGGCTCTTCGCGTCGGCGTTCGCGGCGACGAGCAGGTCCCGGACCGTCCGGGCCGTCGGGATGGCCGCGTTGATGGAGAGGTTCCGCCCGGCCGCCACGGCCGCCTGGACGTCCGCCCGGTACTGGTCGACGTCGAGCTCGAGCTCGTCGGCCTCGAAGAGCACGCCGTCCGAGTAGACGGCACGCAGGTCGAGGCCGACCTCCTTCGGCTCGATCCCGAGCTCGCTCAGGACGTTGGCGACGTCGGGCGTGACGACCTCGCCCTCCTCGGCCACGACGCTGTCCTCGAGGACCCGGATCGACCCCTCCTCGATCCGCGCGTTCGCGCCGATGTTCTGGAGGTCCCCGACGAAGGGGCCGGGGTCCATCCCCGTGTCCCCCTCCGGCACGACGATGTCGTTCGGGGCGACCTCTCCTGCATTGATCGGCGCGGGGGTCTTCGATTGCTCCAGCTGGCGGAAGAGCCCGAAGGGGTTGTCGTTCGTCCCGACGAGGCCGACGTGACCCGAGAGGTACTCGGTGAGGACCTCGAGGCCCTCGTCGACCTCCTCGAGCGCCCGCGCCAGGAGCGTGTTCCGGCTCATCCGGAGGGTGGCGCGCCCGTGCAGGTCGGAGCGCATCTCCTGGAGCTGTCGGCTCGGGATGCCCTCCACGTCCACGACACCGACGCTGTCGTAGGCCCGGATGACCTCGACGAGGTCCTCCACCTCCCGCCTCTTCCACTCGGGGACGTGCTCCGTCGTCCGCTGGGCGTCTGCGGGCATCTCAGACCACCTCCACGGCCGGACCCATGGTCGTCTTCACGTAGACGGAGTCCAGGTTGAGTGGGCCCTTCTCGAGGTCCGCGTGGAGGCGGCGGATGATGACGTCGATGTTCTCCGCGATCTCCTCGGCGGACATGTCCGCGGCGCCGACGCGCGTGTGGAACGTGCGCCGGTCGCCGCTCCGGAGCTGGACGCTGTTCTTCATGCGGTTGACGACCTCGACGACGTCGTCGTCGGGCTGCAGGGGCGTCGGCATCTTGCCCCGTGGACCGAGGACGGTCCCCAGGTGGCGGCCGATGTCCTGCATCATCGACGCCTCGGCGACGAAGAAGTCCGTCTCGTCGGCGAGATCCTTCGCGGCGTCCTGGTCGTCACCCAGGTCCTCGAGGTCGTCCTCGTCGAGGACCTGGTCGGCGACGTCCTCGGCTCGCACGGCCGTCTCGCCCTCGGCGAAGACGACGATGGAGGTGTCCTGTCCGGTCCCGGACGGGAGGACGACGCTCTCGTCGATGCGGTTCGATGGGTCGTTGAGGTCGATGTCGCGCAGGTTGATGGCGAGGTCCACGGTCTCGCGGAAGTTCCGGTCCGGAGCCTCGGCCAGTGCGCGATTCACGGCCTCCTCGATAGCAGAGTCTGCCATTTTTCACCTCCGTAGTCCACGACCCTCGTGGGTCGGATCTCCTACGGGTCAGTGAAACAGGCGATGCCTGTCTCGGTCGGAACAAGGAGTCCTGGCCGACTTAAACCCGTCGAAGGGGCTGGAAACGCCGCTGTGGGGTCGTCCCAGCCTGGAGGTGCCGCAGTCGGGGCCGCGTCAGGCCAGTGGCGGATCGATACCGGCAATGGCCGTGGGTGCTGTCGGGCCACAGCGCTTCCGGCCGGATTCGGCCGGCCCTTCCTAGTGTGCGTCGAAGGGTGAGGCCTGCTCGATGCCCCGGTCGGAAAGGTACGCTGCGATCTCGGGTGCGCGATCCCGTACTTTCTGGGGCTTGTGGGCGTCCGACCCGGCCGTGATGGCCAGATCGTGCTCGAGAAGGACGTCGAGGAAGGACTCGTTGGGGTGGTATTGGCCGTATTCGTGGTCGATCCGGCCGGCGTTGATCTCGGGGATGCTCCGGGAGTCAGCGAGTGCCCCGGCGATCCGCCGATAGTCCTCCTCGGTCGCCAGGCCCCGAAGGGCCTCGTTCCGCTCGATGATGTCCGGGTGGGCGACGATCTCGAACAGCTCGGATCGGACGAGCGCTTCGAGGTCGTCGAAGTACGCCTCGACCACGTCCCTCCGGGCTGCCCGGGAGCGGTCGGCGAAGGGTTCGACCTCGTGGACGTTGTGCCCGTCCACCTCGTGGACGCTCCCGATGGCGTAGTCGAAGCCCGCCCCCTCGAGGAACCGCTCGATCGCGTCCTCGTCCGCAGGCTTGTAGTCGATCTCGACGGCGTCGTAGACGTCGATCTCGTACTCGGCCCGCAGCTCCGCGATCGCCCGGCGGCGTCGCTCGTACGTGAGATCGAGATTGAATCCCGTCTTCCGTTTGTGACGTTTCACCGCCGGTCGGTCGGAGACGGTGGCGTGGTCGGCGATCCCCACACCCTCGAGCCCGGCGTCCGCCGCGGCACCGACCATCCAGTGGATGAAGCTCCCGTCTGAGTAGGTGCTGTGTACGTGATAGTCCGCGTCCATGGGCGGGCGAGAAGGGGGTTAGGCGTCTGCCTCGGGCTCTGTCTCGGGCGCTGCCTCGTCCCCGGGGGAGAGGACGTCGTCGTATTCGCCCTCGTCCACCTTCCGTTTGAACGTTCGCGCGTCGTCACCCTCGATCGTCACGCCGAGGGACACACAGGTCCCGGCGACCTCCTTAGCGGCCTGCTTCACGTCGTACGCCAGGAGGTCGGGCAGCTTCTGCTCCGCGATGGTCTTCACCTGCTCGATCGAGAGGTCCGCGACGAACTCCTCGGCTGGTTCGCCACTCCCCGTCTCGAAGCCCGCCTCGTCCTTGATGAGCGCGGCCGTCGGCGGGACCCCGACCTCGATCTCGAAGGACCCGTCCTCCTCGTAGGTGATGGTGACGGGAACCTCCGTGCCGTCGAAGGCGGCCGTCCGGTCGTTGATCTCCTGGACGACCGCCTGCACGTCCACCGGGGTCGGGCCCAGCTCCGGGCCCAGCGGCGGGCCAGGGTCGGCCTGGCCGCCAGGGACCAAGATCTCGATGGTTTCAGCCATACTCGCAGGAACTGGATGCGCCTGTTTAACCCTTGCTTTTCGGCGACACCGGGGTGGTCCGGGGAGATTCGGAGGTGGTTCGGGAGGGTTCGAAAGGTGGGGAGTGAGGGTTCGAAGAGTTGGGAGTGAGGATTCCAAGGTCAGGGTCTGCTCAATTGGCACCGTCGCGGACCGGACATCCAGCCCGGTTCAGGGAACGTTCACGCCCTGGCGGCTGAGGTAGTCCGTGACCTCTTTGATGACCACGGGGGAGCCGATGATGCGGGCGACGTCCTCGTGCTCGAAGACCGTCACCGTGAACTCCGCTTCTAGCTCCTCTCGGACCCCTTCGATGGAGCTGCGGGGGAGGACGATCTGCGTGCTGTCCCGCAGATTGGAGGGGTCCGTCATCGCCAGAAGATGTCGGAGCACGGGGTATTAACGTGTCGAAACTCGGCGCGGGCAGCCCCGATGGGACAGGCTTTTCGGGGACAGCGATGTACCCGCCGACGATGGGACTCGAGGAGGAGATCGAGGAGCTCGAGCGCGAGATCGCCGAGACTCCGTACAACAAGGCGACCGAGGAGCACATCGGTCGCCTCAAGGCCAAGCTGGCCGAGAAGAAAGAGGAGCTGGAGACGCGCCAGCAGGCCTCCTCGGGCGGGGGCGGCGGCTACGCGGTCGAGCAGACCGGCGATGCGACGGTCGCCCTCGTCGGGTTCCCCAGCGTGGGGAAGTCCACGCTCATCAACGCGCTGACGAACGCTGATGCCGAGGTCGGCTCCTACGAGTTCACCACGCTCGACGTGAACCCGGGGATGCTCAAGTACCGCGGGGCGGACATCCAGCTGCTCGACGTGCCGGGCATCGTGGAGGGGGCAGCCGCCGGTGCGGGCGGGGGTCGGGAGGTCCTCTCGGTCATCCGGACCGCGGACCTGCTCGTCTTCCTCCTCTCCGTCTTCGAGATCGACCAGTACGAGCGCCTCCGCGAGGAGCTCTATCGGAACAAGATCCGACTGGATACGGAGCCGCCCAACGTCCACATCACGAAGAAGGGGAAGGGTGGAATCGACGTCAACGCCAGCGGGGACCTCACGCTGGACGAGGAGACGGTCCAGGAGGTTCTCCGGGAGCACGGTTTCGTCAATGCGGACGTCACCATCCGCGGGGATCCGGACATCGACGAGCTCATCGACGGGGTGATGGACAATCGGGTGTACCTCCCCTCGCTCGTGGCGGTCAACAAGGTGGATCTGGTCGACGATTCCTATCTCGCGGACGTCCGGGAGCAGCTCTCGTCCATGGGGGTCGACCCCGATTCCGCGCTCTACCTCAGTGCCGAGGAGGGAAGCGGTCTTTCGACCTTCCAGGAGCGACTGTGGGACGAACTCGAACTGGTCCGCGTCTACATGGACAAGCCTGGAGAGGGTGTCGACTACGAGGAGCCGGTCATCCTGCGGAAGGGGGAGACGGTCGACGACGCCCTCCGGAAGCTGGGCGGGACCTTCGACGAGCGCTTCCGGTTCGCCAGGGTGAGCGGCCCGAGCGCGAAGCACGACGAGCAGCAGGTCGGTCGGGAGCACGTCCTCCAGGACGAAGACGTGCTCCGGATCGTGGCCCGACGGTGATGCATCCCCCGCTCCGACGCCGGCTCCGGCAGCACTGGCCCGTCCTCGTTCCACTGGCCCTTCCCTGGACGGTCGTCACCTGGCCTGTGGTCACCTGGTCGCCGCCCACCTGGCCGCCCCTCACCTGGCCGTCGGGCTGGTATGTCGTGTTCGCCCTGGGCTGGGTCGATCCAGGTGGCCGAGTCGTCTTCTTGCCCACATATCTCACGATGGCAGCCCCGGGACTCGGGCCCAGGAGCTACCTCCTCACCTGGCCCCTCGCAACCGGGCTCTATCTGCTCGCCGTGCTCGGCTCGCTGTCCCTTCCCAGGTCCAGACGCGTCGCGACAATCCTGGGGAGTGGACTCTTCCTGTCCGGTCTGCTTGTGGGGTTCTACGGGTGGGGAATCTCAGGTCAAGGTGGCATCCTCGCGGTTCCTGTCGGGACGCCGGTCCTCTGGGTCGCTGCCCGGGTCACGTATTCTAGAATGCGCCCGGGTGAGGGGGAGGAATGATTGACGAGACGGGAGGGTCATGACGGTCACAGGCCGACAACTCATGAACCGCGTGCGCAAAACGAGATCCGCCTGGGTCGTTTCTCCACGCCATCGGGGCGATCGCTATCACCCGGACGCCCCGATATCCTCGGGCGCATCCCCGAACGCCACCAGTGCCTCCCGCTCCATCGGGTGCAGGTCCCCGGGCACGACGAGGAGGTGGAGCGGACCGCCGAAGTCCCGGCGGGCGAGTGTGGAGAGCGGTCCAGCCTCGACCAGCGGCGCGTCGCTTCCGGCCCGGGCGACGACCACCCCGAGTCTGTCCGGCCCCAGTTGCGCTTCGAGGAGTGACGCAGCCGTGTCGCCCGTCAGGTACTCCTCCCGCTCGCCGTCGATATCTAGATAGACGAGAGTGTGCAGGTCCCGGGCACTATTGCGCTCGATGGTGTCGGTGACGCTCTGTGGGACGGGTTCGGCACGCCCCCGGGGGAATGGCAGCGTGGTTGCCTTGCCGAACCGGTAGTTCTGTAGTCCCGTCAGACTGCTCGCGGCGGCCTGCGCGGTGGGCCCGTGGACGATCCGGGTCTCGATGTCCCGGTCGTGTGCCCGAAGCCGGAGGTCGACGTGCGTGGTGGAGATCATGGGGTCGCCAGCGACCAGGAAGGCCACGTCACCTTCCTCGCTCGCCGAGAGGATGGGAGAAGGGTCCTGTTCGACGCCGGCCCGGTCGCGGACCTCGATCGAGGTCCCGTGGAACGACTCCAGCCCCTCGACGGTGGTCCCGAACAGGCGGCTCGTGTACCACTCCATGAAACAGCGGTCCGCGGCCTCCACGGCGTCCCGACCGCGGAGCGTGATAGAGCGCTCGTCCCACAGGCCGAGGCCCACGAAGGTGAGCATACGGGCTCTCCGACTGGCCGGGGTGTATGCGTTTCGCCGTGTGTGGACGGAGGTGTTTGTGTGTGAGTTCCCTGTGAGAACCTTCGAAAGCGGAGATTCAGTACATTTGGTGCGGTACCGGATGGAATCATCAGTGAGGCCTACCGTAACCATCACGTGTTGAAAGCCCTCGGCCGCTCGCAAAGTAGGCGGTAACTGGAACCGCCACGAGGTGAAAGCCCTCGGCCGCTTGCAAAGTAGGCGGTAACCGGAACCCCCACGAGTTGAAGGCCCTCGGCCGGCTCGGGTCGGGGGGTGCTCACGGGTCGCTTCGGTCGAGCGGTGAACGAAGTGAGCCGCGGGACAGGAGCGACCCGTGAGCTACGCCCGAGTCGAGCGCTCGGGGGCTTTCGGCGGTCTCGTCGGCACGGTCAGTCTTGACTGCAGCGGGGCTTTCGGCGGTCTTCTCCCCGATGATGGTGAAACTCAGTGCATTGGCCCGTCCGGGGCTATTGAAAAAGCCGATCCGACGAGCCCGACCACCCCCACCACCCGCGAAAGCGTCAGGGATATAGCCCCACCTCACGCGAGTGTCGGACATGCCGGTTCCCTGCGTCCGGGTCCCCAGGGAGGAGGGCGAGGCCACCCGCCAGCGCCTCGAGGAGGCAAACCTGCTCTCGGAGACCCACGACGTGGGGAGCGATGGCGACTGGCTCTACATCCCCATCGCGGACCCCGACGCCGCACCGTCGGACCTGGACGTCGTCCCCTTCGACGCCCCCGAGCGGGACACGCAAACGATGCCGTCCGACCTGCTCTCCTTCGAGCCGAGTTACGAGCGCCTCGGGGACATCGTCATCGTCGACGAGGACGACGCCGAGCGGGCCGCGGCCATCGCCGCGGCGATCATGGAATCCGATATCCCTGCGAAGACGGTCGTCAACAAGGCCTCGAAGGTGAAGGGCGAAACCCGCGTCCGCGACTGGGAGGTGCTCGCCGGGGACGGGACGGAGACCGTCCACCGCGAGTACGGAACGGCGTTCGCGCTCGACCTCGCCGAGGTGTACTTCTCGCCCCGGCTCGCCACCGAGCGCCACCGCGTGGTCGAGCAGGTCGAGACGGGCGAGCACGCCTTCGAC
>JBDGRH010000089.1:0-12359 GCA_042218225.1 Halodesulfurarchaeum sp. | reverse complement strand
GAACGGAGTGAGCCGCGAGACAGAAGTGAGCCGCGAGACAGAAGTGAGCCGCGAGCCAGAAGCGAGCCGCGAGCCAGAAGCGAGCCGCGAGCCAGAAGCGAGCCGCGAAGCGTAGCGAGCCGTGAGACAGAAGCGACCCGCGAGCCACCCGAGTCGAGCGCCCGGGGGCTTTCGACGGTCTGGTTTCCAACGAATTCATATTCTGCAGAGGGACTTTCGGCGGTTTGGTTTCCAACGACTTCATATTCTGCAGACCGGCTATTGGGAGTCCCATCGCCAAGGACAGGACACTGAATAGGGGTCAGTCGACTGTTTCGAGTTCTCCCATCGGTAGGCCGAGCAACCAACGCACACAGCACCGAAACGTCACACGACCCATACCTCTCTATCAGCCCTCGACGAACGCGCGCAACCTGTCTGCGGCCTCCTCGACCCGGGGAGTGACCAGTGCGAACCGGAACCATCCGGCTCGAGCGGTACCGAAGCTCTCTCCCGGCATCCCCGCTACCCCTGCATCGTCGATCAGGTGGAAGGCATTTTCGAGGGTTCCGTCCAGCCCCGGAATCCGGGCCATGACGTAGAATGCACCGTCCGGTTCGGTGTAGGGAGCTCCAATTTCTTCCAGGGCCCCGGTGAACGTCTCGATTCGATCACGAACGAGACGTCGGTTCTGCCGATAGTACTCCGCTGGGGTCTCCTCCATCGCGCGGAGAACGGCATATTGGGCGGGTCTCGAGCCGGTCACGTTGGTGAGCATGTGTCGCGTCCTGAGCGCCTCGACGTGTTCGGATGGGGCGATGGCGTATCCGACCCGGAATCCCGTGATCGCGAAGGTCTTCGAGAAGGAGCCGGTGACGATGCGATGTTGTGACTCGACCGACAGCGCGCTCGCGAACGCCCCGGAGTGGTCGAAGCGGTCGTACACCTCGTCGCTCACGAGAAGGGCATCGTGCGCCTCGGCGATATTGACGAGTTTCTGCATCGTCTCCGCTGGGTACACCGCACCAGTTGGGTTGTTCGGCGTATTGACGACGATGCACGCCGTGTCGGGGCCGGCCGCCTCCCTGACCGCATCGGGGTCCAGGCTCCCGTCCGACTCGGTCTCGACGAACACCTGCTCGCCACCGAGCATGGAGGTCTTTCCGGGATAGTACGGGTAGACCGGATCGGTGAGGACGACCTCGGACCCGGACCCCCGGTCAAGGGCCCGGGCCATCCCGAGGTAGTTCGCCTCCCCGGCTCCGTTCGTGACGATCACCTGGTCCGGGTCGACGCCCCGGTCCTCCGCGATCGCCTGCCTGAGCTCGGGGAGCCCCGCTGCAGGTGGATACTGGAAGTCCGATCCACCCAGCTCCGCGTACTCCTGGAGGCCCTGACCGATGGCGGGCGGGGCGCCCCAGTCCGGGTTCCCACTGACCATGTCGATCACGTCCCTGTCGGCCCGCTCCGCATAGGAGATGACCCGGAAGAATAGCGGCTCGTCGTACTCCATATGCGACGCAGTACGTCCATCCGTGGTGTGTGTTTCGGCCGATGGGTCGGTTGGCTGGGGAGCAACGCCCCCGATTACCGAAATGATCCGATCGCCCCCGTTCTCCGCCGCCCTGGACCCTTGGTACCCTCATCCCCCATGTTCTTACCGTGAGGCGGCCCATCCAGTGGTATGCGACAGTTTGCGGAGGATCCCCCGGTCGAACGGCGACTCAACGACCGGCTGCCAGACGCGGGACACACCCTGGCCTCCGCGGAGTCCTGCACTGGCGGGCTCGTTGGCTCGCTCGTGACCGACGTCCCCGGGGCCAGCGAGTACTTCGACCGCACGTACGTGACCTACACCTACGAGGCGAAGCTCGACCTGGGCGTCTCGCGGGAGCGCCTCGACGAGCACGGTGCCGTGAGTGCGCCCGTTGCCCGGGAGATGGCACAGGCGGCCCGGGATCGCGCAGGGACCACCTGGGGGGTTGCGACGACCGGGATCGCTGGACCGACCGGGGGAAGCGAGGCCAAACCGGTGGGCACGGTGTTCATCGCGGTCGCCCACGCAGCCGACTGGGGGACCCAGGAGAGCTACACGACGGTCGACCATCACGAGCTCGATGGCGACCGCCTGGAGATCAAAGAGCAGATCGCGAGATCGGCACTGTCGGCCGTCGAGCGGGAGTTCGACGAGCTGGGTGCTGCGGAAGGGTAAGGAAGGGGAGGAGCGCGGAGGGCCGTATTTCAATACACCGAGACGTCGTCGAACCGGCCGCCGTAGGCGATGTGGTGCGGATGGGTGGGCTCGATTCCGGAGAGGAGCACCCGATCGATCTTCTGCCAGGAGTTCTCCCACCCGAGATGGGCGAACTCGGCCGCCCGGCGGACGTGGTGTGTCGGTCCCCGACGGCGGAGGACGCGTCGACCCACGCCCTCCGTGATTGCGGAGATGAGCTCCGCCTCGGTCTCGATTCCGCGGTCGAACGCCGTCCAGACCTCCCCGACCGTTGCACGAAGGTGGGCATACGAGGAGCCGAACATGTCGAACTCCCCCGCCCGGGCGATCCGTTCCGCTCGTTCGTTGTGCCTCTCGAGGTGTTTCGGATTGTAGACCTCGACTCCATGTATCTGGTCGGCGTACCGGAACACGTCCCGCTCGTCGAGGCTCACGGTCATGAACGCGGGATGAGGGACGAGTACGGTCGCGTCCTGACGACGGAGCTCCGTCATGGCCCCCTCGAGCGTGATGAAGTCGGGGACCGGCTCGGAGAGGTCGAGTGCGAGGAGATGCTTCCGGTCGCGGACGCTTCCCGTGAAGATCTCGCGAGCCGGGACGACGAGGAGGTCGTCGTCGGTAAATCTCGCTGCCCGCTCCCGTGCCTCCGGATACCGGGTGAAGTGTGGGGCATAGACCAGCACGTCGAGGCCCCTGGCCTTCGCCCGCTCGGCCACCTCCCGATCGAGGATCTTCACGTGGAGGTCGACGTTGGTCCGTTCCACGGCTGCCCGTAACGCCCGGGTGGATTATTCCTTTGTGGTTCGTTGCTCACCGCTCTGGCGCTGTTGCGTGTCACATTTCACACCGTCTCTTTTGGGCAAAGACCCCGAAAGCCGAGAGAGTCCGGAGTGGCTCCCGTTCTTCCCGAAACGTAGAAGACGGTGACTGGCGCGCTCAGTACGGGATGACGGTCAGGGCGATCGCCAGGAACGGGATCAGGAACAGGAGCACCGTGACCGCGTACCCGAACATGTCTCGGGCGCGCATCCCGGTGATCCCCAGGAGCGGGATTGCCCAGAACGGTTGGAACAGGTTGGTGTGGGCGTCACCCACCGCATACGCCACGACGGCCTGTCCCATCGGGACGTTGAGCTCCTGGGAGGCGTTCAGGATGGTCGAGCCGATGACCGTCCACTCGCCGCCGCCCGACGGCACGAAGATGTTGGCGATACCGGCCGTGATCCACGCGACGACGGGGAAGGTGGCTGGCGTCGAGAGCGCGATGAGCGCGTCAGCGAGCGTCGTGGAGAGCCCGGACGCATTCATCATCCCCATGATCCCGGCATAGAAGGGGAACTGGAGGATGATTCCGGCCGTGGAGGTCACCGCCTCGTAGAACTGGTCCTGGTAGGCCTGTGGCTTCGTGTACAGGGCCAGGCCGATGAACAGGAACCCGAAATTCACCACGTTGAGGTTGAGCGCGTTCAATCCCTGGGTCGCGAATGCCTGGACCGTCATGATGATCCCAGCGATGCCCATCAGAAGGCCCAGTATCCGAGCGTTGTTGATTCGGTCTGCGGGTGCCTGCTCGTCACTCTCGGATCCGAGGACGTCAGACTCCGAGGGTTCTTCACCTCCATCAACAGCGGCTTCGCTCGACTCCTGGAGCTGACTCTCCGGAACGAACTCGGTGATCCCCTTGGTCGCCTCCTCGGGCGGGGAAAGGAGGTACAGCACGATAGCCGTGTAGATTATCCCGAGAACAACGAGCGACAGGGTGTACGGGTGGAATACGGTGGCCGTCATCGGGATGAGGTCCGAAACAACGCCCTGTTGGATGAACACGTTCTTGGGGGTATTCATCAAGAGCGGGGCGGAGGCCGAGAGTCCCCAGTGCCAGGTGAGCCCCAGTCCCATATAGCCGGCTACACCCAGAAGGGGATAGTGAACCGCCATCCCCTCTTGGTGGGCGATTCGACCGACCTCTCTGGCGAGAATAGCACCGACAATCAGGCCCAGTCCCCAGTGAATCCAGGCCACTACCATCGCGATAACCCCGACCATGACCGTTGCCTGGGCGCCGGTGGAGGGGAGTTTTGCGAGCCACCTGATCCCTCGCTGCACGTATGGGTGATACGCCAGCACGTATCCCGTCGCGAGGATCAGCACCATCTGCATCCCGAAGGTCAGGAGGGCCCAGAACCCATTGTTCCAGTACTCGAGCATCGTGAGCGGGCCCTTCCCCTCGATTATTATCCCGCCGGCGTACACGATGATGGTCAGGATGATGGCGAACAAGAACGGACTCGGCATCCACCGCTCGATCACCGCCGAGATGCGACGGCCGGTCCGCTGGATGGCCGTCTCATTGGCAGCATTTGACATGCTATGCGGCAAAAGGACAGTATTGTCCCTTAAATCTTTACCTTGGGGGTGTGACGTTTAGGCCCCGAAACCGTGCGCTACCGGCCCACTCCGACCATGTTTCACCACCATCATCCATGGATGAATCGAATCCGAAATTTCGTCCACACCACAGTATCGAGCCCCGAGCGGCATCACTCCTGGAGGGGTCCCAATCGCTTTCGCCAGTCGGGAAAGCACGACGAATGACGATCTCTCCCATGACCCTCCCCCGTAAAAAGAGGCTGGTTCGATCCAGCCACGGGGCGTCGCGACCGGCCGCCACCGGTCCTGTCACTCCCGAAACCCGTTGCCGACTGGGAAACTTTTATAAGTCCCTTCCTGCAACCTTCCCGCATGTCCCACTGGGGTTGCGCGATCGAGGGATGCAGGGCGACCTTCGAGGACCTCGAGTCCCTCATCGTGCACCAGGTGGAGTCCCACCCCTACCACGAGTGTCGGATCTGTGACGCGGTCGTCCCCTCGGGCTTCTTTGCCATCCAGCACGTCTTCGACGAACACACCCGGGCTGAGTACGTCCGCTTCTACGACAGTGACTCGGATGCCATCAGGTGGCGGGAATCGATCAAGGACAAGGTCGAGGCGAACGTCGACCTGGACTCCCTCCGGAAGCGGCTCGTCGACGAGCAAGACGTCAGGGCAGTCGAGGCCGTCGAATAGGTCGCAGGTTGGCAGGTATCGTTTTCCCGGTCGATCGCCGCACTCAGATCGAACGACCAGAGAAGGCGGTTCTCGGGAGAGAAGGGAGAGAAGGGAGACGGGGAGAGGAGAGGTCGGCGACTCCCCTATCGCTCCTCGCTGTCCAACACCCTGATTTGGTCTCCCCGGACCGTGACCGGGATCGGCACCGTGGCCTCGTACAGCTCCACTGTCACCTGGTCCTTGCCCTCGTCGATCCGCTGCACCTGGGCCTTCTCGCCCTTGAAGGGGCCAGCGATGAGTTCCACGATGTCCCCCTCCGCAATGCCCTCGACGTCGGGCTTCGGGGAGAGGAAGTGCTCGACCTCGGAGACGTCGCTTTCGCCCGGGACGAGGTTTCTGGCGTGTGGGATGTCCTTGAGGACCCGGTCGAGGACCCCGGTGTCGTCGGCCTCGACCATCACGTAGCTGGTGAGCGACTCCGGGGCCAACACCGCGTGGATCTTCTTCTCCTCGCGGTTCGCGATCATGCTTGCCACGGTCTGCTCCTGACTCGCCGTGGTCTTGACAGCGAACATCGGCATGGTCAGGCCCCCGGGAGGATGCTCATGACGAGGAAGATGACGAATCCCATCACGCCGATGAGCAGGATGCCCGCGCCGGCGATGAGCGAGATGCGGGAGAATTCCTCCCAGTCCGGGGTGCTGGCGAGCTTCAACACCCGGGTGTACGCCGAGAACTCGTAGGGTATCTCCATGGGGGCCGGTTTGCGGTGCGGACTTTTCTATCTATTGGATGGCCGCTTCTGCAATTGCGCACCTCTCGGATGGCCCCCGCTGGTCAGAAGAAATACCCGTATGGCTGCAGCGGGCCGTGAGGGTTCCGATTTGAGCTCCGGGGACACACTATATAATACCGCGGGATAAATCTCCCACGAGAGCGATGCATGAACCCCGGCAGGTCCCGTATCGGCTTCTCGCGGGGGTTTTCGCCTGTGTCGGTGTCCTCAGCATCCTCCTGCCCAACCTCCACGCAGGCATCGAGGCGTTCCGGCAGGGTTGGGCCCTCCAAAATCGGGGACTTTCCGAGGGCGCGGGCGTTCTCGAGCACGGGGCCGCCCTCGTGCTCGTCCTCGGGAGGGCGGCTCTCGTCACCTTTGCCACTGGCTTGCACGATCATCCCGTCCTGACCGTCATCGTCGGTCTCGGAGCACTCCTGGTCTCGCTCGTGCTCTACATCGAATACAGAAATCGCGGGGGTGAGGCAGGCCAAAGGGGCCATAAGCTGTGATAGTGGACGGACGATGCGAGATCCGGGGGAGGAAGTCGAGCATCAGGAAAGCCCCAGGGGGATCGCCAAGGGTCAGTTGTGTAAAACGGGAGCCAGGCCCAGGGGTCTGCCACGAAACTGATCGCAGAATCGGCGGGTAGGGACCAATCGCGACCTATCGGGGGAGCAGGCGAGCGGGTCGGTTCACTCGACGTAATCGAAGTCCTCGAACTGGGGGGCCATCTCCTGGACCTCGTTCCGGCCGTAGATCTGCGGGGACTGGACGCCCGTGACGACCACCATCGTGCGCATCTGGCCGTCGAGTTGCTCGTCGATGGAGGTCCCCCAGATGATCCGTGCATCGGGGTCGATCCGATCGTAGATCTGCTCGACGACCCCCTCCGCCTCCTCGATGGACATGTCGGGACCGCCCGTCACGTTCACGAGGGCAGAGTTCGCCCCGGAGATGTCCACGTCGAGGAGGGGCGACCGAAGGGCCTCCTTCACGGATTCGGAGGCTCCCGTATCGGCGCCCGCCTCACCGAGGCCGATCATCGCGACCCCACCCTTCTCCATGACGGTCCGGACGTCCGCGAAGTCGAGGTTCACGAGTCCGGGGCGGGTGATGAGCTCGGTGATGCCCTTCACGGAGCGCATGAGGATCTCGTCGGAGACCTTGAAGGCTTGCCGGACGGGGAGCTTCCCGACGGAGTCCAGCAGCCTGTCGTTGGGCACGACGATGACCGTGTCGGCCACGTCCCGGAGCCGCTCCAGTCCGGCCTCGGCGTTCGTCCGGCGGACCTCGCCCTCGGCCGTGAACGGGGTGGTGACGATGGCGATCGTGAGGGCTCCCGACTCGCGGGCGGCCTTTGCCACGACCGGGGCGGCGCCGGTACCAGTCCCGCCACCCAGGCCTGCGGTGACGAAGACCATGTCCGACCCGGAGATGGCGTCCCGGATATCGTCCTGGCTCTCGAGGGCGGCCTCCTCCCCCACCTGGGGAAGGGAGCCGGCCCCCCGGCCCTGTGTCTTCTGCTTCCCGAGGAGGATCTTGCGGTCCGCGTCGATATCCACGAGGTGCTGGACGTCCGTGTTCGCGGCGACCAGGGTGGCCCCGTGGATTCCTTCCTCGGACATCCGGTTGATCGTGTTGCTCCCGGCCCCACCACACCCGACCACGGTGATGGTGGTCTGCAGGTCCTGGAGCACCTCCCGGAGCTCCTCGTCGGTCGTCTCCCCCGTACCGGGGTCGGCGGAGGCGGCCTCGTCCCCCGAAGCCCGGGCTTGCGCCTCGGCTTCGTCGATTGCGTCCTCGACAATCGAATCCATCTTAAATACGGTTTGACGATGGAGGTTAATTACCTTTCCCCTCCGCGTCTGACGCGAGTCAGACGCGAAAACGGCGGATTTCCCGGGTCTCGACGGTCTCCGGTTCGACCGTCTCGCCGTCGACCTCGACGGGCTCCCCATTCGCCAGCCGGCCGAACTTCGGCCCCTCCGGAACCCCCTCCTCGGCGGCGAGCGCGGGGTCGAAGGTCATCCGCTCGGCCTCGATCTCGTCCCCCGCTTTCCGGACGGTCTCGTATCTCGTCTCCAGGATCTCGATGAGACCGTCGACGATGGCATCGTAGGCCTCCGTTCCTCTTACTGCCGCCCGTTTCCCGACCCGATTCCCACGTTCCGTCGTTTCGTAGGCGATCGTGTGGCGGTCCACGACCGAGACGGTCTCCCCCCGGTCGATCCCATGACACTCCTCGATCAGTTCGTGGGGGAGGTCCACCACGAGGAAGGAGCCAGCACCATCAGCGGCGGCCCCATTGCCGAACCTGAGGCCGTCCTCGACCCTGGAGAGTGCAATTTCGAGGTCCTCGACCACGTCTGGGTCGAGGCCGCTGGTCTCCCGCACCCAGGTCTCGCTCACGACGCGATAACCCAGGTCCCTGACGACCTCCTCGAGGGCGGGATGTGTCTCCTCGAAGATGGCACAGGAGGCCCCGCTTTTCTCGAACATCTGCTCGAGGACGTCCCGGTGCTCCTCGGGGTCGCCCAGGGCGTCGAGACTCCAGTCCGCGGCGACGTGCCCGACGGCGAACTCGGTCTCGCGCAGGATCCTGGTGGGACGAGGGGCATAGTGGGCTCCCCCGAACGCCGCGAGCGTTCGCTCCGCCATCGGGGGAACTCCCTCGAGTGCCAGGATGCTCGACGCCACGGCCCTGGCACCAGCCTGGTCGTCCCATTCCTCCGGCCCGCTTCCCAGCTCGACGTACATCGCTGGGGCGCCGTACGCTGTGGGCCCGTGGTGTGTACACTCCATCGCCACGTCGTAGTGCGGTGGCGCGTGCTCGTCGAGCGCCTCGATTGCCCGCTTCAGGGCCCCCGGACATGCGCGGGCCAGCTCGCCGGCTGCCCCACCGTACTCGGCCTCCCCGAAGTTCCCGGTGAAGTGTGCACTCAACAGTGGACCAGTCTCGCCCGAATGTCGAGACGCCACGACGAGGAAGGAGACGTCCCCGAACGCGGACGCCACGTTCTCCAGTTCGAGGTGCCACTCGTCGAACTCCCGGAGCTCGAATCCCGGGATGCGGTAGTGCCCCTCCGCGACCTGGTCCCACTCCCTGATCTCGAGGAGGTGCTCTCCGATATGGACGGAGGCGCTGTCCGGCCGACTCACGACGATCCCGATCCGCTCCGTTCCGTTCACGTCGGTGATGTCGACCGGTTCGTGATTAAGTCCGTCGGACATGAGCAGGCCCATCGGACATGAGCCGGCCCGTCGGACATGAGCCCTTTCAGGTGGCCCCACCCCCATCCAACCTGTCCGCCGCCCCGGTACCCGGATACCGAGTCGCACCCATATGGACGGGCTTAACTGACCCGACGGGAAACTCCAACATAATGACCGGGATCGGGTCGATGCTGGGTGCGCTTCTGGGCAGTGCGGCGCTGGACAATGGGATCCTTCTCGTCGTCTCCTTCCTGCTCCTCCTGCTCGGGGCCGAGATCTTCACCAATGGCGTCGAGTGGTTGGGTCACCGTCTGGGCGTCTCCGAGAGCGCGACCGGGAGCATCCTTGCTGCGGTCGGGACCGCCCTCCCGGAGACGATGATCCCCGTCATCGCCATCGCCCAGGGGCTCATCTCCGGCGATATGTCGGCTGCCGACCACGTCGGTGTCGGGGCCATCCTGGGGGCCCCGTTCATGCTCGCCACCATCGCGATGTTCCTCATCGGCGTGAGCGTCATCTACTTCGGGAGTCGGCGCGAATACGGCAAACACTTCCACTTCAATTCGCTCTCGACCCGACGGGATCTGAGCTTCTTCCTGGTCGGATACACCCTGGCGTTCCTCGCCGCCCTCGTCTCTTCGCGGATAGTCGCGGTCGGGATCGCGTTCGTCCTGGTGGGGCTCTACGTGGTGTACGTCCACCGGTCCCTCCAGAGCGGGACCCTCATCGAGGACGAGTCGCTGGAGGCACTGTACCTCGGTGCGATCGTGGAGGAGGGTGAGGAGCCGTTTCCCAACCTCGGGTTCGAGGAGGACCACGGGAACAATCCACACAAGTTCCTCGTGTTGACCCAGACGGCGATCGCCCTGGCCATCATCATCGGGGGCGCCCACCTCTTCGTGAACGAGGTGAGCTTCTTCGCCACCGAGGTGCTTCACTTCCCGACTGCCATCCTTGCCCTCCTTCTGGCCCCGCTCGCGACCGAGCTTCCCGAGAAGTTCAACTCCATCCTGTGGATCTCCCGCAACAAGGATACGCTGGCGATCGGGAACATCACCGGCGCGATGGCGTTCCAGGGGACGCTCCCGGTGACGCTGGGCATCCTGTTCACCTCCTGGAACCTCACCCTGGAGTGGGGAACGACCGGTTTTCTCAACGCCTTCTCGGCCATCCTCGCCATCGTGAGTGGCCTCATCCTCTACTTCCGTGCCAGGACCGTTGGGGACGGATCGATGGAGCCGGTCCCGTTCCTCATCGGGGGGCTCTTCTATGCAGTCTTCATCGTGGTGACCGTGTATCACGTCCTGTTCCTCGGTGTATCGGTCGCTGGCGGACACTGACCTGTTTCTCTCTGCCAGGTATTGCCGAACCCACCCGGACGCCACAGTAGTGCGCACGCAGGGTGAGGGCTGTCCAATAGGGGGGTCCAATAGTGGGCGGACATCGACCACCGAGTGAAAGTCTTTTCATCACGCCCATCCAGCCCAGGACATGGACGTGTTCGGCCTCGTCGGGAATCCAGTCGGACACTCGCTCTCGCCTCCGATGCACGAAGCAGCGTTCGAGGCTCGAGAACTGGATGCCACCTACGTCACGTTCGAGCCCGACGAGTCGGACCTGTCCGCCGCGATCGAGGGGGCCGCCGCGCTCGGCATCGAGGGACTCAACGTCACCATCCCGTTCAAGGAGGCGGTGCTCGAGCTGGTGACGCCGACCGAGACGGCCCGGCGCATCGGGGCGGTCAACACCATCGACCTCACCGGTCCACGGGCCACGGGCTACAACACAGACGCTGCCGGAGCCAGGCGGGCGCTCGCACATCACGACGTCTCTCTCGCGGGGAGCGATGTGGTCATCCTCGGGGCTGGCGGTGCGGCCAGGGCGGTCGCGTTCGCGGTTGCGGAGCGGGCGGAGCGGCTACGGATCGCCAACCGGACCACCGAGCGGGCGGTCGACCTGGCGGAGGCCGTGGGGGCGTCCGGCCACGGGCTCGATGAAGCGGCCGACCTCCTGGAGGAGGCGGATCTCCTCGTCAACGCGACGAGCGTCGGGATGAGGGAGGATCGGTCCCCGGTGCCGGCGGATGCGCTCCACGAGGACCTCGTCGTGATGGATGCCGTATATGCACCGCTCTCCACGAGGCTGCTTCAAGACGCGGAGGGGGTCGGAGCGACGACCATCGATGGCGGCTGGATGTTGCTGTATCAGGGGGTCGAGGCGTTCGAGATCTGGACGGGGCTCGACGCCCCGGTCGACGAGATGAACCAGGCCCTTCGAACGGCCCTGGAGCGTCAGTGAGTCGGGGAGAAACGGGATGCGTGCGACGGGAGAGTAGGGGAGGGGATGGCGTGTCCGCATCCCGACGCCGACGGACACCTATTTAATGGTCTACTGTCAATACCGGCATACGATGGGACTCTTGTCCACACTCAAGTCCATCCTCGGGTTGGACACCCCGGATCGGACACGCCGGGGAGACGTGGAGGTGACGGTTGAACGGGAACCGAGCGCCGAAACCGAACGGGCGGTGAAGGAGGAACCCCCCGAAGGGGCGGAGCCGGAAGCGGCTGTCGAGGGGGAGGCCGGGGCCGGTGTGACAGAAACCGACGAGTCAGCGGCCACGGCCGACGACGAGGAGGCCCACCCGGGAACGGGTGAGCCCCTCCAGTCCATCACGGGGATCGGGGATGCGTACGCCGAACGCCTGGAGGCCGCGGGGATCGAGGACGTGGCCGATTTGGCGGCGGCCGACCCCGAGGAGCTGGCCGAGGAGACCGACCTCTCCCTGACCCGCCTCGAGGACTGGATCGAGCAGGCGACGTCGCGCTGAACTCCAGCGGACCTGGGGTGACGCTATCGATATTTTCGCTCGAGATTCGGTGAATAGGCTTCACTGATGTCACGGCTCGTCTCGGGCAATGGGACCCTGGCCACGGCCGCTTGGATCCACTCATTGATGTTCCGGATTGGGAGTGATACCCCTATAACTCAGGGCCTTGGAATGGGGCCTTGGAATTGGGCCCTGGAATGGGGCCCTGGAATGGGGCCTTGGCATGGGGCCCTGGAATGGGGCCTTGGCATGGGGCCCTGGAATGGGGCCTTGGCATG
>JBDGRH010000139.1:7307-12507 GCA_042218225.1 Halodesulfurarchaeum sp. | reverse complement strand
GGCGAGCGGTCAACGAAATGACCCGCGAGCCGGAGCGAAGCGAGGGCGTCCGAAGAGCTGAGCGGTGAGCGAAGTGAACCGCGAAGCGAAGCGACCCGTGAGAGCCACCCGAGTCGAGCACCTGGGGGGTTCGACGGTCTTCGTTACTCCCAGGCTGTAAAATCCTGCTGGGGAATTTTCGGCGGTCTGCGTTTCCATCATGGTATATAATACTGCAGTGGGGCCCGAGACAATCTCCCCGCCAGGGGACAGTATATAATACGCCGCCCCGCTCAAAATATGTGCGTTCCGTCGCGCTACTCACCACATCGAGGGACAGACCTCATCTGACCAACCGCCTTCAAACCTCAACCACTCACTCGAGAAGCTCGGTGACGGTCCCGACACCCTTGCTCCGTCCCTCGCGGAAGACGAACCGCTGCCCCTCCTCGATGAGATAGGGCCGGAACTTGAACCGGACCGTCGCCATTCCCCGGTCGCCCGGGAGGAGCTGTCCCTCGTGTGGTTCGAACCGGGCGGCCTCGCTTACGGTCTCGAGGTGGACAACCGGCTCGTAGCCAGCGTGGATGCGGGTCGGGTGGTTGAGGACCATCACGTCGGCTTCGAACGCCCTGGTCGGGTCCGGGTCCGCGTCGGCCGGGAGGAGGACCATCCCCCGCTCCAGCTCCGACTCGGGGATCCCCTTGAGCGCGATGCCCACGATCCGCCCGGCCTCGGCCCGGTCCACGCGGTGGTAGTGCATCTCGATGGACCGCACCTCCACCTGGCGGAACCCGCCGTCGTGGAACGGCCCGACGAGGAGCTCGTCCCCGGCCTCGACGGTCCCCGACTTGATGGTCCCGGAGGCGACAGCCCCGACGCCGGTGACCTTGTAGGTCCGATCGATGTACATCCGGAAGGCGCCACCGGCCGCCGCCGTCTTTGGCAGCCGCTCGAGGAGGCGGTCCAGGGTCTCCATCCCCTGCATCGTCACCGCGCTCGTCCGCACGATGGGGACGACCCCGTCGCCGATCTCCTCGATGGCGGCGTCCACGCCGTGGCGCTTCAACGGGAGCGGGGTCCGGCCGGCCTTCCGGAGGACTCGCTCCACGTCCCGCGCTACCTCGTCGAGACGGTCCTCGTCCACGAGGTCCGCCTTGGTGATGGCGACGATCGTGGGCAGGTCGGTCGCGAGGAGGACGCCCAGGTGCTCGCGGGTGGTGTCGGTGGGCCCGTCGTCGGCTGCCACGGTCAACAGCCCGTAATCGAGCTTCTGGCCGACGAGTCCCCGGATGGTGGTGGAGAGCCAGGGCTCGTGACCGACGGTGTCGACGAACGAGACCACCCGATCCGCGTCCTCGACGACGCCCGCCCGGTCGGCCTTCCGGTCCGGGTTGTCCACCCGGACCGGCCCGTCGCCGTCGAACCCGTAGACTCCATAGGAGAGGTCGGCACTCAGTCCCCGCTCTATCTCGTGGGGCTGGACGTCGAGATACGAGCGCATGCCCCCCTCGCCGTCGTCGGGTCTGCCCGTCACCAGGCTCCCGACGAGCGTGCTCTTGCCGTGGTCGACGTGGCCCGCGGTGCCGACGATGATGTGATCGTCGGCGATCTCGAGCGTGCCCCCGTCGCGGATGGTGGCCACGCCCACCAGCCCGCCGTTCTCGGTCCCCCAGGTCTGGACCTCGTCGATGTGGGCGCCCGCCTCCTCGGCGAGGAGGCTGAGGACGTCCATCGACTCCGAGAAGGCCGTCTGCTCGATACCCGCGATGCCGCCGTCGTCGGTCACGCCGACGACGTACATCGCCTCGCCGTCCCCCGAGAGGACACGATGGCGGAGCTGGGCGGCGAGGCTCTCGAGGCGCCCGTCCGCGAGGTGGACCTCGCGGGTCAACCGCTCCTTGAACTCGACGCTCCCGCCCTCCTCCTCCCCTCGCGAGAGCGCGCGGCGGAGGAGGGCCCGGTCGCCGGGCATGGGTGGCGGTTGGTGTCAAACGGATAAAAACCTACCTTCGTCGGGGTGTCGGGGACGGGCTCACGTGGCTCCCGCCTGCTGTCGGGGGACCGGGACGCGCTCGAGGAGCTGTCTCCCCCGTGGAAATGCGTCTCGCATCGCCCCCGGCGACGTATTCATAGTTCCGGACGCGGAACACACGCCCATGTCAGTCACGGGCCTCTGCCAGGTCTGCGAGGGGGCAGAGGCGAAGTTCAGCTGTGGCCGGTGCGGGCGACTGGTCTGCGGGGACCACTATGACCGCGGGTCGGGGATGTGCATCGAGTGTGCCAGGGAGAGCGGACTCGGGCGGCCGGAGGATTCACCCGACACGTGGCACCGGTGAGTCGTTTGTCGTCTCCGGTTCGTCCCCGCGGGGCCCGCGCTCACCTGAACTGGTTCAATCGCCGCTTGAGCCGCTTCGCCGCCTCCCCGGCGGCCGCGGCCCAGTTCTCCCGGTTCTCCCCGGCGAAGATGATTCCCCGCGAGGAGTTGACGAGCCCGACGCCGTCCGCCAGCCCGTATTCGACTGCGGCCTCGGCGTCTCCCCCCTGCGCGCCGACGCCCGGGACGAGAAACGGGATGTCGGGGACCCGCTCGCGCACCGCCGCGAGCTCGTCCGGCGCGGTCGCCCCCACCACGAGCCCGACGTTGTCCCGCGTGTTCCACGCCGCGGCCAGGTCGGCGACGTGCTCGTAGACGGTCGTCCCCGAGGCGAGCTCCCGGTCCTGGACGTCGGCTCCGCCCCGGTTTGACGTCCGACAGAGCACGAAGATGCCCTTCTCCTCCCGGGCAAGAAACGGCTCGAGGGCGTCGCGGCCCAGGTAGGGATTGACGGTCATCGCGTCAGCGCGGTCGAGCAGGCTCGCGTAGTGCCGGGCCGTATTCCCGACATCCGCGCGCTTGGCATCGAGGAGGACCGGAACGTCCTTCCCGTGGGCGTAGGCGATGGTCTCCTCGAGCGCTCGCCACCCCTCGGCGTCCTCGTAGAACGCCACGTTGGGCTTGAACGCCGCGGCGTGCTCGTGGGTGGCGTCGATGATGCGTCGGTTGAACGCCCACCGCGGGAGGTCGGCGTCCCGGACCGCGTCAGGGAGCCGGGTGGGGTCCGGGTCCAACCCCACGCTGACGACGCTGTCGATCCGCGCGATCCGCGCGGCGAGGTCCCCGAAGAAGGTCATCGAGGTGGAAGGGACGCCCGGAGCACATCAATCACGCGCTTCACCGCGGCCCCGTGCTCCACGAACACCAGGGTGGCCGGGGGCTCGACGGCTTTCGGCCGGGTGCGGAGTCCTGCCTCGCGTGCTCGCTCGGCGACGCCGGCCGGGTCGTGTCGAACGACGAGATAGCACCGGTCGGGCTGGACGCAGACGGTCGCGACCTCTTCCCCCGAATACTCGATAACGAAGGCCGGAGCGCCCGGGCCGGCACTCGGTGTGGATGCGCTCGCGGCGTCTGTTTCTGTCTCTGACTCGGGTTCCGTTTCCGTCTCTGACTCGGGTTCCGTTTCCGTCTCTGACTCGGGTTCCGTTTCCGTCTCTAGCTCTGTCCCTGAGTCCGCATTGGGTCTGTTCTCGCTCGTCTCCGTAACCTTCTCGCCCGTCTCCGAGATCGTGTCAGCCGCTTCTGCAGTCTCGGTCACGTCGAGCTCGCCGAGGATTCCCTCGTGGAGCCCCTCGATCTCGGCCCGGAGGAGGGCCGCGATCCGCGATCCGTCCTCGATGCGTTCGTCGACCATCAGGTTTTGATTCGGTCGTCGCCGTTTGATCGTCCGGTGTGTCTATTGGGCCGGGGCCGGGTCTGTCGTTGAATACCCGGATATTGGGTGTGGTCCCACATTATATATTGTATATTGTTGGGCCAGCCTCCAGGCTTGCGCTCGTTTCCAAGGCTACGATGCAATCGCTCTCTGGGGGAGTTCTGTATGACCCGTCCGAACTGATCCCGACCTATTCCTCGAGCGCCTGCATCGTATCCGCGGCCGCGTCGGACACGTCGACCCCTTCCCGTCGCGCGTAGACGATCGCGGCGGCATCGGCGGTCACCTGGAGCTCTTGCTGGAGGGCGTTGATCGCCGCGACCGTCTCCCGACGGGTCTCCCCCGCGGCGACCAAGGCATCCAGCGCCTGCTCGAAGGGCTCCTGCGTCGTGAAGATCGAGGCGTCGGGGGCGAAGCCGTCCGGGACCGTGACGGCTTCGAGATCGAAATCCACGACGAGGTCCCCATCGTCCCGGCGGAGCAGGCCGCGCTCGGTCGCCAGCTCGACCACCTCTTTCGCCTGGTCGGGTGACATCCAGCCCCGATCGATGGCGAGCGCAACCACGAAGGACTGCTCGCGCATCCGCTCCCCGCCGCTGGCCTTGAACGGGGCGGCGACAGTGACCCGTAGACTCATCGTCGGATTGACCACCCCGGACGGCAAGAAGATTTCCCAACGCGTCTCGATAGTTGCCACCGGGTGTTGATAGGGGAGGCGTGGGACGTTTGCCGGCTCAACACTCCCCATTTTGCTCGTTCTGTACGTCGTTTCCCGGCGAAAGCTCCGCTGCAGTATTCGAGAATGGTCATCACCTTCGCACGTATATAAAGGATCGCAGATTCTGGCGTCCCAGGCCTCAGATTGCATGATTTGGTCTTCATCCGCTGTTCGTACGGGTCTCGATGGAGTCGAAGACAGGCCCAATCGGGGATTCTCGGCCAACCGAGCGTGGGGGAGGTCTTGATCGAGGACGAGATCGTGCTTCCCGGGGCTTCTCCTCCATCTATTGAAGAGGGATTATAACGGTGCGAAGCTGACAACGTTTCAGAAACCAGGACCGCCGAAAGCCCCGGGGTGCTCGACTCGTGGCGGTCATGGTTCCTGCGTCCACTCCCACAGCCGGCGGAGGAAATACGACCCATGACTGGTCCGGGCATCACTTCATCAACAGACGATCGAGAGCCCCATACCACCGCCAACTCACCTCTCACTCCCGGGACGGACACCACCACCCCAGGGCACCGACGGCAACCTTTAAAGGGACGCACCGAATTCCATCCCACATGCGCGCCGTCGCCGTAGTACGTGAGTAGGGCCGCGCAGTCGCCGGTGACTCGTGCGCTTCTCGGAACTGGCTTCGACCCACGAGAGGCGACTGCAGGGTCCGACCTGGCGAAGCGTGCCGACACTCGATTCGATGGGACTGCGATGGCCGAAACACGCCGACGACAGACGAACGACCGAGCGC
>JBDGRH010000139.1:0-7207 GCA_042218225.1 Halodesulfurarchaeum sp. | reverse complement strand
ACCGAGCGCTACCCGACGCGTCACACCACATCCACTGATCCACCAATGACCGAGGACGTCCCGGACACCTACGAACCCGACCGCATCGAGTCCACCTGGCAGACGCACTGGCTCGAGGAGGACGTGTACCGCTACGAGGACACGGGCGCCCCCGATTACGTGATCGACACGCCGCCGCCGTACCCGACGGGGAACCTGCACATCGGGAACGCCCTCGGGTGGTGCTACATGGACTTCCTCGCCCGATACCGGCGCCTCCAGGGCGACGACGTGCTCTTCCCCCAGGGGTGGGACTGCCACGGGCTGCCGACGGAGGTGAAGGTCGAGGAGGAACACGACATCCACCGCACGGACGTCCCCCGCGAGGAGTTCCGGGAGATGTGCATCGAGCACACCGAGACGCAGATCGAGGCGATGCGCGACCAGATGCACCGCCTCGGCTTCTCCCAGGACTGGACCCACGAGTTCCGGACGATGAACCCGGAGTACTGGGGCAAGACCCAGCGCTCGTTCGTCGAGATGGCCGAGGCGGAGTACGTCTACCGGGACGAGCACCCGGTGAACTGGTGTCCGCGCTGCCGGACGGCCATCGCCGACGCCGAGGTCGAGAACGAGGACCGCGAGGGCACGCTCTATTACATCACCTTCCCCGGGGTGGAAAACGACGACATCGAGATCGCCACCACCCGTCCGGAGCTCCTCCCCGCGACCGCGGCCATCGCCGTGCACCCGGAGGACGACCGGTTCGCCGACCGGGTGGGCGAGACCTTCGAGGTCCCGCCCGTCGGCCAGGAGGTCGAGCTGCTCGCCGACGAGGACGTCGACCCCGAGTTCGGGACCGGGGCCGTGATGATCTCCACGTTCGGGGACAAGCAGGACGTGACCTGGTGGGCGGAGTACGACCTCGAGCTCCGCCCGGTGCTCACCGAAGATGGCCAGCTGAGCGACCTCGCCGGCAAATACGAGGGGCTCACCATCGACGAGGCGAAAGAGACCATCCCCGAGGACCTCGAGGACGAGGGGCTCCTCGAGAAGACCGAGCCCACCGAGCAGTCCGTGGGCGTGTGCTGGCGGTGTGATACGCCGATCGAGATCCTCTCGAAGGAGCAGTGGTTCGTGGAGGTCCGCCAGGACGAGATCCTCGAGTACGCCCGGGACGTCGAGTGGATCCCCGAGCACATGTACGCCCGCCTCGAGGAGTGGACGGAGGGGATGGACTGGGACTGGGTCATCTCCCGCCAGCGCGTCTTCGCGACTCCCATCCCCGCCTGGGAATGTGACGCCTGTGGCCACTGGGAGATCGCGAACGTCGAGGAGGTCCCGGTCGATCCGACCGAGGCGGAACCGGCCGTGGGGGCCTGTCCGGAGTGCGGCGAGACGGACTGGACGGGCGAGCGGGACGTCATGGACACCTGGATGGACTCCTCCATCTCCGCGCTGCACGTCGGCGGCTGGCCCGAGGCCGACTTCGAGCCCGTCCAGCTCCGCGAGCAGGGCCACGACATCATCCGGACCTGGGCCTTCTACACCATCCTCCGGACGGCCGCGCTCGAGAACGAGCGCCCGTGGGACGCCGCGCTCATCAACGGGATGGTCTTCGGCCCCGACGGACACAAGATGAGCAAGTCCCGGGGCAACGTCGTCTCGCCGGACGAGGTCGTCGAGGAGGAGAGCGCCGACGCCTTCCGGCAGGCAATGGCCATCGGGGGCCAGCCCGGCTCCGACGTCCAGTTCCAGTGGAAGGAGGTCACCTCGGCCTCCCGCTTCCTGACGAAGCTCTGGAACATCTTCCGGTTCGCCTCCGGGCACCTCGACGAGGACACCCCGGACATCGAGGCGCCCGCCTACCGCGATGCGGACACCTGGATCCTCTCCCGGCTGTCCACCGTTGCCGAGGAGGTGGAATCCGCGATGGACGAGTACCGCTTCGACCTGGCCCTCCGGACGCTCCGGTCGTTCGTCTGGGAGGACGTCGCCGACGACTACGTCGAGCTGGTCAAGGGCCGCCTCTATGGCGGCCGACCGGGCGAGCGCGATGCCGCCAGGAGCGCACTATATACCGTGCTCTCCGCCTCGGTCCGGATGCTCGCGCCCTTCAGCCCGTTCATCGCCGAGGAGATCTACCAGCACCTCCCCGGGACCGAGGGGAGCGTCCACCGCGCGGACTGGCCCGCGATCGAGGTCGCCGACGAGGAGGCCGAGGCCGTCGGGGAGATCATCGCCGAGGCGGCGCGGACGGTCCGGGCGTGGAAGTCCGAGCGGGGGATCGCGCTCAACGAGGAGCTCGACCGCGTCGAGCTCTACTTCGACGACGAGCCCCCCCGCGGCGTGGACACCTACGACCTCTCCGAGACCGTGAACGCCCCCATCCGCATGGATTCGGGGCGGCCGGACGTCGAGGTCGTGCCAACCGACGTGGAGCCGGACGAGGCGCAGATCGGCCCCGAGTTCCGCGACCGCGCCGGCGCCGTCATCGAGGCCCTCGAGTCGGCCGACCCGGCCGAGATCCGCGCCGAGAAGCGCTCCGGGGACACGATCGAGGTGCCCGTCGACGGCCAGGTCGTGACCGTCGACGCGGACATGGTCGAGGTGACCGAGGAGTACCAGACGGAGGCGGGAGAGGAGGCCGCGGTCCTCGACGCCGCGTTCGGGACGATCGTGATCGTGGAGTAGGAGGTCGCCACCGGGATCCGGCCTACCCCAGCTCGGTCACGATCTCGACCCCGCTGGTTCCGTATTCGGTCATCGCCTGGAGGCGATCGGAGACCTCCTGGAGGGCCACCTCCCGCGTGACGAGGGCACCAGGTGCCAGGTCGCCGGCCGCGATCATCCGGAGCAACTCGTCGTACCGCGAGGGGGGCATCCCGCGCGAGCCGAGGAAGGAGACGTCCCAGCGGGTCATCGAATCGATCGGGAGGGCGACCTCCCCGCGCTCCCGTTCGGTGGTGAGGCCGACCTGGACGTGCGTGCCTCGCGCCCGAAGACACTCGACGCTGTTCCGGCAGGTCTCCGCCCGGCCGAGGGCGTCCACCGAGACGTGGGCCCCGCCGCCGGTGCGCTCCTGGATGGTCGCCGGGACGTCGTCGACCTCGTCCCCGCGTACCGTCTGGGCGGCGCCCACCGCCTCCGCCAGCTCGAGGGGCTCGTCCCGGACGTCGACGGCGATCACGCTCGCCCCCAGGGCGTCGGCGATCTGGACCGCAGCCAGTCCCAGGCCGCCACAGCCGTGCACCGCAACCCGATCGCCGGCCGAGACGTCGGCCCGGTGCGCCAGGGCGTGGAACGCGGTGGCGTACCGGCAGCCGAGCGCCGCGGCCTCGCGCATCGACACCCCGTCGGGGAGCGGGACGGTGTTGTACTCGGCGTGAGGGACGTGGAACCGCTCCGCGAAGGCCCCGGGGGCGGCCGCCTCGAACCCGAGCGCGTACCCGTTCTCGCAGACGTTCCCGTGCCCGTTGCGACAGCGCCGGCATGTGCCGTCACCGAGATTAAAGGGGACCGTAACCCGGTCGCCCGGGCGAACCGCCTCGACCTGCTCGCCGACCGCCACGACGCGCCCGGCGGGCTCGTGGCCGAGGATCTGTCCGAGCGGGACCTGGTCGTCGGCCCACTCCCCGTGGCCCATCCACGCATGCCAGTCGCTCCGGCAGATACCACAGGCCTCGACCGCGACGACGGCCCCGTGCGGGGCGGGCTCGGGCGCCTCGACATCCTGCAGCCGGAGGGGATCACCGTACTCCTCCAGGACGAGCGCATCCATATCGACGCCTCCGGTCCCGCGGTACAAAGGCGTACCCGAGGCGGGGAAGACCCCTATTCAAGGGGGCACACGGACCGAACCGGCCAGATCAGGAGTAATCGACGTAGGTCGCGCCCCGGAGTTCCTCGAGGAGGTTGATGGCCGCATCGGCCCCCTCGCCCACCGAGGAGGCGACCTGGCGGTTCCCGCCGATGCAGTCCCCGGCGGCGTACACCCGCTCCATCCCGGCGTTCAGGTCCTCGTCCACGTCGATGTAGGTGCCGTCGGTCGGGAGGCCAAGCATCTCCGCGAGGTCCTGGCCGCCCGCCTGCCCGATAGCGACGAAGAGGCCATCGAGGGGCTCGGCGTCGCCCGACTCGAAGACAACCCGCTCGAGGGAGCCGTTGCCCGCGAGGCGGTCGATCGGCTCCTCGACGATGGGGACGTCCTCGCCCGCCAGTCGCTCCCGGAGGGCAGCGTCCATCTCGACCGCGCCTCCATCGGTGAGCAGGCGGACGTCGTCCGTGTAATCGAGCAGGAGGAGCGCCTCCTTCGCGGCGTAATTTTCCGAGCCCAGGACGCCCACGGTCTGGTCCCGGTAGAAGAAGGCGTCGCACTCCACGCAGTGGGAGACGCCGTCGTGCTCGAAGTCCTCGATCCCCGGGATGCCCGGCGTCTTGTAGGAGCCGCCGGTGGCGATGATGAGGCCCTCGGCGTCGTACGCGGCCGCGTCCGTCTCGACCGTGTAGCGCATCCCGTCCTGGCCGACCCGGATCACCTCCTCGTGGACAAGCTCGGCGCCGAAGCGGGTCGCCTGGGCCTGGCCACGCTCGAGGAGTTCGGGTCCCGACGCCCCCTCGGGGAATCCGAAGTAGTTGTCGATGGTCTCCACCTCCCGGGTGGTCCCGCCGCCATCGTCGAAGACCAGCGTGTCCTGCCCGGCCCGTGCCGTGTAGATGGCGGCGCTGAGGCCGGCCGGCCCGCCGCCGATGACGATGACATCAGCCATGTGTGTTCTATTCAATACTGTACGGATTAATACGTCACGGTTCGGCGGCGACGGGTGCGGGGCCCGCGTGGCAGGGACGGTGTCATCGGGAGCACGCTTCCAGCGGTATCGCCAGTATGAACTCCGTCCAAGGGAGAATAGCGGATGTACGGCCGTACTCGTGGAGCGTGCACGATGGTCCATTCCGCGAGGAGCGAGGTGCAGGAGCGGCAATTATTATTGTATAATGTGGGCAATTTCATTCGTGGAGTTTGCGCCATCAACTCCAGAGAGACCGGTGTCCTCCCGGCCCCGGGGCTCGAATGAAAGAGGTGCCAGCCGTCGCCTGGCCGGGCAACGCGCCACGCCGGTCCCGCCCCCGGCGGGCAGTCCGGGTCCGTTTTCACCCCCGACCTCGTCGTCATCGACATGGACCCACGCGTCAGGGAGCACGCGGAGACGCTCGTGGACTGGAGCGCACGGATCGAGTCCGGCGAGAACGTCGTGGTGAGCGTGGCCGAAGGGGCACACGACCTCGCGGTCGCCGTCGCCGAGGTGCTCGGGGAGCGCGGGGCGAACCCGGCGTTCACCTTCGCCGGCGACGAGGTCATGGGGGCGTATCTCCGGGCACACGACGGCGAGTTCGACCCCGATCCCACCCACGAGGAGGCCCTGTACGCCCAGGCGGACAGTGCCTTGCTGCTCGGCGGTGGGTGGAACACCGCCGAGCTCGCCGACGTCCCGGGCGAGACAATGCAGGCGTACCGCCGCGCCCGGACGGGCATCCGGGAGGCGCGGATGGACACGGACTGGGTCTCGACCGTCCACCCCACCCGCGCGATGGCCCAGCAGGCGGGGATGTCCGTTGATGCATACCGCGATTTCGTCTACGGCGCGGTCCTCCGGGACTGGGAGTCCCTCGCGGGGGAGATGGACCGGCTCAAGGAGATCCTCGACGAGGGGACCGAGGTCCGCATCCGGAAGCGGGGGACCGACCTGACGATGCGGATCGACGGGCGCACGGCGGTGAACAGTGCCGCCTCCGTCGCGTACGACTCCCACAACCTCCCGAGCGGGGAGGTCTTCACCGCGCCCTACGCCACGTCCGGCGAGGTGACCTTCGACGTGCCGATGACCATCCGGGGGCGACAGGTGGAGGACGTCCGGCTGGAGTTCGATGATGGGGCGGTCGTGGCGTTCGAAGCCGCCCGGAACGAGGAGGTCATCGGGGAGGTCCTCGAGACGGACGAGGGGGCCCGACGCCTCGGCGAGCTCGGGATCGGGATGAACCGCGGGATCGACCGCGTCACCGACGCCATCCTCTTCGACGAGAAGATGGGCGGCACGGTCCACCTGGCCCTGGGCCGGGCCTACGACGCGAACCTTCCCGAAGGCGAATCGGGGAACGAGAGCGCGGTGCACGTGGACCTCATCACCGACATGAGCGAGGAGAGCACCTTCGAGGTCGACGGCGAGGTCGTCCAGCGGAACGGCACCTTCCGCTGGGAGGAGGGGTTCGACGAGGGGGCTGGCTCGGGGGCCGGAGATTCGGGGTGAACGCGAGGGAGACCGGGGGCCACGAGACCGTGGTCCGAGTCGGTGGTGGCCCGTGATGGGTCCATTCCAACCCTCACCGACCCGTCGCTCACCCGCCACGTCGCCCGATCCACACTCCGCCTCGCCCCGAGACCAAAATCAGCATTGGACCTTTCGCCCGATATTTCCCGGGGTGGATGCAACGGGGAGACATGAACCGCCGGGAGTTCCTGGGCGGCCTCGGGGGCGCAGGGGTGGCTTCGCTCGCTGGGTGTACCGCCCCGGGCTCGGTTCGAGTCCTCGACGATCCCCGCATCGACCGGGAGGCTGGCGGCGTCGAGATGAAGTTCGGGAAGGCCGGGGACTGGGACGCCATCGTCAGTCAGAGCTACGGTCCGGGACCGGGCGGGCCCGGGGTGGCATCGGTGCACTTCCGCATGTCCCACCGGGCGAAGACCCACGTCGATTCGCTCCGACTGGAGATGCGCGACCGGCTGCCTGCCCGGACCCCGCCCGTCGAGGTGTTCATGGCGGTGCCCGACAACACGGATTTCCCGCGGGTCGACCTGCGAACAACGACGGACGGGGACGGTCGGGTCATCAGTATCGACGAACTCGGCATCCTGGGTCGGGGGACGTTCGGGCTCGATTACTTCCTGATCGGCCCGGAGGAACGCGCCCACCTCCCCGTCACCTTCGACGTGGAGAGCCGTCTCTCGGAGCGTCGCCTTCTGGGGGACGCATATCGACTCCAGGGGTCGGTTGAATGTGACATCCCGCTCGGTTAGTTCGCTCTGCTGAGTAAGTGGTGGGGGCCGATTGTCTGGCCGGTTTCGGATGTGTTTCGAGCCGGCGGGTTCCTGTGGAACCGGTCCGTCGGGGTCGCAGGGCCCCCAACTGATAGTTCTAGCGGGAATTCCTCTGGCAGGGAATCCAGTGACGAC
>JBDGRH010000153.1:0-12575 GCA_042218225.1 Halodesulfurarchaeum sp. | reverse complement strand
CCATTATAATAGCGCACCCGACCACCCCCAACCCCAACCCAAACCCCAACCCAAACCCCAACCCAAACCCCACCTCACCAGCTTCCCCACGAGCCTTCTTGAACCGGGCAACCGATCCTCCTGCCATGAACTCCGCAGCGGGGGGAAGAACACCCGAAGGAGGGTTCCGGTTCGCCTACGATACCCCGGCCATCCGGTTTGGAAGGGGGCACGTCGCCGAACTCGCAGAGGAGCTCGATCGCCTGGACATCGAACGAGCACTGGTCGTCTGCGGCCGAACGGTCGGGAGCAACGAGGCGGTGATGGAGCGGGTCGAAACGGGACTGGGCGACCGCCTGGCCGGTGTCTTCGACCGGACGACGCCCCAGAAGCGGTTGGCCACCGCGATCGAGGGGGCAGACGCGCTGCGGGATGCAGGGGCCGACGGCCTGATCGGGGTGGGAGGGGGAAGCAGCCTGGACCTGACGAAGGCCGTGAGCGTCGTGGCCGCGGCGGACCGGTCCCCGGCGGCGCTCGGAGCGGAGTTCGAGGAGACGGGGACCCTGCAGATTCCGGATAGGCCCCTGCCACCCATGGTCGCCGTTCCGACGACGCTCGCGGGGGCGGATCTGTCGACCGTCGCCGGGTTGAACGCCTCCCCGGAGAGCGGACTGGTGGACTCGCCGGTCAGCGGCGGCCTGTCTGACCGGCGGTTGATGCCGCGGGGCGTCCTGTACGACCCCGACCTGTTCGCGAGCACACCCAGGGGAGTTCTGGCCGCCTCCGCGATGAACGGCTTCGACAAGGGGATCGAGACGCTCTACGCGAAAAATGCCACGCCGATCACGGACGCGACGGCCGTCCGGGGGCTCGAGCGACTCGCGGATTCCCTCCCGGAGTTGGGGTCGGACCCGGTGACGGCCGAGGATCTCGAACCCGTCCTCGAAGGGATCGTCCTGGTCCAGTTCGGGATCTCACGGCCGGGCGAGAGCACGCTCTCGATCGTCCACGCGTTCGGTCACGGCCTCACCGACGGATACGAGGTCCAGCAGGGCGCCGCCCACGCGGTCATCGCCCCGCACGCGCTGCGGTATCTCTTCGATCGGGTCGACGGCCGCCGCGATCTCCTGGCGGCAGCGCTGGGCGGCGGGGAAGCCACAGATCCGGCCGCCGCGGTCGTCGACCGGGTGTCCGCCATCCGAGATGCGCTCGGGCTGCCCACTCGATTGCGGGATGTGGAGGGGCCGGACCCCGATGCATTCCGGGACGTGGCCCGGGCCACCCTCGAGGACGCATTCATGGACAACGCCCCGCCAGGCCTCGATCCAACGGTCGAAGACCTCGTGGGAGTCCTGGAGGACGCTTACTGAGACAGAGGGAGAGTTCAGAAATGGGAGAGGAGATGAGCGGTCGCGTGGAATCCCGCTCTATCGGGTCAGTGTAGAGGCCCGATCGACACCCATCGACCACGACTGCCTCCTCAGGTCGTTCCGGCCCCGCAACCATCTCCTGTGACCCTCCCCCGCGACCTATCGACATCCTGGAACCGACACAATCCCTATATTCCGGGGTTGCTCACCCACGCCACATGGCCTACATCGAGTGGGATCAGGACCGCTACGGCGTGGGGGTCGAGCACATCGACAGCCAGCACCGACAGCTCTTCGAGACGCTCAGCGAGCTTCACGCCGCGATGCGAGAGGGTCGGGGGCGCGACGAGCTGGGCGACATCCTGGCGGAACTCGCCAGGTATACCGATCAGCACTTCGGGGACGAGGAGGCGTTCATGCGGGAGTGTGGATACAGCGGTGACTGTTCGGCGTGCTTTCGGGCCCACGTCGACGCCCACGACACCTTCGAGGACCGCGTGGCGGAGATCCGCGAGCGGTACGAGGCCGGCGAGCGGACAGTGAGCCTCGAGACCCTCGAGTTCCTCCGGACCTGGCTCACGAATCACATCGCCGGGAACGAGCAGGATCAGGATTACGCGTCCTACTACGCCGCCGGGACCAGCTGAGCCCTGCATTCCAACGCATCGTTCTCATCGATGCGGGGCCTGTCGGGGATGGTCGGACGCCGCGGATGGCATCGGTGATATCCATTATATAATGGCCAGGAACGCCTCCGTGGTCAGAGCGTCCGGAACCCCTCACCCCACGAAATCCCGAACCCCTCACCCCACGAAATCCGGAACGCTTCCTCGCAACCGCTCGATACCGACACGGATGGCGGCGACCCTGGCCGTTACTGAGATATGCCAGGAGGTCCAAGCCACGACTGGTGGTTCGATGCCCGATGGCCGCTCCCGCGGTGGATATCACGAGTGGACCGCCTTCCTCCGGTGTCCGGACTGCGGCCGGGGCGACGTCACCCTCGAGCACTACGACGACGGGACCTTCCTCCGGTGTCAGCACTGCGGTGCGGAGGCCTGGGCCGCGGGAATCAGCCAAAGCGAATGAGCCGAGAGGCTGACACCCGCTCAAGTCCGGGAGCTCAGGGCATCTTCGTGCCGGGTGGGTCGTCGGTCGCCGTCCCCTCCCCGCCGTATTCCGCGCCCGCCTCCGGATCGACCCATCGCTCGCCGGCGTTTTCCGGCTTCGCGAAGACGTCCGGGAGCTGGGTTTCGTTCCCCGCCCCCAGGGCGTACCCGATCATCCGGCCCGCGTACCAGCTCGCGTACTGCTGCTCCAGGCCGCCGAATGTGCCCTCGAATCGGGTGTAGTACTCGATGGCCCGATCGCGGTCCAGGTCCTCCCCGGCGATGGACCAGCAGTAGCCGACCCCGACGTCGCAGGCGTCGGCGGACGCGGTGAAGCGAAGCACGATGTCCGCCCGTTCGGGATACTCGACCATCCGGAAGGAGGGGGTGATTGCCAGCCGTCGGTCAACTTGTCGCTCGTAGTACTCGAGCGCCTCGACCACGTGGGCCCGAAGCGCGGGCCGGTCGTACCCAGGACCGGCGGCGACGGAGACGGTCAAGACCTCCTCGTGCCAGGGGTATCCCCGCTCGGAGGCATTCCTGAGGGCAGTCGGCGTCGAGGGGGCCGTCCGGCTCGTCATGACGGGCATCGGCCCTTCCCCATGCGCTAACCCCAAGAGGTGTCCGAATTCGTGCGTGATGGTTCCCGACAGCGAGTTCGTGGGGTGGCCTTCCCTGATGCGGACGACCGTCGGCACGTTCGCGGAGCCGCCACGGTCGTACTGGGGCGCACACCCGATGGTGATCGAGCCGCTCTCGGCGCCGCACTCGTCGATATAGGGGACGAACCGGACGAGCACGTCCACCCGCTCCGCCGCGGGCTCGACCACGAACACGATGCGGTGGTCGGTGAGGTTCGCCGCCCGGTCGTTCCAGAACGCGGCGGCCCGGCGAACTGCCGCCACGTGCGCGTCGGTGACGGGGCCCTCGGCCCGCCTGATCCCGACCGTCACCGTCCGCGTACCCCAGGGGTTCGGCTCGGGCTCCGCTGCTGTGGTGACTGACGACCCCGAGGTGGTCGCGTCAGTGGTCGATGGGTTCGGGCGTTCGTGGGTGAGGCCCTTGATCGCCAGAAGGGCATCCTCGTTGGCGTCAGCCGTCGTCGGCGGCGTTGCCACGCCCGGGAACGCGGTACTGGCTACGACCAAGACCAGGGCCGCCACCAGGAGGGCCCGAGACCGCATGCGTGACACGTCCTCCCTCCACCATTTAATGGTGCTGATTTCTCATCATTAGTAATCAAGGATTAAAAGCGGCGCATCCCGTCCCGATTGTCACGCATCCCGCGTCGAGTCAGCCGTCCCCCTCGGATAGGTCTCGTCCATAACGGAGGAAGTATCCCGTTCCGAGCAGCCCCACGACGGAGGCGGTGAAGAATGCGACAGTGGGCTCGTACCCGTACAGGGCGCCCCCGATGGCAGCGCTCGGGATGACCACCGTGTTCCGGACGAGATAGTACGTCCCGGTCACCCGACCACCCTCACCGCTCGCGGCGGGACCGACGATGAGGCCCTTGTGGGCGGGCAACCCGGCGAAGCGGAGTCCGGAGAACGCGAACAGCGCGAGGATAATCCACTGGTCGGCGGGGGCGGAGATGAGAAGCGCGGGAAAGACCGCGTACACGGCAAAGCCCAGCGCCACCACCGGTTTGAGACCGATCCGGTCGGCGATCCGGGCGACCGGGATCATGGTCAACAGGGCGACAACCATCTCGACACCGAGGAGCACTCCGAAGAACGCAGGGGGTCGAAGATCGAGAGGGCCCAGGTGGAATCCGACCTCGTGGTACCGCGTGACCACGATGACGAAGAAGACGTACACCATCCCGTTCGCGAACCGGATCAGCGTGTCGGCGGCGAGCAGCGGGCGAAGCGGGCCTGGCATCGAGCGGAGGTCCGACAGGATCGTCGAGAGCCCCTCGAAGCGCTTTCCCACCGTATCCCCCCTTGCGTCATAGAGGACGTGCTGGGCGGCAGTCCCCGCCGCGCCGAACCCCGCGGCCAGAAGGAGGATCATCCGGAAGCCGAGGGCGAAGGTGGCGGTCGAGGCGAGCACCACGGTCGCGAGCAGTGGTCCCAGGAGGAAACCCACCCGTCTGAAGGTCTCGGTGCTGGCGAAGCCGGTTGCCAGCGAATCCGGGTCCGTCGCTTGCTTCACGATGGCGAAGGTCGCCCCGAGTCCCAGAGATTTCCAGGACTGGGTCAGAAAGAGACCCAGAAAGATCCCGATCGGGAGGACGAGCGTCCCCATCACGGACCCCCCGAGGGTATACGTCCCGATCGAGACGGTCGGGAGGACGAGGGGGCCGAGCGCGACAGTCCCGAATGCACCCGCGAAAGCCCACACCAGGAAGCCGACTGTCGACGCAAGTCCGAATCCCGTGAGGGCCACCCGCGATCCGACTCGGTCCGAAAGGGCACCACCCGGGTAGGGGTAACCGGCACTGATGAGGTTGCTCAAGCTCCCGAACAGCCCGATGGCCCCCGCTCCGGCCCCGAGGACCCGCATGTACTCCGGGATGTAGCGACTCGTCATCTGGAACCCGAGACTGAAGACCAACATCGCCACGGACAGGACGAGGACGTCCCGCTCGAGGGCGAAAAACTCCCTCGCGACCGACCAGAACCCCCCATCGTCGGTCATCGATTCGGGCTTCGAGGGGCAGTTCCCTTAGAGATTCGGGTTCCTGCGGGTGAGTGGCCGCTCACCTGACCGAAGCTCACCTGACCGGAGAGAGCTCGGAAATGGAGTTGGCACAACCGTGGGCGGGCGAACCGCCCACCCCACTTTCGTCCTCGGAAAACCGGGTCCACCCCGCGGATCCCCGCAGCCAGCGGCCGTACCGTCAGGGTTAGATACCTTGTTCCCACACGGAGGAATATGGACGTCGCTATCCGGGATCGCCTCCACCTGGTCGGGGTCCCCCTGGGCATCTTCGTGGCCCTGGTCGGGCTCGGAACCCTCGTCGGTCAACCCTGGCAATATTCGGGGAGCGGGATCGTCACCATTTTACAACTCATCGGTGCCCTCGCGGCGATCGCGATCGGCGCCGGCCTGGTCTATCTCTCCTCCGTCGTCGGGTCCTGAGCGGCTCCTCACCGGCAGTTCGGCTGGCGATCGGTCACGGAGAGCCAGCCGTGAGCCCTCAGTAGGGAAGGAGATCGGATTCGGCTGTCGCCGGAACCTCGTTGACCTGCCTGGGTGCCCCACCGACGTCCATCAGCCCTTCAGCGATCGACCGATAGGCGCGGGCGGCATCCGAATCCGGCTCGTCGACGACGACAGGCCGTCCACGGTCCTGAGCGGTCGGCACGGCGCGGTCCTCCGGGATGTGTCCCAGGAGTTCGAGGTCCAGGTACTCGGTGATCCGGTCAACCGGTGGTGCGCTCCCCGTTCCGGACTTGTTGAAGATGATACCTCCGACAGTGGCGTCGCGGCGGTCGGCCAGCTCCTTCGTCTTCTCGGTGTCTCTGACGGATGCGACGCGAGGGGTGGAGGTGAGCAGGACCTGGTCGGCCCGATCGAAGGCCAGGACCGTCTCGCGGGTCAGCCCGGCCGCCGTATCGAGGATGACGGCGTCGTAGCTGTTCCGGAGCTGCTCGATGAGAGCCGGGATGCCCTCCGGGTTCGTCTCCACGAACCCGTCGAGGGTGACCCCGCTCGGCACGATGTCGAAGCCGCCGGGTGCCGGGCGGATGGCCTCCTCGACGGGGGTGAAGTCCGCCAGGACGTCGTGAAGCGTGGTGATATCCGCCGCCGGCTCGTCGAGATCGATGAAGTCCACCATGTTGGCCATGGCGAGATCGAGCTCGACCACCACGGTTCGCGGGCCCTGTGCGGCCAACGCCGCCCCGATGTTGAGGCTCGTCGTCGTCTTCCCCACTCCCCCCTTGGCGCTCGCAACCGCGAATACTTGTCGCGGTCTCATTTGTCTGGCGCGGTACCTGAAACCCAGGACAGCGCGGTATATAAGTCTATGTGTTGTCATTATCACTGATGAAAATTAAAATATTTGCCGACTGTATCCACAATTTGGTTTAATATCCTAGGAAAAGGGGCGGAAATCGGCGAGGTCCGTCGCATATACCGGCGGTAATTACCGAGTATGCACTCGAGAGCCGTGTCATGACCGCCCAACCGGGCGGGCGAATACTGACCAATACATTGCGACAGAATGGTGTCGACCGGGAGGGGTCGGGTGACGACCACAGCGGTTCACCGTCCGGATCACCGACGACCGAACAGGGTCCCGGCCGAGGGGAGTACCCGGAGTGTTTTTATCCCGCTCGTGGTAGCGCCGGCATGGCGCTGCTCGAGCTCCTGATCGGGAGTGCACTCAGTCAGCAGGTGGTGATCCTCGGGACCATCGTGGTCTATGGCCTGCTCCTGTATCGACAGCCGGATGTTGCGCGGGAGAGCGCTGTGGGTGGGCTGCGCCAGTTTGTGTCGCTTTTCACTCTCATCGTCGCAGCGCTCTTCCTGGCGAGCGCAATCGGGACCCTCATCCCGCGCGGGGCGGCCAGCCATTTCCTGGGCGAGGCGGCCGGCCCGGGGGGCGTGGTTCTCGCCGGTCTCCTCGGAGGATTCCTCCCGGGCGGACCCTACGCCGTCTATCCCATCGTCGATGGAATCGCGGACCAGGGGGCGAGCCTCGCTGCGGTGATCGCGATGCTCACCGGATATGGGGCGATCGGGATCGGGAAGGTCCCCTACGGGCTGGTCTTCTTCGATCTGCCCACCGTCGCCATCCGGCTCCTGGTCGGCGTGATCGGAACCGTGCTCGTGGCCGGGATCGCCTTCCTCCTCATCTAACCATGCAGGCCTACGAGTACCTCATCGGTCGGTCCTGGGGACAGCGGGTGGTCATCATCGGGACGGCGGTGCTCTATCTGTACCTGGCCGTCGCGAACCCAGCGGCCGCGATCGAGAGCGCCCGGCAGGGGCTGGGCACGCTCGTCCGCCTGTTCACGCTCATCCTGGCCTCGCTCCTCCTGGCGAGCGCCCTGGAGTCGCTCCTCCCGGAGGAGGCGGTGATGCGATATCTCGGCGGCGGGGGTGGCCCGGCGAATACAGTCCTCGCCGGCCTCCTCGGCGGCGCCCTGATGGGCGGCCCGTATGCGACGTATCCGATCATGCGTAGTGTCAGACGGAGCGGGGCGAGCTACGGGGCGCTCGTGGCGATGTACGTCGGCTACAGCGCGATCGGGGTGGGTCGGATTCCCTTCGGGCTCGTCATCTTCTCCCCGACCGTCGTCGCCCTCCGCCTTGTCTTCGCCGTCGGGTTGACGGTCGTCGCCGCCCTGGCCATCTGGGCCCTCCTCCCCGATCGGGAGCTCTCGATGGACGAGCCCACAGGGGACTGACGCCGGGCGATCGGGGGATCAACACGCACAGTAGTACTCGCGATCGCTGAACTCCGTCTCGATGAGGTGGGCAGCCGGGCCCGGATCGGAGGGCGCATACACCCCCGTCGTCAGGTTGGGGTCGTCCTCGAAGCCGCCCGTGAGGAGGGCGACCCACTGCGAGCGCGAGAGCTGGTCAGGCCCGTCTTCCGCGAGCAGGGCGAGGTAGTCCCGAAGGTAGACCCACGTCGCATCGTGGACCGAGTCGGGAACATATTCCCGCCCGACGCTGTCGGCGTATGCCGCGAACGGGAGGTCGACACCCGCCTGCACCGGGAGGCCGATCCACTTCCACGGTCTGGTGTTCACGTCGAGTAAGACGTACGCATCCCGGTCACCATCGTAGACGAACTCCGCCTCGCTGATCCCGTGGTACCCGGTCGCCTCCAAAACCTCCCTCCCGCGGTCCGCCACCACCGGCGTCTGTCGTCGCTCGACCAGACAGGAGGTCCCGTATCCGGCCGGATACCGCGTGGGGTTGCCGACCATGCCCAGGGTCTCCCCGTCGGGACCGACATAGGAGACGTACGAGCGATCCGCTCCCTGCACGACGGGGACCCGCTCCTGCGCCATGATCCGGATGTCCTCCTCGCGGGCCAGGGAGACGAACTCCTGCAGTTCGTCCCGGTCGTCCACCTCCACGACGTTGGTCCCGATGGTCTCCTCGAACGCCCGCTTCAGGGCCGGCTTGACGACGAGCGGGAATCCCAGCCGATCGGCGGCCCCATCAGCGGTCAGCGACGTGAGCGCCTGCCCCGCGGGTCCCCCATCGGTTGCGGTCTCCCGGAGCAGGTACGTTTCCGGATATGGAACGTCGAGCTCCTCCGCGATCGCGTAAAGCGACGTCTTATCCAGGACGTCGTCGATCCGGTCGGCCGAGAACGGGAGTCGGACACCTTCGGGTCGCGTGTCGGCGAGACCCAGCACCCACTCGTCCATGCACCCGAAGGCCACCGGGTCGTGGTCCAGCGCGCTGGCGATCGACGCGACCTCGTCGCCGAATGCCGCCTGGTCGTCAAGCGGATAGGTGACCTCCCCGGCGAGGGTGACCGCGTCGGAAGAGGGGGCGACCCCGTCCCCGTTGCGGTCCAGCGCGATCACCGGGATGTCGTGGGCGGCGAGCGCCCGCGCGACACCGAGCGCCGTGATGTGCGCGTTGCAGACCAGGGCCGGTGATCGGTCGAACGAGCGATCGTCGAGCGCCGCGAGCAGCTCGTCGTGTCGGCGAAAGCGGTCGGCCATGGCCTCATTCGGGTCTCCGCCGAGAAAAGCCGACAGATGGACCCGAAAACTGCCCCGAGTTGCCTGGCACCCGACTACTGGGATCCCGAATCCCGGGACGGGGCGTCCGCCCGGGATGGTGGGGGACAGGTCGGGCCATCCCGGGTGTGCGGACCTGAAAAGGGGCCCCGACCCCCCACGAGCCGAACCACCGGGGCATCTCCCGCGGTGCATGGGCGCGCAGATTCACAACCGATTAGACGGGGTGGAACGCAGGTTCGATCATGCTGGTCGCGGGCAGCGACGACGGCGTCTATCGGATATCCGGCGTCCTGTCGGATGAATCGACGGACGCACAGCGGATCCTGGACGCACACCGGGTGTTCCGGGTCCGTCGATTCGACGCCACCCCCGGGCTGTTCGTCGCCGCCGAGTCGGGGCTGTATTACTCCCCGGATGGTCACGAGTGGGCGTCGGTCGCCGTGCCCGAGCCCGAGGTCACGGCCGTCGTGGCAGACCCGACGGGCGAGCGGCTCTACGTCGGAACGCGTCCGGCCCGAGTGTTCGAAGCCGAGGTGGGCGCCATCGTCCCCACGGACGAGCGGTCCTGGACGGCGGTCGAGGGATTCGATTCCCTCCGGAAGCGCACCGACTGGGGACTCCCCCGTCACGACGGGGTCGCGCAGGTTCGAAGTCTCTGCACGCATCCCGACGCCCCGTCCCGGCTGATCGCGGGGATCGAGGTCGGGGGCATCCACGTGAGCGAGGACGGTGGGGAGACCTGGCAGGACCGATCGATCGAGGGGTTCGACGCCCCGCACACGGACGACATCCACCAGCTGTTCCTCCAGGGACCGGAGACGGTGCTCGCGGCCACCGGCAGCGGTCTCTACCGGACGACGTCCCTGGGTCGGGAGTGGACACGGCTCGATTCCGGCCATCCCCAGGGGTACTTCCGGGCGGCGTTCGGTCACGACGGGCGCATCTACGCCGGGGGCGCACCCGGCTCGCCCGCCTCCTGGGAGACGGAGACCGATCACGCCCTGTTCGAATCCGCCAATGGGTCCACGCTCGAGCGGATCGACTCCCCGCGGCCCGAGGAGGTGGCCATCGGGTGGACGGCCGTGTCGGGAACAGTCGTCGCGGCGACCCATCGGGGCTCGCTCCTTGCCCGACGGGAAGGAGGCTGGGAGGTCATCGGCTCGGTTCCGACAGCGGGGGAGGTGGAGGGTCGATACCTCCCGCTGGAATGGTATCCGGAGTGAGGTGGGACGGGAAACGAGCCACGGGCCGGATTTGAACCGAAATCAGACGGTCCGGGCGTGCGGCGCTACGCGCCGTTCCGGGCTGCGACTGATAGGGTCCAAATCCGTCCGTTGGCGGATAGCTCGCGCTCAACGCGCGAGCACTCAAGCCAAGGGCCGGATTTGAACCGGCGGTAATCCGCTCTGCAGGCGGACGCGTTCGGCCGGACTCTGCCACCTTGGCGCATCTCGACGTACTGCACTCCGGCGGTTAACGGTTGCGGTCGCGGGCGGGGCTCGACGCTGCCGGAGGATCCGCTGGGTTTTCATTGTCCCCCGCGTACCCCCACCCGTGCGCGCAGAGAACAGCTTCATCCCGGTGCAGGGGGTGGGCCCCGTGACCGAGCGTCGCCTCTGGGAGGCTGGGGTCACCCACTGGGACGAGTTCGAACCGGACCTCGTGGGCTCGACGCTGGCGTCGCGGATCGAGACCTTCATCGAGGAGGCGCGACCCCGCCTCGAGCGGGGCGATACCCCGTACCTCGCTCGCGCCTTTCCCAGGGAGGAGCACTGGCGCCTCTACGAGAACTTCCGCGATCGGACGCTCTTCTTCGACATCGAGACCACCGGGTTGGACCGCCACCGCGACCGCGTGACGACTGTGTCGTTCCACCAGGACGGGGAGACCACCACGCTGGTCCGGGGCGAGAACCTCTCGGCGGGAACCCTCGCGGAGCACTTCGACAACGCCCGCCTCGTCGCGACGTTCAACGGGAGTCGGTTCGACGTGCCCTTCCTCGAGACGTCATTCGACGTCTCGATCGACCGACCCCACCTGGACCTCATGTTCCTCGCCCGACGGCTCGACCTCACGGGCGGGCTGAAGGAGATCGAGGGGACCCTCGGGATCGAGCGCGAGCGCCCCGACATCTCGGGTCGGGAAGCCGTCCGGCTCTGGCACGAGTACGAGCGCGGCGACGAGGGGGCACTCGAGACCCTCGTGGAGTACAACCGCGAGGACACGGAGAACCTCCAGACGCTCGCCGAGGTCGTCGTCAACCGCCTCCACGACAGACAGGTCCCCGACCGCTGTCCGCTTTGAGCGCGCCGGGGGTCCGCCCCCCTCTCAGGCAGGACTGGGCTTCTCGAGGTGCGAGAGGTAGACCGTCAAATCCGTCGTCGTGATCATGCCGATGACGTGCTCGTCCTCGACGACCGGGACGTGATGGAACCCGTGCTCGGTCATGAGGTCGGCCACGTCGCGGATGGGCGTGTTGGCGGTGGTGGTGATCACGTCCTCGGTCATGAACGCCGAGGCCGGGGTGTCCGCCATGGACTCCCCGGACGCGACCGCCTTCACGAAGTCGGTGGAGGTCAGGATCCCATCCAGGTGGTCGAGGTCGTCCACGACCGCGACGGAGCCGATGCCCTCCTCGGCCATCATCCGCGCGGCCTCGTCGACGGGTGTCTCGGGATCGATGGTCCGGACCGGGCTCGACATGAGTCGTCCGACGAAGATGTCGTCCATGGGGAGGTGTTGGGACGGGACCCTGGAAAAGGGCTCGAATTCCGGCGGGCCGACCCGGAGGCTGCCCAGGGGTCTGCCTGAACACCCCCCAACGACGTGGCAGTCGCTCTCGGGGCATGATTTCCCCCCAACGACGTGGCAGTCGCTCTCGAGTGGTGTTGATGGATGTGGAATGAATGGGAGAGGCGGCGAACCGGGGTTCCCAGAGGCTCGCGCACTCCAGTACTTGCCGATACGCAGGCGGGCTTAACTGCCGTGTTCGGGATGGGTACGGGTGTGTCCCCGCCGCTATGGCCGCCTCGAGGCCGATCCGCGGAATCGAACCGCGGCGATGGCACCAGCCATCGGCGACCGTGTGTGCGTGCAATCCAGTTAGCGCCTGGACTCGTCCGCGGGTGCGGACGTGCGGAATGAGTGTGGCTTCGGCCGGTTAGTGCCCGCGGGCTGAACACCTCGTTGCCTCGGTGCGTACACCCCGGGTCTATCGAACCCGTCTTCTACGGGTGGCCTCGATGGTGCCTCTTTTCCAGGTGGGTTTCGGGCTTAGATGCTTTCAGCCCTTACCCCGTGGGGCGTGGCTGCCCGGCACTGCCCTCTCGGACAACCGGTACACCAGTGGCCCCCGTCCGTAGTTCCTCTCGTACTATACGGACGTTCCCGTCAGGCACCGAACACCCCCAGTAGATAGCAGCCGACCTGTCTCACGACGGTCTAAACCCAGC
>JBDGRH010000259.1:0-13317 GCA_042218225.1 Halodesulfurarchaeum sp. | reverse complement strand
CACCTCCTCCCGAACTGTCTGGCGCCGATCACGGTCCAGAGCACGCTCAACTTCGGGCTGGCAATCATCGACATCGCCGCCCTCTCCTTCCTCGGGTTCGGCGCTCAGGCCGGCACCCCGTCGTGGGGCCTCATGCTCTCGAACGGAGTCAAGCAGGGACTCCTGATCGGGGTGTGGTGGTGGTCGTTCTTCCCCGGCCTGGCGCTGGCGCTCACCGTGCTCGGGTTCAACCTGCTGGGCGACGGCATGCGCGACGCCCTCGACCCGCGCATGCGCGAGGCCGTTGACTGACCCCGACGCGCTCGGGGCCCGCCCCGGGTTGCTGGCCCGGGCGGCCGCGGTCGGACTCGTGGCAGGGGCGGGGGGAACCGTGGTCCTGGTCCTCCTCGGTCGCTCGATGCTCGATGCGAGCACGCTCGTGTTCGCGCTCGCCGCGCTGGTCGGGGGCTTTGGGTTGACCTCGTGGGCCACGACGCTCTGGTTGGGCGACGTCGTGGAGGCGGTTCTCCGTGAGGCCGAGGGCGACACCGGATGGACGAAAGGCGGCGCCAACGTGGCGTTCAGCCTGCTCACCGCCCTGGGCGGCGGGGGGATGGTGGGCGTGGCCGTGGCCACTGCGGTGTTGTCCACGCTCGGGATCGGGTGAAGGTCCCCCGGAACCGGGTGAAGGTCCTTCGCGTTCCCATCTGGCTTCCAGGCGAGACTGGCCGGCCCCCGGGCGGTGTCTCGCCGGTTTCGCGTTCCGCGCCGGGGCACTGGTCAGCGGATGGTCGGGGATGGTCCGGTCTTCCGGGATAAACCCTCGGTTGAACGTGCTCCCGGATGGTCCCCCTCCCCGCTGGCCGAAGGGCCGCCGGTCATTCGGTCCCCGATAGCCGCCCGGGTTCAGGGGGCCCGCGGATCTCGCCGGACGTTCCGTCCAGCGTGCTCACTGAAGCGTCCCGCTCCCGAGCTCGAGGGGTTCGCTGCCTCCCACACCATCTCCCCCCTGACCATCGTCCACTCGGGGAACACGCCGGTCATCCCCTCGAACGGGGTCCAGCCACACTTCGAGTGCAGATCGGCGCCGACGATCTCGCGGGTGGCGTCCGGATCGACGAGCACCAGGTCGGCATCCCGGCCCGCCTCGATGCGGCCCTTCCGGGGGAGGTCGAAGACGGCAGCGGGGTTCGCCGCGGTGAGATCTCGGACCCGCTCGTGGGTGAGCCGACCCGCCTCGGCCTCGGCGAGAAGGAGCGGCAGCGCCGTCTCCACCCCCGGAACGCCGCTCGGCGCGTCCCAGACGTCCGCGGCCTTCTCCTCGGCGGTATGCGGGGCGTGGTCGGTCGCGATGAGGTCGACGGTGCCGTCGGCCACCCGCTCGTAGACGGCCTTCCGGCGCGCCTCGTCCCGGAGCGGGGGGTTCATCCGGCCGTACGAACCCAGCTCCTCGAGGTCCTCCGTCGAGAGGAGGAGATGGTGAGGGGTCACCTCCGTCGTCGCCCCCCTTTCGGCGGCCTGATCGATGCCCTGGGGTGTGCTGGTGTGGGCGATATGGATGGTGGCGCCGATCTCCGTCGCGAGTGTGGTCGCTTGCTCGATCGCCGCCACCTCGGCCTCCGGCGTCCGGTACGCGCTCCACGCCCCCGGGCCATCGCGGTTCAGCGCCGCCTCGTCGAAGTGCGAGGCGTTCTCGGCGTGGACGGTGACTACCGTGCCGGTTTCCCGCGCGCGACGGAGCGCCTCCTCGAACAGGGACTCGTCTATCCCCATCTCACCCGTCGAATCCGCGAGGAAGACCTCCCCGAGGGCGAACAGCGGGCGGGAGAGTAACCCCTCCGGCTCCCAGTCCGGCGTCACCCCGCCGTTGATCCCGAAGTCGACGAGGGAGTCGCCCGCGAGGGCGACCTTCTGGTCGAAGGACGGCCGGTCGATCGTCGGGGGCTCGGTGTTGGGTTGATCGACGACGGTGGTGACCCCGCCCGCCGCCGCGCTCTGACTCCCGGTCTCCCAGGTTTCCTTCTCGGGGAACCCCGGCTGCCGGAAGTGGACGTGGACGTCGACCATCCCCGGGAACAGCCGCTTCCCGGACGCGTCGATCTCCGTTTCCCCGAAGAGTCGGCGGCCCACCGCGGCGATGTGCTCGCCTTCGACAGCGACGTCCCGGCGGCGCCCGTCCGGGAGCGTTGCGTTCCGGACGATCAGCATATCCGCATCCCCGGGTGCCCGGGGCCTAAGTCTGCCGGCGGGGTCGCCCTATTCGACGGCCGAAAAGTCCCGAATGCGGTCCACTCTCACCGGGGCGTCCCCCACCAGTCGGTCCTCGAGGACCCCTGGGAGCCGGTCGACGTCACCGCCGGCCCGCTTCACGCTGTCGACCGTGGTCGGGTCGAAGGGGACGGAGAGGGCGTCGTAGACCTCGGCCAGGACCGCCCCGACCGCTTCGTGGTCCGCGACGATGAGGATCCCACCGACGAAGGCGGCGTCGGCGGTCACGCGCTGCGCGAGGCCGCAGAGCTTCCCCTCGCGCTGGAGGGAGTGGGCTCCGGGACAGAAGGAGTTCGGCGGCTCGCCCGGTCTGGCACTGACGCCCACCGCGGAGAGCGCCTCGGTCACGTCTGCCTCCATCGAGGCGTATCGCGCGTCGATCCCCGTCCGCGGATCGTCGACTGGCTCGAAGCGGGCGAAGGCGAGGGTCCTGCCCGTGTAGGCCACTGCCCGGCCCCCGACGCTCCGTTCGACCGGCGTGAATCCACGGGCCCGTGCGGCGGCCCGTGCCGCCCCGTAGCCCCGGGCGTTGCTGTCCCGGCGACCGAAGGCGACCTGTCGATGCGGCCGCCAGACGCGGATCGCGGGTTCGTCGTTGGCGGCCACCCACCCGAGCACGCGCCGGGATTGCTCCGTGTCCTCCGCCGGCGTTTGTCCTCGGCCACGGAGCACGCGCATGTGCTGTCGCACGGGGTGGAGCGGTGAAAATGTACCGTGCCGGGGGGGAGGGGGCGACGCTCGTCCGCACCCGAGGAGGTAAACGAATCGGGGGCGATGTTCCGATATGGTCGCGGTGGGTGCCGACGTCCTCTCGCAGTATCCGCGCTTCACCCTTTACAATTCGCCGTATCGGGCCCACCGCCGTGGCCGCGCCATCGACCTCTATCCATCGGTGGACCACGCCCCGAGTCCGGTCGCCGGGACGGTCGAGCGGTCCAGACGGGTCGCCTGTCCCGACCGTCCCTACGCGGCGGATCACGACCACCTCCTCGTGATCGACACCGGGAGTCGCCTCGCCAGGGTTCTGCACGTCGACCCCGCGGTCGCCGTCGGTGAGCGGGTCGCGGTGGGCCAGGACCTCGGAGAGTTGATCCGCTCGGGCTACTTCGCCCCCTGGGTCGACAACCACCTCCACCTTGGCTTTCGCCGCCCTGGGGACGACCCGCTTCGGGCCAGCGGCTCCCTGCCGGTGACCCCCGACGTGCCGATCGAGGCCGTTCCGTGGGACGGGACGGGGCGGGTCGTCGAGACCGGCGACACGTATGCCGTCCTCGACCGACCGACACACCCTCGCCCCGGGGCGACATATGCGGCCATCGCGGACGACTCAGGGGACCGGGCGCTCGACGGTGGGCTGGCCCATTACGAGGGCGGGGGCTCGTTCTGTGTCGGGACCAATGGGGTCCGGCCCAGCTTGGTACGCACAAATGCGTTTGGAGGGGAGGCGGGGTCGGACCCATCCAGGGACATTTCAAATGGTTCCGATCGGGATCGGTCGGGCGACGCTGACCACTCGACTCCGGAGGGATCGACTCCGGAGAGATCGACTCAGGAGAGATCGACTCCGGTCGGTGAGACGCCGGTTGATGAGACACCGGTCGGTGAGACGCCGGTTGATGAGACACCGGTCGGTGAGACGCCGGTCGGTGAGACGCCGGGAGGCGATTCACCGCACGCATCCGACCCCGAGCCGGTCCGCCTGCTTGGGACGGTCGTCGGGGAGCGCGACGGTCGGGATGTCGCGTGGGGGCCGGTGACGGTGCAGGCCAATGGCCAGGAGATCGCCGGCCTCTCGTTCGTCTTCGGGTTGAACCGCTGCGCCGCGAAACTGATCTGTCCGGAAACCCACTTCGAGGTCGGCGAATCGGTCTCGGTCCAGATTGTGCGGGCGGGCGAACGGTCGGGACCGCGGTAAATGGCATCGCGGTGGTGGATCTGGAGATTCGCGGAGGCGGTGGGGGACGGGTGGAGAACGGACGATCCCACGACGACACTGGAACAGACGATCCCACGACGTCACTCGAACGCGATCTCGTCCAGCTCGATGGTCTCCCCGAAGAGCCAGTCGGCGTGCTCCAGTGCGTACTCGCGGTGATCCGCCTCGATATACCCGACCGCGTCGGTCACCAGCACCGGCCGGAAGTCACGGAGCCCGGCGCTGCCCGCTGTATGGAGCACGCAGACGTTCGCGAGGGTCCCCGCGATGAGGAGGTCGTCGATCCCGTGCGTGTCGAGGTACCCCTCGAGGTCGGTGCGGTAGAACGCGTCGTAGGTGTGCTTCGTGACCACGTGGTCGTTTTCCGTCACCTGGAGGTCGTCGACGATCTCCGCCTCCCAGGACCCCTCGAGGACGTGCTCGCCCCAGCGCTCGAACTCGTCGTAGTAGTGGGCGTCCTCGAACTGCTCGGGCGGGTGGACGTCCCGGGTGAAGATCACGGACGCCCCGGCAGCCCGGGCGGTTTCCAGAAGGGAGGCGATCGGCGAAATGGCTTCCTCGCTGGGCGGGGCGTACAGGCTCCCCTCGGGGTGACAGAACCCGTTCTGCATGTCGATCACGACCACGGCGGTCCGCTCCGGGTCGAACGCCATGTCGGAAACCAGTGTCCAGAGGCGGAAAAATCGTCCCCCACCCCGGCAGCATTTTACCGCTCGGGTCCCGACCCGGTGGTATGTCGCGTCGTCTGGGTGTCGTCCTGCTCGTCGCCATCCTCGCCCTGGCGGGGTGCAGCTCTATCTCGGTCCCGGAGGCCTCGCCGACGTCTCCGACGCCTGAACCGACCCCCACAGCTGCGTCCCCGACTACCGCTCCGTCTCCCTCTCCCGCTCCATCTCCCTCCTATAGCCCGACGCAGACCACCCCGACACCTGCGATGGTCGAGAGTCGGCCGGACCCGCCCGCCGACCGCTTGGGCTGGGAGGCAGGGTACTGGTACAACGAGACCGTGACGGTTACCCGAGCGGACGGCCTCAACGACTCCGAGCTCGATACGGTCGTGGCCAGGAGCATGGCCCGGGTGGAGCATATCCGCCGGCTGGAGTTCCAAAAGGACGTACCCGTCGAGGTCATCTCCCGGGAGACGTTCCGAAACCGGACCCTCGGCCGGAACAGCGGCCTCACCGCGGCTCAGCGCCTCCATCAGAACGTGAAGTTCGAGGCGCTGTTCATGCTGGGCGAGAACGAGAGCGCCATCTCCCAGCAGGAGCAGAACACCGCGGCGAACGTCCTCGGCTATTACTCCCCCGCAAACGACAGCATCGTCATCGTCTCCGAGCACACGGAGTCGCCTCAGATGAACGAGATCACCCTCGCCCAGGAGCTCTTCCACGCGGTCCAGGAGCACACGTTTCACGTCTCGAATTACACCGCGAACACCGAGGAGCTGCACAATGCACGGGACGGGATCATCGAGGGCGACGGGAACCTCGTCGATCACCGATACGAGCAGCAGTGTCGGGAGGCCTGGGACTGTCTCATGCCGATGGGGGATGGGGGTGGGGGCGGGGGCAGTGGGGGTGGGTCCGGAGTCGACACCCACGTCGGGATGCTCGCCCTCCGACTGCAGCCATACAGCGACGGCCCGCCGTTCGTCCAGGGGATCTATGAGGCCCGCGGCTGGTCAGGGGTGAACCAGGTATACAAACACCCTCCCGAGAGCACGGAGCAGACCATCCACCCGGAGAAGTACCTCGTGGACTCCCCGACGAACGTGACCGTCGAGGATCGAAGCACAGAGCGGTGGTACGTTCCCGACCAAGGGGCGGGCAACATCGACTACGCCGCCTTCGGCGAGGCGGGCCTGTACGTGATGCTCTGGTACCCGAGCTACGCCGAATCCCGTCAGAGTGGTGCCCCGACGCCCGTGGTGATCCCCGTCCGCCACTTCTTCAACCCCCGGGGGACGTCCGACCTGGATCTCTACAATTACTCACACCCCTACACCGCGGGCTGGGACGGCGATCGCCTCCTCCCCTACGTGACGAACGCGTCGGCGGAGACGAACGAGACCGGGTACGTCTGGAAGATCGCCTGGGATAGCGAGCGCGATGCGACCCAGTTCCAGGAGGCCTATCGGTCGCTGCTCAAGTATCACGGCGCGGACCCGGTCCAGGGTCGGAAGGGGACCTACCGGATCAGCTCCGGGCCCTTCGCCGACGCGTTCTACGTGCAGACGCGGGCCAACCGCACGCTCATCGTGAACGCCCCGACGGTCGATGCTCTCTCGGCCGTCCGAGCCGGCGCGGCGCCCCGGGCCCCGTGACCGGGTGGGGGAAGCTTCTCGGTCGGTACCTCCCTTTTATATAGCGCCTGGCGGATGCACTGCGGGGTCTGACGGCTGCCAGGGCAATTCTTCGGAACGGGGAGGCGAGCCTTTTTTCTCGCCCCGCCTGAAGCGGGGGGTATGACCGCAGCGAGGCGACTGCAATCGGGGCTGGAGAAGAAAGGCAGGGCAGACGGGAGGTGTGAGCGGTGACCGACTTCGACATCATCCCGCCCGGGGCCATCGCGGAGGGACGGGCGACCGACGCGTACTTCGAGCGGACCGAGCGGACCCTGGAACACGCCGGCCGGAACCCGGAGGTGGTCGCGGAGGTGACGGCGGACCAGTTCCCGACGGGCCGGTTCGAGCTGCTGGCGGGGGTCCAGAGCGCCGTGGAACTCCTCTCCGGCCTGCCCGTCGACGTGGACGCCATCCCGGAGGGCTATCTCTTCGACGGCGGCCCCGTCCTCCGGATCGAGGGCCCGTACCGTGACTTCGCCAGGTACGAAACTTCCCTTCTCGGTTTCCTCTCGCACGCCAGCGGCATCGCCACGAACGCCATGCACGCCCGGCGCGCCGCACCGGAATCGACGGTGCTCAGCTTCGGGGCACGGCACGTCCACCCCGCCATGGCGGCCGTGGTGGAGCGCTCGGCGCTCATCGGCGGCCTGGACGGCTTCTCTCACGTGGCCGCCGGTGACGTGCTCGGGCGCGAGGCGGGCGGGACGATGCCCCACGCGCTGATCATCTGCTTCGGACGGGGCAATCAGGAGGCGGCCTGGCGGGCATTCGACGAGGCGGTGGACGCCTCCGTTCCCCGCGTCGCCCTCTGTGACACGTACGCAGACGAGGTGGAGGAATCCCTGCGGGCGGCCGAGGCCCTGGGCGACGACCTCGACAGCGTCAGGCTCGACACGACCGGTTCCCGGCGGGGTGACCTCCGGCACATCGTCCGCGAGGTGCGATGGGAGCTGGACGCCCGGGGGCACGACCACGTGGATATCTTCCTCAGCGGGGGCCTGACGCCGGACGCGCTCGCGGCCCTGGACGACGTGGCCGACGGGTTCGGGGTCGGTGGGTACGTGAGCAACGCGGATCCGGTCGACTTCGCCCTCGACATCGTCTCCGTGGAGGGGGAACCGGCGGCGAAACGGGGCAAGCTCTCGGGCTCGAAGCAGGTGTACCGGACCTCCGACGGCGGCCATCACATAACCCGGATGGGGCGGCCCGGGCCCACCGACGGGCAGGCGCTTTTGAAGCCGATGATCCGGGACGGGGAGATCGTCGAGGAGTTCGATCTGGACACGGCCATCAACCGGGCCGAGCGGGACATGGAGACCGTCGAACCGGCCGTCCCCGGGGTCGAGTGACGTCGCTGGGGGATTCGCTCAGGAGGTCGAGAGGCGGCTGGGTCCCCTCGAGTGTGTCGACCGACGCCACCACTGATCCATCTAGTCCGTCCACCGCGCTGGGAAAGGGTAGGTGACCGCGAGACCGCTGGTCCGTGCTACCCGATCGTTCGCTCGACGGCACCTTCGGGGTCGCGCTCCTCGAATACGGGGCCGGACAGTCTCGTGACCGCAACACCATCGCCCTCCCAGCCGCCGGGACCGAGACCTGCTTTGCTGGCGGTCCGATCGAGGAACTCGGCGACGGACCACCCCTGGCGGACCGGGACGGTCGGATACATCCAGGCGACCTGCTCGTCCTGCTCGAGCGCAACCCCGTGCACCCCGACCTCCACGTCCGTCAGGGGGTCGGCGACGGTTCGCCCCTCCTCGAGCACGAAGACGGAGACGCACAGGTTCGAGAGCTCGGGTGCGCTGACCGCCCCTCGGGAGCTTTCACTCGCCGCCTTGATGGCGGCATCGACGATTGCGTGGCCGAGGCGGTTCGCCTCCTTCCCGAGGGCGCTCGGCCGCCCGGGGACGCTGGCAGCGCCTCTGAGCTGGCCCCGCCCGTCAGCCGTCTCGAGCCGGACGAACGCCCCCGCTCTGTGGTAGAACGAATCTCGCATGCTGCCCGGGTCCTCGCGCCGACCGTGGCTCACGAACTTGCGGACGGCCTCCCGGGCGAGCTCCACGGCCCTGGTGCCGTCCTCCGCGCTGAGCTCCTCGGTGCGACCACGGGACATCTGAACTCTCTAGGCCCGGCTGCGGTTTCAAGCTGTCCATTTTCATTGAAGATGATGACAATTATGTGGGGAAATCGGGGTGGGAGGGGTAGCGGATGCGCTCGGTCACCTTGGAGGTGGTTGCTCAGGCGTCCTGGCGCGTCAGGTGGACATCTTCGGGAGGGATCCGTACCCTCACCCGTGCTCCCGGTTCCAGGTCGTGCGCCAGGTCTCTCCTCAGCGTCGCGGTCAGCCGTCCGACAGAATCGCCCTCGAGGAGGACGGTCGCGTCCCGGTGCCGGGTGATCACGCGCCTGACCGTGGCTTGGAGGACGTTCTCGTCGGGCTGGCCAGGGGCTTTAGTCTGGTTCGAGGCGGCTGCGTCGGTCGCGTCGGTGGTCTGGTTGTCGGTCTCGCCGCTGGCGGGGGCGTCAGTCTCGCCGCTGGCGGGGGCGTCGGTTGTCTCGCCGGAAGTGTCGGCACTCGCCTCTGGCCCGACCACGAGTGACACTTCTAGTGCGTCCGGGTGGATCGCGACGGACACCTCCCGGGACCCGCCGGATTCGTCCGCCGATGGGATGGTCTCGGGCGCCCCTGCCACGGTCCAGACCGCCTCACCGATCGCGACTCGCGTCTTCGAGTCTGTCACCTCGAGGACCCGGCCGTCGAGGACGTTCTCCATCCCGAGGAAGTCGGCGACGAAGGCGGTATCCGGGGCCCGGAACACCTCCTCGAGGGGCCCCTCCTGGACGATCTCCCCGTCGTGGAGCACCACGAGCCGGTCGCCGAGGACAGCGGCCTCGTCCCGGTCGTGAGTGACGTACACGACGGGGATGTCAACCCCGGCAAGGATGTCCCGGAGCTCGAGCCGGAGTCGCTCGCGGATGGGGGCGTCCAGGCTGGCGAGCGGCTCGTCGAGCAGGAGGACGGACGGGTCGCTGACGAGCGCGCGGGCGAGGGCCACCCGCTGCTTCTCGCCGCCGGAGAGCGTCCCGGGATCGCGGTCCAGGAGCGACTCGATCTCGAGGAAAGCGGCCACCTCCCGGACGTCCCGGTCCGGGGCGGCCCCGAAGGCGAGGTTCTCCGCGACGGAGAGGTGGGGGAAGAGGGCGAAGTGCTGGAACACCATCCCGACATCCCGATCCTCCGGGGGTCGGTCGTCGATCCGGCGGCCGTCCAGGGTGATGGTCCCCGCCGCGGGCGACGCGAAGCCGGCGATCAGCGAGAGCAGGGTCGACTTCCCGCTCCCCGAGGGGCCGAGGACGACCGTCACGCCCGGATCGAAGGTGGTGCTCAGTGGGCCGATCTCGAACGCGCCCACCGTCGCCCGGACGTCCTCGAGCGTGAGGGACATGTTAGCGGTCGATGCCGAATCGCGTCCCGGCGTACTGGAGCCCGAGCACCACCGCGAATCCCACCCCCAGCAGAACCACCACCAGTGGGGCCGTCGCGGCCACCCCGTGACCGATGAAGGTGGCCCAGATCTGCGTGGGCATGGTGTTGGGGTGATAGGCGGTCATCATCGTGGCGCCGAACTCCCCCATCGCCCGGGCGAAGGTCAGGACCATCCCGGCCGCGATGCTCCCCCGGGCGAGCGGCAGCGAGACCAGCCGGAAGGTCTCGAGTGGCCCCTTCCCGAGGCTCCTGGCCGCTCGTTCGACCTCCGGGTCGATCGCGGCGAAACCGGACCGGGCGGTGATGATTAGGAAGGGTGAGGCGACGAACGTCTGGGCGAGCACGATGCCGATCGGACTGTCGGTGAGCGAGACCCCCATCGCCGCCGCGGCGGCCCCGATCGGGGTGAACCGACCGAAGGCGGTGAGCAACATGACGCCACCCACGACCGGCGGCATGACGAGCGGGAGGACGACCAGGGCTTCGACCAGCGGCTTTCCGGGGAACGTCGCCCGGGCGAGGACGTACGCCAGGGGCACCCCGAAAAGGGTTGCCAGCGCTGTCGAGATGGGGGCGGTCATGAGCGAATACGCGATCGCCGAGCGGACGGCGGGATCGGCGAACGAGGCGGGGGACACGCCGCCGGTATACACGAAAAAGGAGGCGATGGGACCGACGAGGTAGAGGAGGAGCACGGCACCGAGGATGACGAGGACGGTGCGACCACGGCGGAGCGGGGTCTCGATGCCGTACTCGCCCCGGGAGAGGCGCCAGACCGTCTCGGCGGTGCTCACTGGTGCACCTCCGTCTGCACGTCCCCATCTGGAAGCACGGCCTCCGGGACGTCCCCATCTGGAAGCACGGCCTCCGGGACGTCCCCATGTGCCCGCGGAAGCGCAGCCGGGACGACGAGTCCCCCATCGGTAAGCAGGTCGGGCTGGTCCAGCAGGAACGACGCGAACCGCCGTCCCGCCCGGGCATTGCCGGCGGTCTCGGGAACCGTCAGTCCGTACAGGATCGGGCGGCCGGTGACCGTCGTTCCGTCCGGGAGCGTAACGGTGACGGTGGCATAGAAGGCCGCGTGGTCGGGATCGGAGAGGTCGATGGCGGCCGGAAGGGGGACGTGGGGGAGGCCGTGACTTTGCGCCATGTTCCGGTAGGTGACCGCGGCGGCACGGTCACCCGTCCCCACGGCCGCGAGCAGGTGTGACTCCTTGGGATCGACGATGGTCCCCTCCCGGAGGTCGGCGGCGAGCCCATTGACGCCGTAATGTCGCTCGGCGAGGTCGAACAGCATGAGCGTCCGGTAGCCCAGTGGGTCGAGGGCCGGATCCGAGCGAGCGATCTTCGCGTCCGCGTCCCGGAGGACGTCGTACCACGCCTCGCCCGCGGCGAGCCGCCGGCCCACCCCGGTCTGCGGGTTGTAGGTGATCACCAGGGCGTTGGAGGCGAAGACCACGTCCCACGTCGCGAAGTCGGGGAAGAGCTGCTTCCGGAGGAGCGTGGCGTCCGCACTTATTACCGCGTCCGGGCGACGCTGTCCCTGGGTGACCATCCGGAGGAGCGCCGCGGACCCGTGGAACTCGGCCCGGAACCCGAGGTCGGTCCGCCGCTCGAATGCCGGGCCGACGCGGTCGGCGAGGAGGACCGCCAGACTCCCCGCCGAGAGCACCGAGGCCCGAGCACTCGTCCCACCCGCGATGCACCCGGCGAGACCTGCCACCCCGACGGTCCCCACCGTCCCGACACCCCGGAGGAGCGAGCGACGGGAGCACCGCTGTGCCATGGTCCACGTAACCATTTCCAGTTTATTTATCCGTTTCTAGAAGCCAATTAGGGTTACATCAGGGCGGTCAACGGGACCGACGAACCCGGATGTCCTCACATTCGCCCCGATAGGACCGGGCATTCCCACGATCACGACCCATCCCTGCAACCACCTTGCCGCTCTCGATCCGTGCAACCCCTTCGAGGCCAGCCCCCATGGGATCGAATCCAACGGGAATTCAGTTCGCCGGGAATTCAGTTCGGCGGGCCGAACTCACGGGGGCCGCCCCCGTGCGACCGAACCCCTTAGGTGGCCCGCGCGCGTATTTTCAATGGGCAGCGGGCGCCCGGCTCCCGTGCCCGTCGGGGCATGAGGAAAGTCCCCCCACCGTCCGGGCAGGCGACCGGGCGCGAGCCCGGGGCGGGAGACCGTCGGGCCCTGGAACAGCAACGACACGTCGCCGCCCGACCGATGCGGTGTGCGAACCCGGCCCGAAGAACGGTCGGCGCCGGGGCGGGGCGGCCGCCTCCACGGCCGGCCAGCCCCGGTTCCGGTCGGAGAAAGGTCCGGGGAGACCCCACCGAGGGCTGCACGCGTCAGCGTGCGAGACGGCGGCGGACCGATGGAACGGCCATCCCTCGCCGGTGCAAGTCCGCGCGTGGAAGGTAGCCCGGACGTCCGCGCGGACGCTCAGCCGAATGCCGGGCGAACAGAAGGGGGCTTACGACCCGCAGCCCGCTTTCCTCGCGAGCCGATAGCGGTTATGCGGAGCCGTACCACTGTCCCGGAGCCCTATTCCTCGATGACGGTCGAAACCCGTGCGTTCTCCTTGAGATTGATCCCTGCCCCACCCACCGAGAGCGGGACCCGCCCGAGCTCGGTCACGTGCCTGGTCGGGTGGAACGTCCCGCGCTCGGTCAGGGCGGGTCGCGTCTGGACCACAACCGGGCGTTCCAGGTCCGAGACCAGCTCCTCGTTGTGCTCGATGAGGTACTGGCCCGCGTGGAGGGTCCACCAGCCGTAGTCGTCCTCGGGGTCGCGGAGCCCGGGCTCGATGGGCTCGATGGAGGCGACCTCGAGCTCGTCGCCGCCGAAGTCCACGTCGCCCGGCTCGCGGACCGCGTACACCTGGGCCAGGGTGAGGTCGAGGCCGTCCTCCGTCACCTGTGTCGGTTCGTGGACCAGTCCCGTGACGAGCTCCGTGAGGTCCCGTGCCATGTCCGGGGTTGGGACGTGGGTGGAGGAAAAACCTGGGTTGCACCGGTGGTTGGCGTGCTTGTGTGTGAACTAGTGCGCTGGATGGGCGACTTTCTAATGGGCTTCCTGTTCCTGACTGGCTTTCGAGACCGCGGTCGAGGGAATCGCCATTTGTTGGACGCTCTTGGCCTTCTGCAGCAATGAGACCAACCGCGACCCGGCCAGAGTTGAAAGCCCTCGGCCGTCTGCGGGAGGGAACGCGGGATCACTGACCGCCACGAGTTGAAAGCCCTCGGCCGGCTGCTGGAGTGAACGCGGGGACATTGACCGCCACGAGT
>JBDGRH010000179.1:0-13342 GCA_042218225.1 Halodesulfurarchaeum sp. | reverse complement strand
GCCATTTCGTCCTCGACAAGTGCATCCACGGCACGATTCGCGGTGACAGCGTGTCCCTGCATCCCCACTGTAAATGGATTGATGATGCTCGGGACGAACGCAACAACGAATCCCACTGCAAGGAGGAACGCCGAGGTGCCGATGAGGAAATCGAGGGTGGTCTGGCCCCGGGACATGGTTAGATGAACGCCCAGGTCACGAGGGCGATCGTCGGGAGGATCACCGCGAACTTCACCCCGGAGAGGAGCTTCGCGTCACGGATGTACCCGGCGATGAATCCTGCGAGCAGGCCCTGGATGGTCACGGCGTGGAAGAACAGCATCTCCAGGAGCTGTGTGTCGATCGCGCCCCCGAAGCTCACGCCGCCGGCAGCCGCGCCGCCCCCACCCGCCTGGGAGGCCTGCCCCGCGAGCCCCGCCATCACGTCGAGGAACCGGACCTGGAGGATGGCCATCACGGCCAGGAGGGTCAGGTATGTCATGATGATGATGACGACCTGCATCCGGGATCGGGAGCGGCGCTCCCTGACGATATCGTCCTGGTTTTCGCTGGCCTGCGCGGCGGTGGTGAGGACGGCCGTGATCTGACTTGATGCTTCCTGTGCCTTGCTGATGAGGTTGACCGTCCGGGCGAGCCGGGGGATGTGGTACTTGTTGTTGAACTCGATGAGGGCCTCCTTGAGGCTCATTCCGTAGTTGACCTTCGCGTGGATCTCCGCGAACTCCTCCCCGAGCTTCCCGGAGGAGGTCTCGGAGACCGTCTTGATGGATTCGAGGAGGGTCAGGCCCGTATCGTTCGCACTCGAGAGCTTCCGGAGGTTCTCGGAGAGCTTGGAGATGACCCGGTGTCGACTCCGCTGGTTCCACTCGTAGAACACCGCGAGCGGCGTGCCGATCACGTAGATGGGGAGATACAGGTAGAGAAACGTGCTTCCGATCGGGTTCGCGATGAGACCGTCCATCGTCAACGGCGCAGCGCCGGAGACCACGGCATTTCCCACGAGGACGAGTGTGGCGGGAACGGTGATCCCAAGGGTGAAAAGCGGGTTGTCGCGAAAGAACCGGTGGGGCCGGCGGAGCAACTGCATCGTCTCGTAGGTCCCCTCCCGGCTCCGGATCCGCTTGAACACGGCGAACTCCCCGACGTAGTCCTCCACTAGCCCCAGCTTCAGGAGGCCGGGTTCCTTCGCGGTCGGCTGCCTGCCGTCGTCGAGTCGGAGGTACCCATCACCCGGCTCGTCCTGCTTCACGGTGGACACCAGGATGAGGAATCCCACACCGAGGAGCGGGAGGAGGGCGTATACGGTTGCATACAGCAGCATGGTCTGGGCCTGCCCGAGCATGCTCATGATGACCAGGACGATGATGAGCAAGAGCGGGAACAGCGAGAGGGTCATGTACATCTCGCCGAACAGCTCGAGCGTCTCCAGGGTGAGCTGCTGTTGCTGCTTGGCGGTCCGCATGTGCTTTTCCTTCTTGTCCTCGAGGAAGCCGGCCATGTCCCCGCCGCTGTTGATGATGGAGAGCATGTCCGTGAAGAACTGACTCAGCTCGTCGCTCGGCGTCTCCATCGCCCGATTCCGGATCGCCGTCCGGTAATCCACGTCGAAGTACTCCGTCTCCTGCACCACGCTCCGGAATTCGAGAGCGACCTCCCCGTACGTGTCATCGGCCCTGGCCATCGACTCCAGGATTTCCAGCTGGTTGAGGCCCCCGACCGAAAGCGCGTACATGAACGAGACCGCGTCGGGCAGGAGCATGTTGATCTCCCGCTTGCGGGAGGACGAGCGGGAGTACGGGATGAGGACCAGGAGCCCGAACCCGATGCTGAATCCGATGGCTCCGAACACGAGTCCGGTGACAGTGACCAGCGCGGGAATCTTGACGGTCTGGATCACCGTATATACTGTGGGATTTGAGATCGGGAGACCGATCAGGTTCTCCGTCGAGATGAGCCCCGTTCCGAAGAGTAGCCACCCCACGAGCATCCCCGCGACCCACAAGAGGACACCGGCGATCAGTCCGTATCCGATGGCCCGCGAGAGGTAGAGCTCGACGGTCTCCTCCATCCTGGCCTCGGCCAGCTTCCGCTCGAGGTCCGCCACGAAGTCCGAGTGCTCGTCGAACGCCCAGTCGTAGATGGGGTAGAAGAGATCGGCGAACTGGTCCGACTGCCGCCCGAAGGAGCCTGTCGGCGTGCTCATCGCTCCCCTTCCTCGTCCGCTGCCCCGTCGGGTTCTCCGGCGGTCCCTTCCCCATCGACCACCTGGAAGTCATCACCCTCGGCACTTTCCCAGGCTGTCGCTTCCTCCCCATCCCCCTGGCGGGTTTGACCAGCCCCCTCCTGCTGGGCCGGGTCGGCCCCTTCCTGATCCGTGGCTGGGGCACTCCCCGGTTGGTCTGCTTCCCGGGCCCCGTCCGCAACCGCAGCTTCTCCTTCCCCGTGTCCCTGCCCCTCCTCAGCCGAGAGGCCAGCAGGTGATTCGACGACGACGTCCGCTTCGGGGGTCTGCATCAGGGCCTCACTGATGTCCGGCGCGGTCTCCCCACGGTACTCGGGGAAGAGTTCCTCCTCGGCTCGCTCGAGGATCTCCGTGGCCGTCTCTCTCGTCTCTTCGTCCGGGTCCGGCCGCGGGACCATCTCCTCTTTCTCCTCGTCCACGTCGATGAGAACGCTCTCCATCCCGCGGAGGTCCGCAAGTGCCTCCTGCAGCTGACCGTTGGCGACCAGGGTGAGGATCGTCTCCGGATCGTTGATGTACGCCTGGACGGTTGCGGCGACCTCGGCGTACGTGTTGAGGCCGTTCTCGATGAGGTACGCCAGGATCGTCCGGCGCTCGAAGAGCTTCCGATCGAGTTCCTCCTCGGTCCATCCGCGGTCGAACTTGATCTCGTCGAGGGTGGTGGACTCCGCGGTCCGCCGGTAGGTGTCTGTCTCGGGCCGCCACTGGAAGACGTCGTTCACGTTGATCTCGTCGTTCTCCGGGTCGTATCGACGGATCTCCGTGATGTTGCGGCTCCGTCGGACCTTCTTCCCCCTGATGCGGGTCTGGGCCTGGATGGAGATGAGATCGAGGGCGGTGAAGAGCGTCTTGGAGACGTTGATGGGCTCCGTCGTGAACCGCTTGATCACCTCGCTGACGTTGTCCGCGTGGAACGTGGTGTAGGTCGTGTGTCCGGTGGACATGACCTGGAAGAGGGTCCGACCCTCCTCGCCCCGGACCTCGCCCATGATGATGTAATCGGGGCGCTGGCGGAGTGCGGCCTCCAGGAGGTCGAACTCGTCGATGTCTCCCGTCTCGTCCTCGCCGAAAGACGGCCGGGTGACCGAGGCGATCCAGTTGCGCTGGGGGAGTTCGACCTCGCGAGTATCCTCGATCGACACGATCTTGGCATTGGATGGGATGAACAGCGAGACGGCGTTCAGGCTCGTCGTCTTCCCGGACGCGGTCCCGCCGGCAAAGAGCAGCGACTTGTTGTTCTCGATACACAGCCAAAGGAAGGCCATCTCGTCGAGCGAGAACGTCTTCCAGTTGATGAGGTCGACCGGGGTGAACGGGACGTCCTTGAACTGGCGGATGGTGTAATTCGTCCCGTGGTCCGAGACCTCGGTCCCAAGCGTGAGCTGGGCCCTGGAGCCGTCTGGAAGGGTGGCATCCACCTGCGGCTGTCGCTTGCTGATGCCCTTGCCTGCCCGTTGGGCCATCTTGACCACGAAGTCGTCGAGATTTCCCTCCCCGTGTCGCACGTTCGTGATGAGCTGCTCGTAGTCCGTGTGGTAGGCGAAGACCGGGCTGTTGTACCCGTCACAGGAGATATCCTCCACGTTGATGTCGTGCTTGATCCCGTCGATGCGCTCGTAGCCGATGAAGTTTCGCTTGAGGGCGTAGAGGAGCTTCTCAACCTGGTACTCGGAGAGCGTGGCGGGATTCTCCTCCAGGATGGCCGGCTCCGGTCTGGCCGACAACCCTTCGATCTCTCCCGTCTCTTCGACGTCAGGGGGTTCGTACAATCCGTAGTTGGCGAGGACGTCACCGATCCTGCCGGCGTACCCGTCCTCGTCGAACCCCATCGAATCCAGCAGGCCGAAGACGAACCCACGCTGTTCTCGCTCCGGTCCCGAGTAGAGGTCGTATCGTTCCAGCAACCGCCGCGTCTCCCGCTCGATGACCTCCCGGCGCTCGGCGTCCGTTCCCTCGACGACGACCCCCTCCTCGGCGTATTTAATGGCCGTCCGGAGCTTCTCGGTGAGAAACTCCATGAGGTCCTCTTCGACCGGGGTGGCGTAGGGTTCGATCAGGTAGTATTTCTTCTCGTTCTCCTTCTCCGAGTGATAGATGACCACGAACGCGAAGGGTTTGTTCACCCAGTACCGCTCAACCTCCCGGAAGTGACGCTTCTTCGGGATGTCCACCGCCCGCTCCAGGTCGTAGCGGTTGACCACGGTTGTATGGCCCTCCATCGTGGAGAAGAACGCGTCCTCGTCCAGGTCCTCGGGGACGTCGAGAGTGCGCTGGTCGACGACTGTCTCGAGGTCGTCCGCCATATCGCCCGCCAGAGAGCAGAACGACCGGACGAGTCCCGGGTCGAATCCCAGATGCGAGGAGGGGTCGAACGGGATGATCTCCTCGTTTCGATCCCGCGGCGGATTGCCGTCCTCGTCGTAGTAATACTCGGCCTTGAAGTGTGCCCAGGTGTACTGGTCTTTCGCCACCGCTGGTGGACCGGCCGCGGTGGGGGCCGTCGCAGCGTGGACGGTGCGAGCGATTCGAGCCCCTGTGCCGAGGCGATCTCGGACACTGGCTGGGGTCAATTCGACCTGCGTTTCGTCTTTACCATCATCCTCATCCTCCGGGGTGGCAGGCCCAGCCGCCGTCTCGTGGCCTTCGGCGATCTGTAGATCCAGATCCTCGGGTATGTCCCGGTCTCCTTCAGCGGGTTCTAATCCCTTCCCCTCCACCAGCGGTGCCGATCCCGACTGGTCCGGTGCGCTCCCCCCCGATTCGTCGATGTTCCCGGCGCCAATGGCGTCGGGGTTCTCGGAGACCGTCTCCGCATCGCCGATGTCCGCTGCCGCATTCTCTGCCTCGATGTCCTGTTCAGGAGCAGTGGTTGGCTCCTCCGCTTGCGCTTCGAACGGTTCGTCAGGCGTATCCATCTCCCCGCCATCTCCCTGCTCATCCATTGAATCCGCGAGGGCCGATGCAGATCGGATCCCCGCTTTGAGCTTATCTGCCACGTGCCCGGTCTCCCGATTCTCCCCTTCCGTGTCCGCCCCGGTCGTCGACGACGGGTCCTCGGCCGTACCCGGCTCGTCATCTCCCCCCCGCTCATCCGGGTCGTCGATGGCCATTGTGTCCCCTTTGGCCCACCACCTCGTTAAAGGCTTACGGCGGATTTTCGACGATTGATAGCGGGAGTGGCGGCGAGTATGCCGGGCGTCGGCTCACCGGCGGTCAGGTTCCTCCCTCCACCGCGACGTGACCACCGCCTCGACCACCTCTCGGAACCGGTCGGGTTGTTCACGCAAGACCCCCTCGAAGCGCCAATAACCCTCCCTGGCGAGCCGTCTGGCAACCATCGGTGCCAGTTCGGATACACTCACCGTGGACGGGTCACGGTTTGAGCGCCGACAGGTCTCCTCGAGAAATGTGGCGGTGACGGACGCTTCGATCCGACCTTCAAGCTCGTCCGTTTCCGAGAATCCAGACCCACCCTCGAGCGGTCTGGTGAGCTTCACCGAGCCACCGCCCTTCTTCCGGAATCTGACCCCAGCGGCTGGTTCGGACGCGTATGCGGATTCAGGAATGCGATATCCGTCTGGATGCAACCGTCTTGCCGGAACCTCCTTCTCGTACACGTGGATCGGCTCCAGTCCGAGCTCCTCGAAGATGCGGTGCGTGGCGTCGGGTGAGAGGAACTCATCCCCCTCGACGTCCCAGATGTCAGTCCCGAGGAACGCGGGCATCTTCGTCCAGCGATATTCCATCCGACCCCCGAGGGGGACCGCGCCGACGAAGGTGTAGCGGTCCACCGTTTCGACGGCGTCCCGGAGGCGATCCCGTTCGAATTGGTCCTGGACGGTCTCGACGGCAGACTCGAGATGGGGCGGTGGATCACCCGGGTCGATGGGTGTCCCCGACAGCCCGAACCGCAGGAGTCCGGATTCCTCCATCTCGAAGCCGAGATGCACGCCGTCGACGTGCTCCTGGATCCAGAAGTGCCCGCTGTCGAAGAACCCGTCCGGGGCCTCGGCGAGGTCGGGAATCGAGGGGAGCGAGCGCATCGCCTCGGGTTCTCGTTTCGGGGCGTTCGGTGAGAAGCTATCGGTCGAGATCCGTTGGGCAAGCGTGGGCAAGTGTTGTATGGTAAGCGAGGTCGCGTTCCGTTGGGGAGGGGGGTCACATTCCACTGGGGGAGACTGGTCTCTTTCAAATGGGGGAGACCCGTTTGTGTCAAATGGGGCACAGTCACATCCACACGGGGCGACGTCCCTGGGGTCGGTTCGTTCAACCCAAAGCCGAAGACGGCGATGAAGCGAAGCCGAAGACGGCGATGAGTACAATCACCATTGAAGCTATAGATGGTCATATACAAACGCGGTGCAAACAGGCAGGTACGGACGAGGACGAGGCCCATGGCAAGCTACATCCCGAAGCTCCAGTCGTCTGATCCAGCCCCGAGCGCGGAACCCCGGGTCATCGCCCTCCAGGGGAGCGAGGTCGACGCGGTCTTCGAGACGCTCTCCTCGGATACCCGTCGAGCCATCCTGGATCACCTCTATGATTCCCCCGCGACCCCCTCGGAGCTGGCCACGGCCACCGACACCTCCCTGCAGAACATACACTACCACCTGGAGAAGCTCCAAGAGGTCGATCTGGTCGAGCCGGTGTCCACACGCTACTCCGAGAAGGGAAAGGAGATGCAGGTCTACGCCCCCGCCGCCGACCCGCTCATCTTCGTCGAGAGCGAGGAAACACGCACCCGGGTAGAGTCGAACCTGGGAGCCATCGTCGGCGCCGTCTCGCTCCTCGTGATTGCTAGCCTGGTGGTACAGAAGCTCGCGGACTGGGCCCGCGCGCCAGCCGCGACGGTGAACATGACACTCAGTGCCCGGACGTTCGAGGCCGATTCCGGCGCGATGGAGGCCGCAACCCGTGGCCCGGATCTGCTGGCACAGGCCCAGGAGGCACTTCTCGAACCGGGGTCAATGGTCCTCATCGGCGGGCTCGTCGCCCTGACCGTCTTCCTGCTCGGAAGGTGGGCCACCGGGAGCAGTGTGCGAATCCGTTGAGCCCGAAGGAGGGATCGGTTCACTCCGGGTCGAGTTTCGCTACTCGCGGTACGGCCGCCGTCGATGGTCGCTTCGGACCACCGACCCTTTATCTAGATTCTTCCCGTATCTACAGCTACATGCCGAGCGCCTACCTCGCGGTGCACACCGCAGCGGGAACCTCTCCGGATGTGAAGAAAGCGCTCGCGGACATCGATGAAGTGACGGAGGCGCACGTGGTCGCCGGAAACTACGACCTGATCGTCGAACTCGAAGCCGAGCGGACGAGCGACCTCCTCCCCATCGTGACCCGCAAGATCCAGGAGATCGAGGGAGTCGGGGCAAGTCGGACGTATATCGTCCTCGACTGAATACACACTCACCGGGGGCGTTCGCCGCGACTGGTCAGATTTCACAGAACCGTATGCAATGTTTCCCGTAACCAGTACACTGATATATACATGATTGTTCATACGAGATAGGGAGCTCGTCCCGTACGTGCCCCTCGGGACGGGGCTTCCGCTGTCCGGCCGGTGGCGGTCGTGCTCAACATCTGGCCGGACGTTTTCCACTGATACCCGTTCCCGGAGACCGGCTGACCGCTCCGTATGGGCGAAAATCACTCCTTTCGAACCGGTAGCGGCAGCTACACGTCAGACGCCCGTCACACTTATGTGGGATGCAGGGAATACTTAGGGTCCATGCCGTTCCAGAGGGGGTCCGAAGGGGACCGGGGTCAGCGGCTTCACCACGACATCCTCGGCGTCCTGGGGATGATGTTCGTGGTGGCGCTGGTCGTCGGTGCACTCGGGCTACACGTAATGGTCTGAACCCAGGGGAAGGGGGGACCGGACGTCCGCGGCTGATCGCCAACGAACGGGCACTGACAGGTGGTGTTTCGAACGTCGAGAGACGCTCCGAAGCCAGACGACTCGGAATCCCGGGCTGTGGGTCAGGGATCGAGGCAGACGATCACCACCGCACAACACTTAGGGTCGCTCCACGCGGATATGGACCCATGTCCGTGAAGCGGCTGTTCAGACTCTGGGCGGTAGCCAGCACCCTGGCGTTCGGCGGGCTGTACCTCTTTCACCGGTACGTCGAGGAGAAATCGAACTGGCGGTCCCTCCGCGAGGCGGGAGGCGAATATCTCAGGGGGATGCGGTGGGTCAGCAGACGCCTGCTCATGTTCTCCCGGGAGATGAGGGCCCACCGGGAGTAACTGTTCCAGGACAGGTTCGGTCCCGCTGGAGGGGGAGCGCCGCCATTACAGGTCCGCCCGTCGGAATCGCTCCGCGCTGAAGATGACGAGGGCGAGTGTCGCAGCCAGGAGGATGAGTGCCCCCGTGAAATCGTACAGGCCGTCGACCAGGATATCCGCCGGATCGTAATACCGGGTCGGACTGACGGCGCCCATCCAGGAGAGATCGGTCCCCTTCGTGACCGAGTCCATGATGAAAAGGAGGAACACCACCGCGATGCCGCCACGCTGGGCACGATCTGCGCGCGAGAAGATGACCGAGAGGGCGAGGCCGACGGCTCCCGTAAAGAGGAGATAGGGGACCGAGAGCACGTGCAGCATCACAAGGTGCCCCACCTCGATGGACTCCCCGATGGCGAGAACACCCGCATAGACGAACAGGGGGACGATGAGATTGAGCGCCACGATCGGGATCAACAGGGAGAGGTACTTCTCCAGCAGGAGTCGTGTCCGGGAGATGGGGGTGGCGAGAAGGAGGTCGATCCGGTTGGTATCCACGTCCCCGGCGATGGCGCCACCGGCGACGTACGTGAGGTACAGGCCGACCAGGAGGAGCCAGACGAACTGGTAGAGCTCCGTCGAGATGAACCCCTCGATGGTCGTGTATGCCTCCATCCCGAAGCTCTCCCGCATCGATTCCGGAAGGCTCTGCATCCACTGCTGTATCGACTCCGCAGAGGTCTCGATCGAGGGGTACAGATAGATGAGCATCAACACGAAGAACCCGAGCAGCAATGCGAGGGCGAGCGTCCCCCGGACGAGCTGGCGGGCCTCGTATTTCAGGACGTCAGCCATGATCCTCTCTCGGGCACCGGGAGCGTGTCGGTGGGTTCCCCACCCCCTCTGCGTTGGGTGAGCAGCTCAGCGAATCACTCATCGCTCTTCTGGCCCGCGTTGGCGGTCTCTTCGGCCGGGTCGGTTCCGTAGAAGTGCATGAATACCTCCTCGAGCGGGGGTTCCTCGATCTCCATGTCGATCAGCGTGTACGGGGCCAGTCGCTCGAGGAGCTCGTTGTAATCGCCGGCGAAGGTGAAGCGCGCTTCCCTGCCCACCTGCTCGAACTCGATGACACCCTCCACGTCGAAGGCGTCGTCCGTAATCGGTTCCTCCGTGTGTACCCTGACCCGCTTTCCGCCCTTCTTCAGGAGCGCCTCGATGTCTTCGAGGGCGACGATCTCCCCGTTCCTGATGATACCCACCCTGTCGCACACCCGACGGACCTCCCCGAGGACGTGAGAGGAGAAGAGGATCGTCACCCCCGCGTCCCGCTCCTTCCGGAGGAACGTGTTCAACCGCTCCTGCATCAACGGGTCGAGCCCACGTGTCGGTTCGTCCATGATGACGAGGTCCGGGTCGTGCATGAACGTCTGGATGAGTCCCAGCATCTGCCGATTCCCGGAGGAGTACTCCCGGATCTTCCGGTCGAGTGGTGGCGTGAAGATGTCCGTCATCTCGTCGAGGCGTGAATCCCCCTTGAGAGCCCCCTGCAACTCGAGGAACTCCCGGCCGGTGACACCCGACTCGAAGCTCAGCTCCCCCGGGAGATAGCCGATGTCCCGCTTCGCCTCGTTGAGGGCCCGCTCGTTCCTGATGTCCTGTCCGAGCACCGTGGCGGTCCCGCCAGTGGGATTGAGAAAGCCAAGTAGTGTCCGGATCGTCGTGGTCTTCCCCGCCCCGTTCGGGCCCAGGTAGCCGAATATCTCGCCAGACGTCACCTCGAAATGGAGGTCGTCGATGGCTCTGGTCTCCCCGAACTCCTTCGTGAGTCCCTCGACCTCGATCGTCGCCATCGGTTATCGATTGAGCCACCACCAGCCGGCGCCCAGGAGGACCAGCACAACGACCGCCCCGACGGCCAGGACCGTCACGTCCTGGGCAGCCGCCCCTGCCTCGGCGATGGTGAACGGGGCGAAGTACGGGCCCGCGGCGATCCGTTTGTCCTTGGGTGTCTCCGCAGTCACGTTGAGCGGCATCGCGCCCGTCGACGGGACGGCGTCCTCCGGTGTCGTCACTTCAAAGGTCAACACAGCGCTTTCCCCTGGTTCGAGCGCCCTCACGTAGGCGGTGGGGGTTTGACTCTGGTACGGAGGCAAGGCCCGAAGTGTCACGTGGATATCTGTGAGGGGGATATCGGCCGTGTTCCGGAGACGGACGCGGAAGGTGTTCGTGGTGTCGACCCCGAACGTCGCGTTCATGGACTCCACGGCGAAAAGCTCCGCTCCGGTCCGGATCGGGACCTGGAAGGAGGAGGGGTCGGTCCTGTAGCTGCGTCCGCCCCGCTCGTATCCGACCGTCCCGCGCAGCTCTCGGATTCCGGGTGAGGTGTTCGGCATAACCCTGATCTCGGCGGAGATCGGTGCCGACTCACCCGGGTCCAGGGTCCCGACGGGAGTGGTCCCCTCGGTCACCCGGACGCTCGGTGCCACCGACTGGAGCGTCACCAGGGCGTCGTGGATCGGCCGATCCCCGGTGTTGACGACGACACCCGTGACGGTCCCGATTGAGCCATGGAGGTTGACGGAGAAATCGCGGAATGCAACGGTTTGCTCGGGGGCGGGCGTGACGCCGAACGAAAGGGGACCGGTCATCGCGCTGGTTCCCTCCGGGAACGCATAGGCGACCCTGGCTTCGACGAGATGCGAACGGATATCGGCGGAGGGGGCAGCGGAGACGTTCACGGTTACTGTTCGCTGCTCGCCCGGCGCCCACTGGCCGATGAACGCGCTCGTGGCAGAGGTCCCCTGGAACGAGAGCGCCTGGCCACCGGTTTCGAGCGTTATGCTGGCATCCTCGAGAACTGTCTCTCCCCGGTTGACCAACGTCACGGAGAGGGTGCCAGTCTCTCCGATCGGAACTGACGTCTCGGCGTCGACCACGGCGATCCGGTGGCCAGCATCCGGGGTGATCCCGAGTGGCATCGGGTCGGCCGCGGTCGTGTGACCCTCTTCGTTCTCGTAGGTCGGCTTGAGCGTCAATGCGTACTCCCGCGGCATGGCGGACGAGGCAACCTGGACGGGGAAGGTGACCGTCTTCACCGTCCCCGGCGACCAGTTCCCGACGAACGTGGCCGTGCTGGGCGCGCCGGCGAAGTTCAGAGCGGGATTCTGGGACGTGAGCGTGAGGGTGGTTTCCCTGGCCACCGCCGACCCGACGTTCCGCGCCTTGACCGTCACTGTTCCCCGTTCGCCGAGGAAGAGCGTGGAGGAGGTATTGACGATCCGGAACCGCGGTCGCTTCGGGACCCGGACTGTCGCTTTGACCCGCGTCGTCTTCCGCTCGTCCCCCTCGTATTCATAGGTAATCTTCAAGGGGATCTCGTAGCTTCCCGGCGCGACGTCCCCAGGAACCTCGATACGAAACGTCACCGGGGTCGGGACGCCGTCGGGGATGCGACCAACCAGTTGGGTCCCCGAGAGGATGTCGAAGGGTGTCTTCCCGGATCGGGGGGTCACCTTGACGTTGTTTGCCGCGCGCACCCGTTCGTCCACCTCCTTCGCGTCGTTCACCAGGTGGATGGTGACCGTCTGCGTGGCTCCCGGCTGGATCCTGGGCTCGGGGACGTAGACCTCGAATCTGGGGTCCTCCGCGGCGGCAGCGGGAACCGGGAGCGTCCCCACCACGATGGCGAGGACGAGCACGAGCGAGAGTACTCGTTTCATGAAGCCAGCCTCCACATTTCTCGGGTCGTCTCTCGGGGGAAGAACGAGGGAAGCGAGGGCATGGTCAAGCCGAGACCTCCGACGGGGTAAAACGTTTCACCGGGTATGCCTGGGGGATTCGTGTTCCCCACCCCGGTGAGGGGGACGACACGTGGCCTTCAGGTATTCCGTTCTCCAAATTCCGCATATTATGAATTTACTGAAGGGTGTCTCTTAATTCTGCCGGCATTGCCGACCGACAGCGATCTGGTGCTGACCGGGAAGGCCACGATACGCGATCGGCGGACGAGCCGGAAATTCACCCGAGGACTATACGGACCGAACAGCGTTGTGAGCAATCCCATGGGACCGAAAACCTTCAATATATACGAGGGATCTCCGAGAACCCCCGTTGGGGGCGGGATCGGCTCGTGCTGCATGTTACCGCCTGCCGACCCATAGTACTGAGCCAATTGCTCTATGGTGGTGCCAGACGAAGGCGCCTGCAATGAGTGGCCGCTCCACATCCCTCCTTCGAGCCCCCCATCGTTTCGAGGACGCAGCGGGGCGCTCCATCGACATCTACCGGTACGGGGACGGACCGGTGGACGATGAATACAATGCCCTCGTCGAGATGTATCTGGATTTCGCCGGGGAGTGTCGAGCCATGGGGATCCCCCCGCACATGGAGGAAGACCTCGTCGAGTGGCTCGACGTGGTCCTCGAGGGGCTCGGGGTGGTCGCCTGGGATGATGATCGCGCCGTCGGTCACGCCCTTCTCCTGGGAAACGACGACGGTCACGAGGTCGCCATCTTCGTCCATCAGGACTTCCAGCACGCCTCCATCGGCACGCATCTCCTCCGGACGCTCCTCGGGGAAGCGGCAGATTCCGATATCCAGCGCGTTTGGCTGACCGTGGAGAGCCGGAACTCGGTCGCCAAGCGCCTCTTCCGGAGCGTCGGGTTCGAGATCACCAGGGGCGGACAGACCGAGTTGGTGATGGAGCGCTCCTTGTAGTTGGTGAACAGGCCCAGTTCGGGCCCGCAAAACCCGCGGTTACCCGCGGCCCTTATACACGCTCGACCGTAGCGGGCCCTATACCGAGGCTCAAGAATGGGAACCCACCCAGAGAAGGACGAGGACCTGCGAAGCGCGACCGTCACCGAGGGA
>JBDGRH010000251.1:0-13379 GCA_042218225.1 Halodesulfurarchaeum sp. | reverse complement strand
ATAATTATGCAGAGAGTTTTCGACGTCCTCCCCGATACCGATCAGAAAAATCTGCAATGAGGTCCCTGCATCTCCGGCCGCTTTACTGCATTGAAAATAGGGTCCTCCCAATCAGCCTGCCTCCCCGTCCCCACCCTACGCCGGCGCGGGATCCGCCTCGTACGCGGCGAGCGTCCGGTCGTCGAGCTCGACGAGGTGACACAGCGGGTTGCCGGGATAGACGACCGGGTTCTCCAGCACCCCGACGAGGAGCCCCGTGAACGGCGCCGTGATGGATACGCGGTCGGTCTTGAACGGGTTGGCGATGGTGGCGATGCGCTCGCCCGCGGTGACGAGGTCTCCCCGTTCGTGGTGCATCTCGACGAGTCCCCCCGCGTCGGCCCGGAGCCAGGTCTTCTGCCCCGCGTCGATGACCGTCCGCCATCCGGGCCAGTGGACCGGCTCGTGGGGCCAGCAGCCGAACTCGGCGAGAACGCTCGCCACGCCCTCGAGCGCCCGGTCGATCAGCGGCCGCTGGAAGCGATGTGCCTCGCCCATCTCGACGGTGATCGTTGGAACCCCCGCGTCCGTCGATTCCCGGCGGAGCGTCCCGGACGGCCCCTCGCTGTTGATGATGAGGTTCGTGCCGAAGGCCCTGGCGAGCCGCGCGACCTCGGGATGCTCCATGTTCGCCCGGACGTGAAGCATGTTGGTTCGGCCCCTGGTCGAGGTGTGGAAGTCGATGCCCAGGTCCGCCGGCCCCACGAAGTTCGAGAAGATCTGGTGGGCCATCCGCTTCGCGCTCGTGCTCTCCGCGTCGCCAGGGAAGGAGCGGTTGAGGTCCCGGTCGTAGATCGGGAGATACCGCTGCTGGGCGAGGAACCCGGGGACGTTCAGGACCGGGAGGAGCACCAGCGTCCCGTGCAGGTCCGAGTGGTCCCACTCGCGTGCCACCTCCCGGACGACCTCGATCCCGTTGAGCTCGTCGCCGTGGCTCGCGGCGGAGAGCACGACGGTCGGTCCGGGCTCCGCCCCGTTCACGATGGAGACCGGGACGCGGATCGGATCGCCCAGATACGTCTCCGAGATGCTATAGCGGATGGTCGCCGATTCGCCGGGGTCCACCTTCCCCCCGTTGTAGGTGAACGCGTCATCGGCCATACCCCCACTTCGGCCACAACAGGTTAAGGCATTGACGGGCGGTTCGGCGTCGAGTGCCTCCACCGGACCGGGCGTCCCGGGGCAGGTGCCCTCCACCTGACCGTGCCATGCTACCCGCCGACATCCGCGTCGCGGATTGCCACCGTTTATTGGCGCCGGCGTCGTTTCCTCTCCCATGAGTGATTCCGTCTCGGTGGGGGTCCTGAGTCTCCACAGCTCGAAGGAGACGAAAGCGATTCTCAACACCGTCAACGCCCTCGGGCACCGGGGACACTGGCTCCGGGATGACAACCTCGTCGTCGACATCGTCGACGGAGAGGTCACCATCGAACCGGCCGTGGACGTCATCGTGAACCGGCTGCTTCTCTCCAAGACCGAGCAACCCGCAGAGCTTTTGGGGCTGGCGAAGAGCCTCGGGCGCCTCCGGCCCATGCTGAACCGCCCGGAGAACGTGATGGTCGCCTTCCACAAGTTCGCCACCGCGACGGCCATGGCGGAAGCCGGCGTCACCATCCCCGACGCGCTGCTCGCCCTCGACGCGGGCCGGCTCAACGAGCTCCGTCCACGGTTCGGCGACGAGGCGGTGTACAAGACGGCGATCGGCACCCACGGCGGGGGGACGTGGAAGATCGGTCCGGGCGAGACCGTGAATCCCCGCGTCGGCGACCGATTCGCGTTCCTCCAGGAACTCATCGAGCAGGACGAGGAGCACCGGCACTCGGACCTGCGCGTGTACGTCGTCGATGGCGAGATCGTCGCCGCAATGCGCCGGTATGCCCCGGAGAACGACTGGCGAACGAACGTGGCCCTCGGTGGGTCGGTGGAGTCGGTCGAGGACCTCCCCGACCAGGCCGCCGAGATGGCCACGAAAGCCGCGGACGTCGTCGGGCTCGATTATGCCGGGGTCGACCTGGTCGAGGGGGTCGACGGGTGGCACCTCCTCGAGGTCAATCCCACGGCCGGATTCAAGGGCCTCTACCAGGCCACCGGGGTGTCCCCGGCCGCGCACATCGCCAAGCTGGCGATCGAGACCGCCGGGGGAACGGTCGATGAGGACAAAGTCGACCAGCTGTCCGGGGTCCTCGACGACTCCATGCCGAGAGACGTCCCGGCGGCCGAGCCCGCCCCGAGCAAGGAGGCGAAGGTCATCGGCTACACCGAGGAGGTCCTCGTGAGTGGTACCTCGGGAACGGAGCGGGTGATCGCGAAGTCGGACACCGGAGCCTCTCGCACCAGCATCGACACGCGCCTGGCGGCGGAGATCGGCGCCGGTCCGATCAAGAGCATGACGAAGGTGCGCTCCGGGAGCGTGAAGACCGGGAAGTCCCGACCCATCGTGGACATCGTGGTGGGGATCGGCGGCGACCGGCACACCGTGGCGGCGAGCCTCGAGGACCGGAGCCACATGGACTATCCCATGATCCTCGGTCGGGACATCCTCCAGCACTACCAGGTCGACGTCAGGCGGAAGATCGAGGACGAGATGGAGGAGGGGGCCGACGAGGAGGAAGAGGAGGACGCCGAGTAAGCGGACGACGCCGGGTAAGCAGAGGACGCCGAGTAAGCGGACGACGCCGGGTAAGCAGAGGACGCCGAGTAAGAGTCGAAGAAAAGCGAGGAAAGACAGAGAGCACGTAAGCGCACCCCTTGTGGTCCGGGCGAGGATCGGTTCTCCGGGTGGAGAGGGAGCGTCTTCACTCCCCTCGATCCGACGGCGGTTGCTGAACTCCTACTCGTACGCCCGCCAGATGTACTTCGACGCGTATGTCCGATACGGGCGCCAGGGCTCCGCCCGCTCGACCATCTCCGCCCGGGACAGGTCTTCTTCGAAAAGGTCCCGCATTCCCTTTCGAATGCCGAGGTCCTCGACCGGGAAGACGTCCTCCCTCGCCAGGCCGAAGATGAGGAACATCTTCGCGGTCCACGGCCCGATCCCCCGGATCTCAGAGAGCTCCGCGATCACCTCCTCGTCCGAGCGGTCATCGAAGTACCCGTCCCCCAGCGGTCGCCGGTCGAACGCCCGGGCGGCCGCCCGCACATACTCGACCTTGGCGTCCGAGAGGCCCGCCCCTTTGAGTGTCTCCTCGTCGGCAGCCAGGATCGAACCGGGTGTCACCTCGACGCGCTCGAAGAGGCGCTCGCGCATCGCCGCGGCCGACGCCATCGATACCTGCTGACGGAGGATGGAGACGACGAGTCGCTGGAATGGGTCCTCGGCTCGGTCGAGGGTGATGGGGCCGTGGGCGTCGACGATCGGACCGAGGACCGGGTCGTCCACGAGCGCCGAGTGCGCCGCCTGGCTCATGGAACAGGGTTCGTCCTCGGACGGTAACAGCCCAGCGGTTCCGGTGGGCAGATCACCACACGGCATCCCCCCTCGGCCGATACCAGGATCCGACCACGTCTGGGGAGACGAAGTTCCGTCTCACCGCACCACGGTCACTGGCACGGGAGAGCGACGGACGACCCGTTCGGCCACGCTCCCGAGAAGGACACGGGTGACGCCGGACCGCCCGTGGCTCCCCATTATCACGTGGTCCGCCGCTTCCTCCTCGGCAGCCTCGACGATTTCGCGGGCTGGTCGGCCCTCTCGGAGCATCGTCCTCACTGCCACATCCGTGGTCGCTCCCAGGTCAGCAGCCTCCTCCAGGAGGTTTTCTGCCTCCTCCTTGGCCCGTTTACGGTGGGTCTCCGCACCGTAGACCTCGCCCTCGAGGATGCCATCGAGGGGCTGGAGGACGTGAAGCACGAGGAACTCCGCATCGGGATGCTGGGAGAAGGCGTACTCGAGCGCGTTCCAGGATTGCGCGGAGTGATCGAGAGGGACCACGATTTGACGCCCCATGCGACCAGGTACACCCCGCTTCCAGAAACCACGTGGCCCCATTTATAGTGGTTGGTGTCGCAGGCGGCGACCGGCCCGGAACGGGGGACTGCGCTCACTCGTGGCGGTCGTCACTGCTCGACAGGGCTGGCGTCGGGCCGCCGCTCATCTCGCCCGAATCGCTTGCGGAAGTACCTGTACACGGGGAAGACCCAGGCCTCGATCCGCCCGGTCAATCCGACGGAGCTCGCGTATACCAACATGGGGACGTCGCGTTCCGTGGCCAGCTCGACGGTTCGATCCGGGGTGCTGCCGAAGATCCACTGCCTGAGGCGCCTGGTTCGTGAGGCCCCCACCAGGAGAACACCCCCGTTCTCCGCCGCCGCATCGACGAGGCCCTCGGCGATCGTGGACGCGGAGATGGTATGGACCGAGGAGGAGATGGCGTCGGCCAGACGCTCGGTGGTCTTCCCCGGGTCCTCGGGGACCGCATCCGGGGTCTGGACGTCGATCAGGTTCAGGGCGGCACCGTTCTTCACGAGCCCGTTCACCAGGGGGAGGGCGGCGAGGTGATGCGGGCCGCCGCCGACGCCCAGGTTGATGGTGTGCAGGCGGTCGGCGACGTCCGACCCGGTCACGAACACGACGTCGCAGGGCGCATCGTACTCCACCGCCTCGGTCACGTCGGGGTGCTCCTCGGGATACCCCATGACCATGAGATCCGCCTCGTCCTCCCTGGCGGTGTTGAGGATGTCGAAGGCGATATCCCGGCAGGTGTGGCCCTCGATGGTGTAATCGACCGCCAAATCGAGGTCGGTCAGCGCCGACTCGACCCGTGACACGTTGGTTCGCGCCCGGTCCCGGGCCATCTCCGATGGGGTCTGATCGGGTATCTCCGTGACGTTGAGGACCTGGATGATCGGATCCTCTGCGTTCGCCCGGGCGAGTGCCGCAGCGAGTCGCACGTGTCCCGGTCCCTTCTCAGGGTCGGCGACCGGGACGAGCACCCGATATCGATCGGCGGCGGTCGATCCGCCACCCGAGACCTCGCGGATGGGGACGACCTCCTCGTAGAGTTCCTCCACCGTGGGTTGGCCACCCCACCCGAGGTAGGCAACCAAGACCCCAACGATCACGATCGCCCCGACCATCACCCCCTTGACCGGGAGGTTGGTGATGAGCGCGAGGTTGGCGATGATCCCCAGGATGGGAACGAGGGGGACCAGGGGCACCTTCAGGGGGCGTTCGAGGTCCGTCTCGTGCCGACGGGAGTAGATGAGTGCGAGGTTCACAAAGGAAAGCGGCACGAGGAGGTTGAGGGTGGCAAATCCCGTAAGCGCCGTGAGCCCGAGATGGATCCCGAAGAGCGCGTGGCCGTCCGCCGGGAACACCCCGAGGAAGAACACGATGAGCAACACGATGGTGACCGTGGCCGCGTTCACGGCCCAGAACGGCGTCCCGTATTCGCGGTGGATCCTGGCGAACCGGCGGGGAGCATGACCCTGTCTCCCCATGAGGGAGCCGATTCCGCTCGCCGCGAGTATGCTCGCGTTCGAGGCACTGACCATGCTGAACGCCGCCCCCGCCACGATGAGCCAGAACCCGATCGGCCCGAGCGCGGCCGATGCCACCCGACCCATGGCAGTCTCTCCCTCCCGGGCGATAACCTCGGCCGGGACCGGCGAGTTGACCATCGCGATGATGACGAGCGTGTAGAGCACGGTGACGGTCAGGATGCTCGCCCCGATGGCCTTCGGAACCGTCTCTCGCGGCTTGACGATCTCGCCCGCACTCGCCGCGATGGCCGAGAACCCGAAGAAGGTGATGAAGGCGAGCGAGGCCACGGTGAGGATGTTGACCGGTTCGAACTGAAATCCCCCGACAAAGCGGCCGGTCGCCCGAGCAGGGCCCACCGCGCCCACGACGCCGGCGATGAACACCAGGAGCACGGCGACCTTCGCGCTCGTGACCAGGAGCTGGAACGCCCCACTCTCCTCCGTCCCCTTCGCATTCAGCGCCCCGAGCAGGAGCGCCGCGACGACCGCCACGGTCCCGTGCGGGGCCGGGATCCACCCGGGCACGACGAACCTGAAGAACCAGTGGTCCATCGTCGACAGGTAGAACGCGGTTGTCCCCGTGTACCCGAGGAAGAGCGAGGCGCCGATGAAATAGACCATCGGGTCCAGGCGGTCCCGATCCTCGAACGTCCGGCTGCTGAACAGATAGCCACCGCCGTTCTCGGAGTAGATGGAGGCGAACTCGGAGTACGAGGCGGCGGTGAGGCCAGCGACGATGGCCGCGATGACGAAGGCGATGACCGCGCTGCTTCCCACCTCCGCAACCGCGATCCCGGATAGCGAGAAGATGCCCGCCGCGATCATCGTCCCCAGCCCGATGGCGAATGCCACCTTGAACCCGAGCGTCCGGGTGTGTTCGACCATCCTCTCTCGGGGTTTCAACCGTCTGGCGTGGTAAACTTTGCTTCATCGGGTCGTGTCTCGCCGTCGAATCAGTCCCCCGGTATGATCGCCCTGCGCCGAGAACCAACTAACGGAGGGGGATGAGCCGACGACTATTCTCCGGTGACATCGAAACAGCAAGCTACCCCTCTCCCGCCTCTCCCCCGCCCCTCCCCTCTCTTCACTCCGCCCCGCTCCCCACCCCCTGGCCCACCGCTCTCCCATCCTCGGAGACGAATCGTGGGAGACCCCCAGTCTAGAAGAGTCGGTTTCCACGTGTGTAAACGGGAGAGACGTTCACGCGGGGCGATAGGGAAAGGTTCAATCCCCGTGGAATGGGACTCTCACGCATGGAGCTTTCAGACATCGATACCATCGCGGTCATGGGTGCGGGGAGCATGGGCCACGGCATCGCGGAGGTGGCCGCGCTCGCCGGCTACGACGTCAACCTTCGGGACATCAACGAGGAACTGGTCCAGCAGGGATACGACCAGATCGAGTGGAGCCTCGGGAAGCTGGCCGAGAACGAGCAGATCGGCGAGGACGAGGCCGAAGAGGCACTCGGGCGGATCACCCCACTCGTCGACATGGAGGAGTCGGTGGCCGACGCGGACTTCCTCATCGAGGCGGTGCCGGAGAAGATGGACATCAAGAAGGAGGTGTACCGCGAGATCGAGGAGTACGCCCCCGAAGAGACGATCTTCGCCACGAACACCTCGAGCCTCTCCATCACCGAGCTCTCGGAGGTCACCGACCGCCCCGAGCAGTTCTGCGGGATGCACTTCTTCAACCCGCCGGTCCGCATGGACCTCGTCGAGGTCATCCGCGGGGAGCACACCGCCGACGAGACGCTCGACGTGACCGAGGCGCTGGCGGAGGAGCTTGGAAAGACGCCGGTACGGGTCAGGAAGGACAGCCCGGGGTTCATCGTGAACCGGGTCCTGGTTCCCCTGCTCAACGAGGCAGCGTGGCTGGTTCACGACGACGTGGCGACCATCGAGGCGGTGGACGCCACGACGAAGTACGACATGGGGTTCCCGATGGGGAGCTTCGAGCTGGCCGATCAGGTGGGCATCGACGTCTCCGTGGACGTCCTCGAGTACATGGAGGAGACGCTCGGCGATGCCTACGCGCCCTGTCCCCTCCTCGTCGAGAAGGTGGAGGCGGACCAGCTCGGGAAGAAGACGGGCGAGGGCTTTTACGACTACGAGGACGGCGGCGTGGACATCCCCGCGGACGGGGGGTCGGACGAGGTCGCCGACCGGCTCACGGCCCTCATGGCGAACGAGGTCGCCAAGCTGGTCGGTGACGACGTGGCCGATCCCGCCGAGATCGACCAGGCCGTCCAGCTGGGCGCTGGCTTCCCGGAGGGGCCGGCGAAGATCGCGGACGACATGGGGCTGGCGGAGATCGAGTCCCTGCTCGCCGATCTGCACGAGGAGACGGGCGAGCCGCGGTACGAGCCGGCTGAGAAGCTGACCGAGCTGGCGGAAGCGGGAGCAGGATTCCACGCGAGCGGGGAGACCACTGGACCCACCTTCGAGGTGATCAATGTCACGACCGATGGCCAGGTCGGCCACATCGAGCTCGACCGCCCCCACCGCATGAACACCATCACCACCGAGATGGTGGACGAGATCGGTGACGCCGTCGATCTGCTCGCGGACGACGACGGTGTCCGGGCCATCCTCATCACTGGTGCGGGCGACCGGGCCTTCTCGGCCGGCGCCGACGCGACCAGCTTCGCCGGAAGTGCCCAACCCCTGGATGCCATCGACCTCTCTAGAAAGGGTCAGCGGACCTTCGGGAAACTCGAGGAGGTCGGGATGCCGGTGGTCGCCGCGATCGACGGGTTCTGCCTCGGCGGCGGGATGGAGCTTGCGACCTGCGCGGACATGCGGATCGCCACGGAACGCTCCGAGCTCGGCCAGCCGGAGCACAACCTCGGCCTGCTTCCCGGCTGGGGCGGCACGCAGCGCCTCAAGCACATCGTCGGCGAGGGTCGGGCGAAGGAGATCATCTTCACCGCCGAACGCTTCGACCCCGAGACGATGGCGGAGTACGGGTTCGTCAACGAGGTGGTCCCGAACGACGAGTTCGAGGACCGGGCCTGGGAGCTCGCCCGCGACCTGGCAGCAGGTCCACCCATCGCCCAGAAGTTCACGAAGCGGGCCATGCTGGCGGGTCGGGACGATACGGAGGCAGGCCTCGAGGTGGAGGCCAGCGCGTTTGGGCACCTCATGGCCACCGACGACCTGATGGAGGGCATGTCGGCGTTCATGGGCGACCGCGAGCCGGAGTTCGAGGGGAAGTAGCCGGAGCCGGCCGCCGGATGAAGGACATCGTTCCCGGCTAGGGGTGCGATTCGCCGGTTCGACGGGTTTATACGACGACCGGAGATAGCATCGGGTGCGCTCCGTTGGTGTAGTCCGGCCAATCATCTCGGCCTTTCGAGCCGAGGACCGGGGTTCAAATCCCCGACGGAGCACTGCAGCGCCCGGAGGGCGCGAAGCGCGCAAGGGAGGGGATTTGAGCCCTGGGAGTCGCAGCCCGGGAAGCGAGCGCAGCGAGCGACCCGGAACGTCTCCCTCTGGTTCAAATCCCCGACTGGGCATCCTTGGGGTCGACAAGACCTGTCAGTAATCGGCTTCGATCACGGGTCAATTACGTCCACCCATTCGGACAGGGAGCAGTTCAGGTCGATTTGACGCCCGAGAGAAAGAGAGAACGGCGGAGTACCTGGCGTGAACCGGCAGGAGAGGCAAATGGTTTATTGGGAGTCGCCACGGTGGTATGTTCTATGGCACCAGGGAACAAAGGTGGCAACGCGGTTTCGCGACGAAACGTCCTCCGAGCAACAGGTATGGCAGGGGCAGGCGGCATTGTCTCGATGGCAGGCTGTGTCGGCGGTGGCGGCGGAGGAGGTGGCCAAGGGGGCCAACAGACCATCGCCAACAATCTGGTGGTGTTCTCGTGGTACGAACAGTGGCACCAGCGAATGCTGAACAAATTCAAGCAGCAGCATAGCGGGCTTTCGACCAGTCTGACGGCGTACGGGTCGAACCAGGAGCTATACTCGAAGCTCAAGGCCGCCGGGACCGATAGCGTCGATTTCGTGCTTCCGTCGAATAACATGTTGACGAGGTTACGCGAGGAGGACATGATTCAACCGATCAATACGGATTGGATCGACCGGTGGAATCTACAGAAACCACTCGCCGACAAGGATCCGTGGAAAAATTTCGTCAAGGCGGACGGGGAGTACTGGGGAGTCCCCTTCGCCCAGGGAATCTACATGAATGCGGCCCGAAAGAGCAAGGTCGAACAGGGAGTCGTCCCCAAGGAGCTCATCACGTCGTGGGACCTCTATTTCGAAGATACCGACGCTCGCTTGGGCATCAAAGATTACGGGCGACGGAACGTGTCTATCGTAATTTGGCACCTGCGGGGGGCCAAAGGGGACATCAATAAGGACCCGGGGGATGCGGTTTCATGGAGCAAGATTGAGGACAAATTGGTCGAAATGATTCGAAACTCCAAGACCATCTTCTCCTCGGCCGAGTCGGCCAGACGACTCATCAAGCAGGATCAACTCGACGCAGCGAATATCTGGGGCGGGGACGTGGTTCAATTGCGGAATATGAGCGGGGTCGAAGACGCAAAAGGCTATTTCCCGGAGGAGGGTACCAACGGCTGGTTCGATTCCTTCGCGGTCCCGAAGGGAGCACCACACGCGTACACGGCCCATCAGTACATGAATTTCATCCTCAAGCCGGAACGGCTCCTCAAAGAGTACGAGATAGAGGGCGAAGTGGCCGTGCAGAAGGGGCTCCTCGAGAAGATGTCGACGGAGAAAAAGCAGAAGTTCCAGTTCCTGCTGGACATCCCCATGGAGAAACTCCAACCCTATACAGCCAATAAAAAGCTCCAAAATAGGGCGACCCAGGCGTGGAATAACGCGAAGAGTCGCGCCTGAGTCAGATGTCCATCGCCGAAGCGGGTCTTGACGCCCTGGACCGGGCATACCGCGACACCATGTCGGCCATCCCGGTCCGGGAGGAGAGGGTTATCAACGTCCTGAAACGGGGGATCCCCATCGCGTGGTATGGGACGATGGTCGGAGTCGTCCTCGTGATCATGGTGATAATCAGTTTCCAGACGACCACCGATACGGACGTCTTTGTCACCACCTACACCCTCGCCAATTACGCCCGGTTGCTTCAGCAAACGCAGTACCTCCAGGTATTCTTCAATACAGTCTTTATTGCGGCCGGCGCGGGCCTGTTCGCAGTCGTCTTCTCGTACCCGTCTTCGTATTATATCGGTGTGAAACTCCCGGAACGATACCAGTACCCGATGGTGCTGGGAATCATCGTGCCGATGTGGACGCTTTTCATCATCCGAGTGTATGCCTGGATGACAATTCTGGGAACCAACGGGACGGTGCATAAACTCCTGCTGTTCTTCGGACTCGTGGGCCAGGACTTCACCTTACTGTACACGCGGTTCTCGGTGATCGTGGTCCTCGCCCAGATATGGTTCCCGATGGCCTTCCTCCCGATTTACAGCGCGATGGCCGGCATCGACGAGGAGATCTTCGAAGCGGCCCGGGACCTCGGTGGCTCACGGTGGGATATCTTTCGGGAGATCGTGTTCCCACTCACTCTCCCGAGCGCGTTCGGTGGTTTCCTCCTGGTCTTCCTGCCAGCGCTCGGCTCGTATGTCATTCCGCTCTTGGTCGGGGGGAAGCAGGGGATCATGATCGCCCAATTCATCGCGAGCCAGTTCCTCTCGGCGTACAATTGGCCGTTTGGTGCGGCTCTTGCCGTGGTGTTGGCTATCATCGTCCTCGTCCTCATTGCGGTCCTACAACGGGTGATTAGCTTCCGGGAAGCGCTCGGGGGGTTCGCCTGATGGGGGTCCGCGATACGATTTCTCACCTCCCGTTCGTCGGCGAGCTACTGCTGGTCTACGTCTACCTGTGGGGGCCGACGATACTCGTCGTCTATATCGCCTTTGGCGACAGCCCGAGTACGACACTTCCGGTGACCGAGTTCTCCTTGCGATGGTTCCACGAATTGTTCCAGGACGAGGGGATGATTCGAGCCCTCAAGAATAGCCTGTACGTGTCCCTGGCTTCCGCCACGCTCGCGACGACGTTGGGGCTCGTCACGAGCCTGGCGCTTCGTGATTCGTTTCGGGGATGGAGGGCACTCAATTACCTCTCGATCGCCCCGCTCCTGATGACCCGAGTCGTGATGGGGATCGCCCTCCTCATGTTCTTCAATATAATCGGCTTCCCTCTTGGATTCTGGTCCGTCGCCGTTTCGCTGGGGACGCTCTCTGCCGCATACAGTACGTTGATCATCAGCGGGCGACTCTCGGAGTTCGACCGCTCGGTCGAGGAAGCAGCCATCGACCTCGGAGCCAGCAAATTCGAAACCGTCGTGAGAATCACCATCCCCATCATCAAGCCGGCTATCTTTTCGTCCTTTCTGGTCTCCTTCACTGCAGCCTTCGACGAACTCATCATCGCATTGTTCGTCCAGGGGTTCCAGTTCGAGGTTCTGCCCGTCTTCATCTTCGGGCGGCTCCGATTCCAGGTCACGCCAGTGATCAACGCCGTCGCCGCATTGATGACGGCTGGTGCCTTGGTTGTAATGTTCCTTACCTACTACCTGGAACGGATGGCCGAGGAAGCGACGGCAGTTTAGGCCTCGATAATCGCGTAGTCGTCTTCGTCGAACCCCATCGTCGTTTTGTCACCCTCCTCGATATCGAGGTTTTTCTGTCTCACTGTCATCTCTGTCCCGGAATCCAGAACCACATCGAAAAGCACGGTGTGTCCCTGATTGACTCGATCCACGACCTCGACCTCGAACGTGAATTCGGTATCCATGGCCTGACTCCCGATCGAAATATTTTCCGGCCTGAGGACGAGCCGTCCCGACGTTCCCGATGGTTCGTCCGTGACAGGGAACTCGTAATCTGCGGCGACGAAGAACGTCTGATCGTTTTTCTCCTGGAGAGATCCGTCCATGAAGTTCGCGTCTCCGATGAAATCCGCGACGAACGAGTTCGTCGGGTGCTCGTATATTTCCGACGGGCCACCGACCTGGATGATTTCACCGGCCTGCATCACCGCCATCCGATCACTCATCGTCATAGCCACCTCCTGGTCGTGGGTGACGTAGAAGAACGTCATCCCCAGCTCCTCCTGGATCTCTTTGAGTTCGAATTGCATCTGCTGGCGTAACTTTCGATCCAGGGAACCGAGGGGTTCGTCGAGGAGGAGGACCGCAGGTTGTTTGGCGAGTGAACGGGCGAGGGCCACGCGTTGTTGTTGACCTCCGGATAGTTCGGTCACACTCCGGGACTCGAACCCAGATAGGTCAACGATCTCTAGCATTTCGGTGACACGCTCGTCCTTCTCGCCCTCGCTCATCTCCTCGTGCTTCAGTCCGAACAGGATATTTTCCTCGACAGTCATGTGGGGAAAGAGAGCGAGGTTCTGGAAGACCAGATTGGTACGCCGTTCCTGGGGAGGGACGTCCGTCACGTCCTCATCGAAGAGAGCGACGCGCCCACTCGTGGGAGTTTCGAGCCCACTTATCATTCGGAGCGTGGTGGTTTTGCCACAGCCGCTCGGACCGAGAAGGGAGAAGAACTCGCCCTCATCGACGCGCAGATCGATCGAGTCCACCGCTACCACCCCATTGTAGGTACGTCGAACCTGCTGGAGATCGATGACGGGTCGATCCGAAACCATGCGATGTTTCCACATGCCGATTTCCCCCGGGAGGTCTTAGCCCTATTGCTCCTCGTTCCGGATTGGGTCACCTCCTGAATCGGAGGTGGCAGGACATCTCTGCGGAACAACCATCGGGCCGTTGGTAACCATAGGCGAGGAGGTTTTGAATGAGAGGAGGCGGCATTCCCGGTAAGGTGGAGGGTTG
>JBDGRH010000234.1:8620-13601 GCA_042218225.1 Halodesulfurarchaeum sp. | reverse complement strand
GCCCGGGAGGCTGCCGACCGGAAGCGGTGGATCTCCTTCCTCCGGGAGGTCCTGGGCCAGGAGGACTCGGACATGCGACGGGGGGTCCGTTAGCCGTGAGTCGAAACGCCGAGGTGGCATCGCTCCTCGAGGAGTTCGCGGACCTCCTCGAGGCCCGCGACGTGGAGTACAAGCCGCGGGCATATCGACGGGCCGCTACGAATCTCCGGGATTACCCGGACCCAGTGGAGGACCTCGCCGAGGAGGGGCCGGAGGCCATCCAGGAGATCGAGGGGGTCGGCGAGGCCATCAGCGAGAAGATCCTGGAGTACCTCGAGACGGGGGCGATCAGCGAGCTCGAGGAGGAGCGCGAGCGACTGCCCGTGGATATGGCAGCGCTCACGCGGGTCGAGGGTGTCGGCCCGAAGACCGTCGGCGACCTGTACGAGGCACTCGGCGTCCAGACCCTCGACGACCTCGAGGAGGCGGCCCGAGCCGGGGAGATCCAGGAGGTCAAGGGGTTCGGGCCGAAGACCGAGCAGAACATCCTCGACAACATCGCCTTCGCCCGGGAGGCCCAGGAGCGCAGCCTCCTGGGCGACAGTCGACCGGTTGCCGACGACGTGCTGGGATTCCTCGAGGGCTTGGACCCGGTCGACTCGGCCGAGGTAGCCGGATCCATCCGCCGATGGTGCGAGACGATCGGCGATGTCGACGTTCTGGTCGGCACCGGCGACGGGGAATCGGTGACGGAGACGGTCACGTCGTGGGAGCGGGTCGACGAGGTCATCGAGGCCGGGTCGACGAAGGCGAGCGTCCGTATCGGGGCGATGCGGGTCGACCTCCGGATGGTCGATCCCGCGGAGTTCGGCAGTGCGCTCCAGTACTTCACGGGCTCGAGGGATCACAACATCCGGCTTCGCCAGTGGGCGCTCGAGCGGGACCGGAAGGTGAACGAGTACGGCGTATTCGACGTCTCGGCGGTGGAAGATCCCGACGCCGGTCAGCGGGTCGGCGACCGCCTCGCCAGCGAGACCGAGGACTCGGTATATGATGCGCTGGACCTCCCATGGATACCGCCAGAACTTCGCGAAGATCGTGGAGAGCTCGATGCCGCTGCAGATGGATCGCTCCCATCGCTCCTGGAACTCGATGATATCCGCGGCGACCTCCACACGCACACCGACTGGTCGGACGGGGCCTCCACCATCGAGGAGATGATCCAGGGAGCAATCGAGCAGGGATACGAGATCCTGTGCATCTCCGACCACGGCGAAGGACCCGGCGTCTTCGGGGACAATGGGCTCGCTGACGCCGAGCTCCGCGAACAGGTCTCGGAGATACGGGCGGCCGCTGACGAGGCAGCCATCGAGGTCCTGACAGGCGTCGAGGCGAACATCGCCGCAGACGGAACGGTCGGTACCACCAGCGACGAGGTCCTCGCGGACCTGGACCTCGTCATCGCCTCGCCCCACAGTGCACTGGGCGGGGACGTGGACCAGACGGACCGCCTGATAGCGGCGATCGAACACCCGCACGTGGACATCCTCGGCCACCCGAGCGGCCGGCTGATCAACCGGCGTCCCACGATGGACTTCGATGCCCGGGAGCTCGGAGCAGCCGCGGCCGCCCACGACGTGGCCCTCGAGGTCAACGCGAACCCCCATCGGCTCGACCTCTGGGGGAGTGCGGTGCAGGCCGCCATCGAGGAGGGGGCGACGATCACGATCAATACCGACGCGCACAGCCCGGAGGAGTACGGCCTCATCCGCTATGGGGTACACACCGCCCGCCGCGGATGGGCCGAGGCGACGGACGTCCTCAACACCTGGCCCACGTCCGATATCACCGATTTCCTTCACTGATGGGCAGCCCTTCGTCCAGCTCGCCGACATCCACGTGCTGATGCCCGATCCCGACGACACCAGGATCCTGCTCGACGTCATGTGTGGCGGGTTGACGTCGCTCCTCCGGATGCTGGGATACGATACGGTGTACGCTCTCGACCGTGACGCAGAGGACGACGATGCGCTTCTCGCGGTGGCGCGCGAGGAGGCGCGGTATCTCCTCACCAGGGATCGGGAGCTCGCCAGGCGCCACGAGCCGAGTCTGTACCTCAGGGCGACTGACACCGACGAACAGCTCGCTGCGCTCGCGCAAGCCGGGTTCGAACTCGAGCTGACCGAGCCGACCCGGTGTGCCACCTGCAACTCGACGCTCGATCGAGTGTTCGACGGGCCAGTCCCGGAGTACGCCCCGGACCCGGACGCGGAGACGCTGTGGCGATGTCCATCCTGCGGACAGGTATTCTGGAAGGGCAGTCACTGGGCGGACGTGGCGGAACGCGTGGCAGACTATTGAATACGAGTGGGCTCGTAACGGTGTGTCGACCGCTGTTCGGTGCGGCGCCCCCGATCCGGACCAACGAGCTTCAGGTGTTCTTGCTCCACCAGTTGCAGGCTTCCATGTCGTCCATCGGCTCCTCGTAGAGCCCACAGTAGGGCTGCATCCCGGTCCCCTCCCGGGTGTAATCGAAGTGCTCGCAGTTCCCGCAGTACCGGTCCGGCTCGACGTCGACCTCGGCGTCCATCACGACGGCGCCGTCCTCCCGCTCCACCGAGGTGTCGACCCCACCACCGCCGGCCGTCGCCTCCACGATATCCGCGTCCGCCGATTGTCCACCGTCGGAAACGGAGGCGTTCGCGGTCGGCGTCGGACCCAGGTCCTTCGACGTGTCCTCGACCCCGCCGAAGGTCCCGATGCCCCCCAGGCCACTGAGGGCCCGGCCGGCATTCTGGACCTCCTCCTGAACCACCTTGACCGCCTTCGCCGCCCCGCCGGGGTCGACGCGGAGATCCACCGTTCCGCCCGGGTCGTTTCGCGTCTTGAACGTGGCGACGGCGGTGAAAAGCGACCAGAAGGTAATCAGAACCCCGAGGAAGTACACGACCGTGAGGAAGAACACCATCGAGGTGGGCACGCCGGGGGCAGAATACCAGTGTTCCGGATAGGCGTACCGGAAGAGCATCACGCCGAAGACGGCGAGCCCAGAGCCGACCACGGCGGCGGCACGGTGGAGTCGCGTCGCGGGGAGGACGGTGGTGATCCCGACGAACACCGCCGGGAGACCCAGACCGGCGAGGATGCCGGCGATCTCCCGCCCCTGATACACCGTAAACCCCCGCTCCAGCAGGAGCCCGGTCGCCCCGGCGAGGATGGCCCCGACGACGAGCAGCGCACCTGAAAGAAACACACCCGTCCCGACGACCACCTGGCGCCGGCTCGCGACCCCGGCCCGTCGGTCGTACGTCTCCCCGAGGCTCGGCATGTTCGCCGCTTGGGAGTCGAGCACAATAACAGTGCGTCAGACGCGTGGCGCATATCGGGGGAGGGCGGTCGGGTTTCGGTGGACCATTCGCGATGACCATTTCCCGGCCAGCCACCCCCATTTCATCCGCCGCGGCCCATCGAAAGCTTGAATCCGCGCGCCGGAGAACCGCGGCACATGGCCGAAGACAACGGCGAGGAGGACGAGCCCGCCGTCGAACTGGGCGAGGGCGAGCCCGTCGAGGGCGCTCCACTCGCGAGGGTCGCCGCCAGACTCACCTGGGCGATCCAGAAGAGCGAGGTGCGACGGAAGGAGGGCGAGACGGTCATCCGGACCCCCGAGGGCCCGACACGCCTCGCGGACCTCCTGGACCAGGTCGAGGAGACGTACTTCGCCACCAGACAGGACTTCGTCGACGCGGTTCGTGACGTCATGGGGTCGGGCCCCATCCCGGTCGGGGAAGAGACCGAGGAGTGACTGCAGACCGGGGAGCATCGGGACCTTCTACGCGGCGATCGGGGCGGTCTCCATCACCTTGAGCGAGATATACACCAGGAGCACGAGGGTTGCATTGTAGGCCCCGTGTATGAGGATGGGGACCACCAGGTTGGCCGTCCGCTCGTAGACATATCCGAAGACAAGACTCGGGAGGAAGAGGATGGCGATGGCGATAAAGCGGGCCCCGGAACCCCCGGTGAGCGAGAAGTAATGGACCGTCGCGAACAGGGCCGCCGTCGCCGTGATCGCGACCGGCGGGCTAAACGCCTCCCTGAGCCGGCCCTGGACGACGCCCCGGAAGAGCAGCTCCTCGGCCGGCGCGATGACGACGAACGACATCGGAACCAGCCAGAGGAGGAGCTCCGGGTGCTGAAGCCCCGCCTTGGCCGCCTGATTGGCCGTATCCGGCACGATATTCAATATCGTGAGCACGATTCCCGCCGCGAAGATCAGGGAGAGCGCGCCGACGTATCCGGCCCCCGCCCAGAGAAGATCCCTGACAGAAGGGATATGAGCCCCGACGTATTCCCAGACCGGAAGACCCCGAACGCGGAGATACAGGATACCCGTCCCACCGAGCCCGACCGCGCCCGCGATGAAGAGGAGCCCGAACTGCGGAACCGGCGCCAACGAGATGCCGAGGCCGGCCAGGATCCCGCCGACGAGCGCCGTCACGACGAACGCGGCGACGATACCACCCAGCGCGGCAAGGACAGCCCCACCCACGGCATACCCCGGGTGCGTGGATCGGGCACCCCCGACGTGCCATGGCGCCTCCCCGCTCATTCCAACTCCTCCTCGATCCGGTCGCGGAGCTCGCTGACCTCCCGCTCGAGCCGGTCGATCCGCTCGTCGTCGGTCCCCGGAGCCCGTTTCCTCACGTGTCTGTACCCGAGGACGACGAGGAGCGTGGCCGGAACGCCGAAGAGCAGGAAGAACACGAGGAGGACGACCACGAGCTCCAGACCCCCGGGGACACCCGACACGAACAGCACGAGGGAGTCCATATACGCCCGTTCGGGCACAGGTCGGAATAACCCTTCTGTCGCGGAAGGCGGCGTCGGAATCCTGCGTCCACGCCGGGTCCGCTATCGGCGGTGGTGGATTGCCGGATTCTCAATCGGGGGTGTCGGAGCCCGGAATCCCACGTGGTCGGGGTTCCTGGAATCACCCGAA
>JBDGRH010000234.1:0-8520 GCA_042218225.1 Halodesulfurarchaeum sp. | reverse complement strand
CTGGAATCACCCGAAATCGGTGAGGTCGGCCTGGAGCCCCGTCACCAGCTCCGATTTCCGCCGGAGATCTGCCATGGAGATGGGAAGATGAGGGACAATCTGGCGGACAGCCCCGTGGAAGCTCTCCGCGATCCCCGGCTCCCCTTCGAGATCCGGATCGGCGGTCTCGGGGCCATCCGAGAACGCGTTCCGCACGCTCTCGCGGACCTGCCACACCCCGACCGGCGCCCAATAGTCATCTGAAACCTCCCGCAGGACCAGACACTTGGCCTGTCGACCGACCTCGTCGAGGTACTCGAGCACCCCCAGCCTGGCGGCGTAGTACGCCCCGGCGGTCTCGTCGACGTACCCGGTCCGCCCCTCGTATCCCTCGGAGGCGGAGGCCAGGTAGACGTCCGCCGCTGGGTTCGGATTCCAGATGCTCCCCGGCGATTTCATCTCCACCAACTCGTACTCCCACCGCCCCGGGGCCAGCACGACCCAGTAGCGATTGCCCATATACTCGTTCACGAACACCATCACCTGGTCGACGCTCGGGTTCGACCGGATGCGACCCCGGAGGAACTGCCCCACCGTGTCGTCCACCGCCGTGATGGACCAGCGCGTAGGGACCATCCGCCGGTTCTCGCGCTGGCCGAGGGCACCGACCGAGAGGATACGGTTGATGTCGTAGACGTCGAACCCCCGCCGATAGAGATACGCCATCGCCCCGTCAGCCCGCCAGTCGTCGTCCTCCAGGGTCTTTTCGACGGGTCGGGGGACGTGGGGATTCTCCCGGAGAATCGCGGTCTCTGCGGTCGCATTCGGGCCACTGGGGGCGTTCGCCTGTGGTCGGGCGTACCGGTCCAGGTCGAAGTCCGGGGTGTCGGCGAGACCGAGTTCGACGTCGACGGGTCGGTCGGCGATCGCCACCTCCCGCTGGGTGCCGACGAACCCGTCCCAGACGTCGTGGACGTTCACCTTGGCCGACCGGCGGGAGTTGAGCAAGCCCGTGCGGTACTGGAGCACATTCGAGATGTCGAGCCCCCGCCGATACCAGGTGCCGCTCGTGGCGAACTCCTCGGCCCGGTCCTCCTGGCCGACGGGAGCGAGGATGCCCGCGTTGACGTCCGGATAGGAGGTGCGCCCGACGAACACCGAGGGGGCCGTACTCCCGACCACGGAATCGCCCTGGAGGGTGGCCTGGAAGCGGTCCTCGAGGTCCTCAACGTACTCGAGGATCTCGTAGGACTTCTCCTGGGCGAGGCGTCGGCGCCTGGCCTCCTCGTCAGGTTTGAGCCCCTCGATGTACTCGTCGAGGCGCATTCACGTGTCACTAGGGGTGCCACGATTAAAGCCCACCGGGCGATGCCGACGTGCAGCTTCCTAATCCGCCTTCGCCTGCCACTCCCGGACCTTCGCCGCCGAGACGCCATCGACGTCTTCCGCGAGAGCGTCTGCGTCCACGTCGGCGAGGTCGCCGACCTCCTCGATGCCGGCGTCGGCGAGCTTCGAGGCCGTCTTGGGCCCGATGCCGTCGAGGGACTCGAGGTCGCTCGAGGCGCGCTCCCGTTTGTACTCGCGGTAGTTACAGATCGGGCAGCCGAGCTCCCAGGGGTCATCGCCGCTGTGGACCACCAGCTCCGGGAGGTCGTGCTCCTCGCAGACGGTGTCCGTGATCTCGATGTCGCCCCGGCGCGGCAGTGGGAGGGAGTACTCGCAGTCCGGATAGCGGGTACAGCCGACGAGTCGGGACCCGGTGCGGAGGTGCTTGATGGCCAGCTCACCGCCCGCCGTGTCACCGCACTCCGGGCACTCTCCGATGACCCGGTCCTCGGATTCGTCGGCGGCCTCCGCCTTGCATCGGGGACAACCGTGGACGAAGGTGTTCCGTCCCGCCAGCATCTTGACGTGGCGGAGGTCGTGGTCCTCGCAGCGCTCCTCCAGGACGAGCGGTTCCCCCGTATTGGGAAGCGGGAGCGTGAACCGGCAGTCCGGGTACCCATCACAGCCCACGAAGTACGATCCTCGGCGGCTTCGGCGGATGAGAAGGTCCTCCCCACACTCCGGACAGGGCCCAAGCGTCTTATCGGCCTTCAGAGACTCCTGCAGGTGCTCACCGATGGCCTCCCGGGACTCCGCGAGGGACTCGAAGATGCGGTCCAGTGCCTCCCGCGACTCCTCGGTCACGTCCTCGAGACCTTTCTCGCCGTTCGCGATGGCGGTCATGTCCTCCTCCAGCTCCCGGGTCATCTCCTCGCTCACGATGAGGTCGGCGAACTCCTCGGCCGCCTCCACCACTGCCATCGCCAGCCGCGTCGGTCGGGGTGGGTCTCCCTCCACGTATCCCCGATCGTAGAGCTTCTCGATGACGTTATGCCGGGTACTCTTCGTCCCGATGCCCAGCTCCTCCATCTTCTCCACCAGGCGAGACTGGCCGAACCGGCGGGGTGGCTGGGTCTCCTTGTCCTCGAGGACCACCTCCGTGATGTCGAGGGTCTCGCCCTCGTCGACGTCCGGGACGAGGTTCTCGCTCGTATTGAAGTATGGATAGACGGCGTGATATCCCCGGTCCAGCAGCCGCTTCCCGTTCGCCTTCAGGGAGAGTTCGTTCACTCCCGTCACGACACGGAGGTGCTCCCAGATGGCGGGGTCCGCGAGCGTGGCGAAGTACCGCCGCACGACCAGCTCGTAGATCTCCCACTCGTCACCGGAGAGGTCGCCCCGGTCGGGGACATCCGGCGTCGGGTGGATCGGCGGGTGGTCGGTCGTCTCCGTGTCGCCCCGGGTCGGCTCGAGGTCGTCCTTCTCGAGGAGCGCCGACGCGTCGTCGCCGAACTCGGTCCCCACGAACACCTCGAGGAGGGACTCGGGATCCAGATCATCCGGGTACACCGTGTTGTCGGTCCGGGGATAAGTGATGTACCCCGCCGTGTACAGGTCCTCGGCGAGGCTCATCGCGCGGCCGGCGTTGTACCCGATCGCGCCCGCAGCCCGGATGAACTGGGTCGTATTGAAGGGGGCCGGAGGGTCGTCCCGGCGACGGCGTCGGGAGACCGAATCGACCGTCGTCCGGGCCGCCTCCAGGAGCTCCTCGTGGGCCGCCCGGGCCGCCGATTCCTCCCAGATCCGCTCTGCCTCGTTCCCCTCCTCGTCCTCGTAGAAATACTGTGCCCGGAACGTGGTGCCGTCCTTCTGGAGGTCGGCGAAGAGCTCCCAGTACTCCTCGGGCTCGAAGGCCTGGATCTCCCGCTCCTTGTCCACGATGAGCTTGAGCGTCGGGGACTGGACCCGGCCGACGCTGATGAAGTCATCGCCCATCTGCCGCGCAGACAGGGAGAGAAAGCGGGTGAGCGCCGCGCCCCAGACCAGATCGATGACCTGGCGTGCCTCCCCCGCCTCGGCCAGGTCGAAATCCAGGTCGTCGGGGTTCGCGAACGCCTCCCGGACCTCGTTCTCCGTGATGGAGGAGAATCGGACCCGCTCGATGGTGACGTCCTCGTTGACCTCCCTGACGAGCTCGTAGGCCTCCTTGCCGATGAGCTCCCCCTCGCGGTCGTAGTCGGTGGCGATGACGACCTCCTCGGCCCGCCGGGCGAGCCGCTGCAGACTGTTCACGATGCGCTCCTGGGTGACCCGCTTTTTCACGTCCGCGTGCACCAGCTCGGCGGGCTCCACGTCGCGCCAGTCCTCGTACTCGCTCGGGAAGTCGACGCCGACGACGTGTCCGGAGAGCCCGACGACCCGGTGGGTCCCCCAGCTGTAGACGTCGACGCCGCCGACCTGTTCCGTGCTCGCGGCCCCGTCGCTCAGGATGTCCGCGATGCGACGGGCCGCGTTGTCCTTCTCGGTGATGATGAGTTCCACGGGGGACACCTCCGGGCACCGGAGTCCCTCGGGGGTAGGCCGAGCCGGTTTGTAAGGATTTCGTCCCCCGCTCCACCGGGTGATCGCTGGATGGCGGAGGTGTCGATCGGAAAGCGTCTGGTCACAAGGGGGACCGTCGAATCCACCCTCAGGCGCCTTCCTCGCCCAGGGAGGCGACGTGTCGGTCGTCGCAGTAGAGATAGACGTTGGCGTTGGCGCGGTCGATGCTGGCGGTCAGGGGGAGCATGACGACCCCGTCGTCCAGCGGTTCGATGACGAAGTCCGACTCGGACTCGGGCGGGTCGTCGGGGACGTCCTCCCAGTCCGCGGGCAGGTCCTGGCGCCACTTCAGGGACATTGGACGCTGCAGCCTATCGAAGGGGCGGATTTAACGCTGTCGGCCCAACAGTCAGCGCTGATAATACCCATTGATAATACGATCTACCCATGGATAACGATCTCCCATTGATAATACGAGCTCGCGGACGCACCGGGCCCTCGGGGAACGACCCCGGGTTAACCCCCCGTCGGAACCCCAAAGAAACCAACCAACCAACCAACCAACCAACCACAAACCGTCCAGGTCAACTCCCGATCCCAGCACACCAATCGAGGCAACGCCGGAAACGCCCAAACCCGAATTGTGCCCTGAGCTCCCCGATGAGTCTGCCACTTAGCCGAGGCGCTCGCGAAGGAGCTCGTTGACCGTCCCCGGGTCCGCCCGCCCGCCTGTTTTCTGCATGACCTGCCCCACGAGATAGTTGATGGCGCCGTCTTCGCCCCGTTTCACGTCCTCGACAGCCTCCGGGTTCTCCTCGATGGCAGCCGTCACCGCAGCGGCGACCTCGTCCGCATCGGTCTTCCCGAGCCCCTCGGCGTCGACGATGGTATCGGGATCGTGGCCCTCGTCGAGCATGGTCCGCAGGACCACCTCCCTCGCGTTCTTCTCCGTGATTTCGTCCTCCGCGACGAGCTCGATCAGTCGGGTGAACTCGTCGAGGCGGTCGGACACGTCCGTGATCGCCATGTCGCGATAGTTGAGCTCCCCCAGGAGATTATCGGCGACCCAGGTCGCGGCGAGATCGGCGTCGAACCGGCTCGCGACGTCCTCGAAGAAGTCCGCCACCTCCTTCGTGGAGGTGAGCTTGTCCGCGGACTCCGCGTCGAGCCCGTACTCCGTCTGGAAACGCTCCCGTCTGGCCTCCGGGAGCTCGGGGATGTCGATCTTCGCCTTCCAGTCGGCCACCTCGAGCGGGGGGATGTCGGCCTCCCGGAAGTAGCGATAGTCCTTCTCTGCCTCCTTCGAACGCATCGAGACGGTGATTCCGCGGGACTCATCCCAGTGTCTGGTCTCCTGTTCGACCTCCCGGCCCCGCTGGATCGCGTTGCGCTGTCGGGTGATCTCGTAGGAGAGAGCCTTCTCCGCGCCCTTGTGCGAGGAGATGTTCTTCACCTCGGTCCGGTTCGCGGCCTCGAGGACGGACGCGTCGATGTGCTGGTCCGCGCCCACCGCTTCGTCCGGGACCATCGAGATGTTCGCGTCCACCCGGAGGCTGCCGTCGCGCTGCCCGTCGTAGATTCCCAGGTACTCGAGGACCTCCTCGAGCTTGGACAGGAAGGCCCGGACCTCCCCCGCGCTCCGGAAGTCCGGCTCCGTGACGATCTCCATCAGGGGGACCCCGGCCCGGTTGTAATCCACGAGCGTGTACTCCGCCGTATCGATGCTCCCGCCCACGTGCTGGAGGCTGCCGGGGTCCTCTTCGAGGTGGGCCCGCTCGATGCCGATGGTCCGGCGCTGGTCCCGGTGCACGATCTCGAGCTCGCCCCCCTCGCAGATCGGGGCGTCGTACTGGCTGATCTGGAACCCCTTGGGGAGGTCTGGATAGAAGTAGTTCTTCCGGTGAAAGCGGGTCCGCTCGGGGATGTCGGCATCGATCGCCTTCCCGAGCTTGACGGCTGCCTCCACGGCCGCCTCGTTCGGGACCGGAAGCGCTCCCGGGAGACCGAGACAGACGGGACACGTGTGCGTGTTTGGCTCCGCGTCCGCGATATCGGTCGAACATCCACAGAAGATCTTCGTGTCCGTCTCGAGCTGGACGTGCACCTCCAGGCCGATGACGGCGGCGAGCTCCTCCGGCGAGGCGGCCTGTGAACGCATTGCGGTCGGATTGGTCCGGGACTGGCTTATGGCTGACGAACCGGTGGGGCCGGGCCATCCTCCCTCCACCCGGAACTGTGGGGAATCGATCCGAGTATTGCTCAGTGGGAGAAGAGTCCCTGGGGCCCAGTGCATGAGAGAGAGCCCCCGAGACCCCAAGGGTAGATCTCCTGCGATCGTCGCTATCGACCTTCGAGGCCCTCCCTATCGACCTTCGAGGCCCTCCCTATCGACCTCGAGGCCGCCCCTATCGACCTTCGAGGTCGTCCCTATCGATCTCCGGGAGCGCACCCATGGACGACGGAAACCCGAACCAGTCAGGTTCTCTATAAATTGGCCTGGCACCTGGCCGATCCACCGACAGAGACGGGATCCGCCCCACCAGACACAAACCGTCTTACGGTTGTCTGACGTACTGTTTATAGGGATAGAGGCGACTTCTGTGTACCATGAGCGAGGACCGGCCCGAGGGCGATCTCGAGATACGGGTGAACGAGCTCGAGGCAGTCGTCGACGGTCTCACCGACGAGCTCGTCGAGGCCAAAGACCGGATCAGAGCGCTCGAGTCGCACCTCGGCATCGCAGAGGAGCCCGAATCCGAGGAGACGGGCGCCCAGACCGCCGACGGCCTCTTCGAGAGCGCCGCGGACGGGAACGGGGAGGAGACCGACGGGGCCGACGCCGACGTCATCGACGACGACATCATCGTCGGGTGACCCCCACCCAATGTACATCGAAGAGATCGTCCTCGAGAACTTCAAGAGCTTCGGGCGGACGACGCGCATCCCCTTCTACGAGGACTTCACCACCATCAGCGGGCCGAACGGGTCGGGCAAGTCGAACATCATCGACGCCATCCTGTTCGCCCTGGGGCTGGCGCGGACGCGGGGGATGCGGGCCCAGAAGCTCACCGACCTCATCTACAACCCCGCCCACGAGGACGGCGAGGGTCCCGAGGGTCCACGGGAGGCCCAGGTCGAGGTCGTCCTCGACAACGAGGACAGAGCCATCACGCGCTCGCAGGTGGTCAATGCCGCCGGGAGCGAGGACGTCGGTGCGGTGGACCAGATCCGGGTGAAACGCCGGGTCAAGCAGACCGAGGACAACTACTACTCGTATTACTACCTCAACGGCCGCTCGGTCAACCTCTCGGACATCCAGGACCTGCTCTCCGCCGCCGGGGTCGCACCGGAGGGATACAACGTGGTGATGCAGGGCGACGTGACGGGCATCATCAACATGACCGCCTACGAGCGCCGGGAGATCATCGACGAGATCGCCGGCGTTGCCGAGTTCGATCAGAAGAAGGAGGAGGCATTCGAGGAACTCGAGGTGGTCGAGGAGCGGATCAACGAGGCGGAACTCCGGATCGAGGAGAAGGAGGAGCGACTCGCCCAGCTCGAGGAGGAGCGGGAGACGGCCCTGGAGTACCGGGGCCTCCGCGAGGAGAAAGAGGAGTACGAGAGCTACATCGAGGCCGCCGAGCTCGAGGAGAAGCGGGCAGACCTGGCGGACACCAGGGCCGACATCGAGGAGCGCCGCGAGGAGCTCGCGGAGCTCGAGGCCGAGCTCGACGAGCGGCGAGGGACCGTCCTCCGCCTCGAGGAGGACCTCGAGGACCTGAACGCGGAGATCGAGCGCAAGGGCGAGGACGAACAGCTCTCCATCAAGCGGGAGATCGAGGAGATCAAGGGGGACATCTCCCGGCTGGAGGACGCCATCGAGACCGCCGAGGACCGCATCGAGGAGGCCGAGAACAGGCGCCGGCAGGCGTTCGTGAAGATCGACCGCAAGCAGGAGCAGATCGAGGAGCTCGAGGAGGACATCCGCGAGCGAAAGGTGGAGAAGGCCTCCCTCAAGACCGAGCGGGAGGACCTCGTCGAAGAGCGCGAGTCGATCCAGGCCGAGATCGACGCCGTCGACACCGAGTTCGACGAGCTGAAGGCCGACCTCCAGGAGAAGAAGGAGGCCCTCGAGGAGCTGAAGGCGGAGCGAAACGAGCTCCAGCGGGAGAAAGACCGCCTCCTCGACGAGGCCCGCCGGCGATCGAACGAGATCGAGACCGCGAAGACCGAGCGCGAGGAGGCCCGAGAGCGCCTGGCTGACCTCGACGAGCGACTCGACGACCTCGAAACGGAGCTCGAGAAGGCCGAGACCAATCACCAGAACATCGACGAGGTCGTCGAGGACCTGCAGGCGGAGAAAGCCGAACGACAGGGCGATCTCGAGTCCGTCGAGGACAAGCTGGGGGAGGCGCGCGAGGAGTACGCCCGCCTCGAGGCCCAGGCGGAGGAGAACGGGGACAGCTCCTTCGGCCGGGCCGTCTCCACCATTCTGAATGCGGATATCGAGGGCGTCCACGGGACGATCGCCGAGCTCGGGAGCGTCACGGAGGAGTACGCGACAGCCTGCGAGACGGCCGCTGGCGGGCGGATGGCCCACGTGGTGGTGGACGACGACGGGGTCGGCCAGCGGTGCATCGAGTACCTGAAATCCCGGAACGCGGGCCGGGCGAC
>JBDGRH010000181.1:0-13687 GCA_042218225.1 Halodesulfurarchaeum sp. | reverse complement strand
GGTTACGGCCACCCGAAGGCCGAAGGATACCAAGCTACCCCACCGGCCCGCACCGTAACCGATGGACGGACCGGCTTTAACGCTTCCGAAACACCGAATCCGACGCCCGCGCTGGATTCCACCTCGAAGCCGCCCCCGACCCATTATATACTGCGGGACAATCGCCCACTCCCGTCCCGCCAGTCACCCGCCAGTCACCCGCCAGTCACCCGCCAGCCACCCGCCAGTCTCCCGAGAATCACGACGCAGACCTCACTCAGTACCGCGTGTATCCCTGGGTATCCATGAAGTTGTGGACCACCGAGATGGTGTGGTCGGCGTGCAGTCGCTTCGACCCCACGCGGACACGGTGATCAACTGACTCCGAGAGCAATGCCGACTCCTCCTCGGTGAAGTCCTGATGGTCCGAGAGCACGAATACGGGGCTCTCGGGCGGGGCGATGTCGACGAGTGGATCGCCGTCTTCGTGCAGCTGGATCAACGTCCCCTCGGCGCTCGCCGCCTCGAGAACCGGCTCGAACCCCCGCTTCGAGACGTATATCCCGGGCGTGCTCTCGACCTCCGTCTGGCCAATGGCGTCCTCGACCCGCTCCAGCGCCTGCCGGAGGAGCGAGGCGATGTTCCGCTCGTCCGGGTTGAGATACCGCAGCTCACCCCCCTCGAGCCTGATGGTGACGTCGTCCCCCAGCACGAGGAAGGTGCGCACGGCGGACCGGAGGTCGTGGGAGAGGAAGAACGCCGAGTTGACACACCGACAGAGGACGTCCAGGCGCCCCGCGCCACCCGCCAGGTCGTCCAGGTCGAATCCCGGGTCGGTGGTGGCGGTGTGGCCGAGGACCACGAAGGTGCGCATATGGGGGTCTGGACGGCTCGCGAGTTACGTCTGCCGGTCCGGACCGGGTGCTGAACCTATGAGTCGCCGGTCACCCGGACGGCCTCGCGCTGCTCCGGGATGAGGTCCAGCTCCTCGTCGACGTCGCCGAGCACGAGGAGGGCCCAGTACCGGAGGTACGTCTGGACCGGGACCTGGACGATGGCCATGAGCGCCAGGAAGGCCACAAAGGCGGGGATGCCCAGGAGGACGGCTGCGACCGGGACGATCGCCCCGCCCGACCCGAAAAAGACCAGGAAGAAGATGATCGCGAAGGGGATGGCGACCACCACGGCCAGCACTGCCGTGACGATGCCCACGCCGATCCCGATGGCGATCATCACGAAGATTCCCACGAGCAGGAACACCAGGAACTGCTCCCAGTCCGCTTTGAACGTCGCCCAGAATCGCCGCCAGGCGGAGATGACGCCCCGGTCCTCGAGGAGCATGATCGGGGCGACGAAGGCGGTGGTCAGGACGTAGATCACGCTCGCGACGATGGCCACCACGAAGAACACCGGTGCCAGGGCTACCAGGAAGAACAGCGGTCGGGGATCGTTCCAGACGACGACGGGGGCGATCACGAGGAGGGCGACCCCGCCGAAGAGGACTGCCAGGCCGAGGCCGAAGAGGAGTCGGAAGGCGAACAGCCGCGTTCCCAGGCCCGCGAAGTCGGAGGCGTACGCTCGGACCTTGACGTCCTCCGTCCGGATGGACTCGAGGAGGGCGAACTCGAACGTGGCGGAGATCCAGGCGAGGACCAGGGAGATGAGGAACACCACCGCGATGAGTCCCACCAGAAGACCCAGATTCTGCTCGATGACGGCGCCGATCTGGGAGGCGTCGCCGAATGGCATACCCATGAAGGGGAGCTCGGTTCCCTCCAGGGTGTACTGGGCACCGTTTATCGGGGTGCCGCCCCCGCTGCCTCCCGCGACGAAGAGGGAAAGCAGCGCCAGCTTCAACCAGCGCCGCCACTCGACGGGCAGGAGGAACCGGCGGGTCGTGGACAGGGCATCGGAGAGGTCGTCGACCGCATGGAGGACCATGACGTCCCCATTTTGTCAAAGGGGATACATAGGTCTACCGCGTTCGGGGGACAGGGCTGTCGGGCGGATGGTGCCGCCGTGCGGGGCAAAATCGAAGGATACGTCCCCGTCGGCGGGATACGGAGGAGCATGACCCTGCTCTCCGACGCCGCCGCCGTCATCGAGGCGGGGCCCGTGTGTGCGCCCTGCCTCGGTCGGTGCTTCGCAGATCGCTCCTTCGGCCTGTCGAACCGGGAGCGGGGCAAGGCGCTCCGGGTGGCGGTGGCCATGGCCGAGGACGAGCCCTACGACCCCCCATCGACGTGTTGGGTCTGCGAGGGGAAGGCCGAGCGGTTCGAGGAGTGGGCAGAGCGGGCCGTAGAGCAGCTCGAGGGGATCACCTTCGAGTCCTACCAGGTGGGTACCCGGACCCCGCCGCTGATCGAGGAGAACGAGCGTCTCCTTCGGGAGGATGCGGGCCTCGAACCCGATGCTGGGGAGGCCTTCAAGTCCGAGTGCAACCGCGAGGTGGGGAAGGCCATCGGGCGGGCGACGGGCACGGAGGTCGACTTCGACCGGCCGGACGTCCAGCTCCTCGTCGACATCGGGGCCGACGAGGTCACCACCCAGATCAACTCGGCTTTCGTGTACGGTCGCTATCGGAAGCTCGAGCGGGGAATCCCCCAGACCAAGTGGCCCTGCCAGGAGTGCAACGGGACCGGCGAGCAGGCAGGCGAACCCTGTATCCACTGCGACGGGACCGGCTTCCGATATCCCGAGAGTGTGGAGCAGCTCACCGTTCCGCCCGTCGTGGAGGCCATGGACGGCAGCGAGGGAACGTTCCACGGGGCCGGGAGGGAGGACATCGACGCACGAATGCTGGGCACCGGTCGCCCGTTCGTGATCGAGGTCGAAGAGCCACGCGATCGGTTCCCCGACCAGGGCGCTCTACAGGCCGACATCAACGCGTTCGCCAACGGCGCGGTCGAGGTCGAGGGCATCAGGCTGGCGACGTACGAGATGGTCGAGCGCGTGAAGGAGCTGGCCGCCTCGAAGACCTACCGGACGACAGTCGAGTTCGCCGACCCCATCGAGGCAGATGAACTCCAGGGAGCGCTCTCCAGGATAGACGGTGCCACCGTCGAGCAGGAGACACCCCAACGGGTTTCCCACAGGCGCGCGGCCAAGGTCCGCGAGCGTACCGTCTACGACATCGACGGGGAGCTCGTCGACGAGACCCATGCGGAGATCGAGATCCACGGGGAGGGTGGACTCTACGTGAAGGAACTCGTGGACGGAGACGCGGGGCGGACGGAGCCGAGCCTCGCAGGACTCCTGGAGACCGACGCCCACGTCACCGCGCTGGATGTCATCGCGGTGGAGGGCGAGGACGAGCCTTTCGAGGACGAGGCGTTCTTCCGGTCGCCACCGGACTGAGCGGCAAGGAGGGCGGAGGCAAGGGACAGGTTCCGCTCGACGACCCTCGGTGGGCGGAAGAGTGAAATCTCGACAGGGCACACGCCAGTCCAGGACGAGATAGACCCCGAGGACGGGTTTCCGGTGATCTAACACACTTCTCGGGAGGAACGACCGAGCCACCATGCCTGGGTCCAGACCGAACCCACGGAACTCACCGGGGTCGACAGGATTAACCATGTCAATATCTACCAAACCAACGGAGAGACCGATGTGTCACCACCTGACTGCCGAGGAGCGTGAACGACTGGCCGAGCGGCGAGCGGAGGCACTGGAGGGGGACGACGAGGACGAGGAGGAAACGGTATCGACCGAGCCGGTGCCCACGCCCTCGGACTGACTGCGGCCCCACACTCGCCACCGACGGACGTCGCGTGGGTCGGACAGTATTACTTCTCGGTTTCGAGGAGAGGCACGAGGAGCAACCTCGGAGTTTTCCAGGAAGATGCACCAATGACGGACCCGGGTTAGGGCCTTGAATTGATGGGAGCGAGCGATATTCCAGACGCCGCTCGAACACAACGCCTAACCCGGGACCGACCGTCGGGCAGGCCATGAGGATCGGGGTGGACGAGGCCGGCAAGGGACCAGTCCTCGGTTCGATGTTCGCCGCCGCCGTGGCTGCGGAATCCGCGTCCCTCCCCGACGGCGTCGACGACTCGAAGCAACTCGCGCCGGACCGCCGCGAGGAACTCGCCGCCCGGCTCGAAGAATCGGCGGCCGTCGATATCGGCCTCGCCGAGGTCGCCGTCGAGCGCATCGACGACCCCGAGACCGACATGAACAGCCTGACCGTGGAGGCACATGCCGAGGCGCTCTCGCGGGTCGCGACCGACGGGGCGACGGTCCTTCTCGACGCGGGCGACACCGATTCGGCCCGATTCGGCAGGCGCGTGGCCGATCGGGTTCCGCACGACCTCGATGTTCGCGCGGAGCACGGAGCCGACGAATCCGATCGGGTGGTCGCGGCTGCGAGCATCGTGGCAAAGGTCGCCCGGGACGAGCACGTGGCGGCCCTGGCCCGGGAGTACGATGCGGACCTGGGAAGTGGCTATCCCGGTGACCAGCGGACCATCGCGTTCCTGGAGGAGTACCTCCGGCGGACTGGTGACCTCCCCACCTGTGCCCGGAGCTCGTGGGAGACGAGCCGCCGGCTCCGTGCGGCCGCCGAGCAGCGCGGCCTCGATCAGTTCTGACCGGCGGGCGGCCGGGCCCGTCCCTCCCCCAGTGCTCCCTCGTGTTCCAGCAGGCGGCGCTTGAGGGGCTGCCCTCCGGCGGCAGAGTACCCACCCAGGGCGTCTGCGGCCACGACTCGGTGGCAGGGGACGACGATGGGCACGGGATTCCGACCGGCCCCTTGCCCCACCGCAACCGGGGCCGTGTCCAGCACGGACGCGAGTTCGCCGTACGTCCGCGTCTCTCCATAGGGGATCTCGGCCATCGCCCGCATCACCCGCCCGGTGAAGGAATCGGGGAAGGTGACCTGGAGGTCGAACTCGCGTCGGTCGCCGCGCTCGTAGGCCCGAACCTGCCGGCGCACCTCACCGGCGTCCGCATCGAGACGCGACCCGTCGATCTCGACCCGCCCACCGAGGACCTGGAGTTCCATGGGGAAGGGTGGACGGGGGTCGGCAAAACCGTTGCCTCATGCGGGGAGGGGATGGGGGCCCGAATCGGGCCACTGATACCCCGAGTGGAGTGAATCCGGATACGGACACCCCAGTTGGCTTGCAGGCGACACGTTCCCCGCCCGGGACGCGGTGTCGCACGACCGCGGAACGCCCCGGGTTCCCGGTCAGGTCATGCACCTGGGTGGTCCGGTCACGGTATGTAAACGTTCGTGAGACGGGTGCGGTACAGTCCCTCGTCCGAACCGGTTCGCCTCGGTCTGTCCGAAGGACCCCTCTCGGGCTGGCCACCAGCATTCGCTGACGGGAACGAGGAATCTCTGAGGGGCTCGAGGGAATCTCCGACCGGATCCACGGAATCTTCGACCGGGTCGAGTTCGAGGCTGTCTTTTTCTTCCAGATCGCGACCGCCTCGTCCACTGGGCGAGGAGGGGACGCACCGACCCCACCTGTTTTGGGACCGGCTCGAATCACCACGAGTAATGGGGACGACGAAACCGGACGTGGCGGTCATGATCGAGGGACAGAACGGGGTGACCTGGGATGACTGGCGGCGCATCGCCGAGACGGTCGAGGACGCCGGGTTCCACGGGCTGTTCCGGTCAGACCACTTCACGAACGCCGACGGACCTCGGACCGACGCCCTGGAGTGCTGGACGTCGCTCACCTGGCTCGCCGACAACACCGACGACATCGCTTTCGGCCCACTCGTCACGCCGGTCTCCTTCCGCCACCCGGTGTTCATCGCCCGCTTCGCCAAGGAGGTCGACGACCTCGCCGGCGGGCGGCTGACACTGGGCCTCGGGGCGGGCTGGCAGGAGCGCGAGCACGAGACCTTCGGGTTCGACCTGCTCGACCCGGACGCCCGATTCGACCGCTTCGAGGAGGGCGTCGAGGTCGTGGCGTCCCTGCTCCGGGCGGACGACCCCGTGACCTTCGAGGGGACCTACTACGACCTGGATGGGGCACAGCTGCTTCCACGGCCGGACCGGCCGGGTGGGCCACCCATCCTGGTGGGTGGGAACGGTCCCGAGCGCACACTCCGGATCGCTGCCAGGTTCGCCGACGAGTGGAACGGGGTGTTCCTCCCGCCCGAGCGCTTCGAGGAGCTGAACGGCCGTCTCGACGACTACCTCCGGGAGGAGGGCCGCGAGCCTGCCGAGGTTCGACGGTCCGTCATGACACGGGTGCTGTTCTGGCGGACGGCGACGGAACGCGAGCGAGTGCTGGACGGCGACGACCCGGAGGACCACAGGGAGACCGGAGCCATCGTGGGCGACGCGGAGCGTGTGAAAGAACACCTGGACCGTCTTGGGGAGGCGGGGGCGGACCGGGTGATGCTCCAGTGGCTCGAGATCGACGACCTGGAGCGACTGGCCGCGCTCGCCGAGGCAATACGCTAGTGGGCCGATCGAGGGACTCCGCTCCGTAGTGGGCGATCGGCGAGCCCCGCTTACTGATTCAGCGCCCGGGCCGTCGCCTCCGCCCCGGCGGTCGGGTCGACGTCCGCCCCCTCGTCGGCGAGGACGGCCCCGAACGCCGAGATGAAGTTGGTCACGTTTGCCGGCCGGCACGAGTGCCCCATGCACCCAACCCGGAAGATGTCACCGGACAGGGCGCCCAGTCCGCCGACGATCTCGATCCCATGCTCGTCCATCAGCCGGTCGATCACGCGGCCGTCGTCGACGCCGGCCGGGACCGAGACCGCATTGAGCGAGGGAAGCCAGTACTCGTCCTCGACGGCGAGCGGGGCGCCCATGGCCTCGACCCCTGCTTTCAATGCCCCGGCGACGCGGCGGTGACGCGCCCAGCGCTCCTCGATGCCCTCCTCGACCACCAGCCTGAGGGCCTCCCGGAGGGCGTACACGGTCGAGATGGGTCCGGTGTGATGATAGCCCGGGTCCTCGTCCCAGTACTCCCAGACGCCCTGCAGGTCGAGATACCAGGACCGGACCGGCGTCTCCCGCGTTTCGACCTTCCGCACCGCCCGGTCGTTGAAGGTGATGGGACTCGCGCCGGGCGGGGCCGAGAGACACTTCTGGGAGCCCGAGTAGACCACGTCGACGTCCCAGGCGTCCGTCCGGAACTCCACCCCGCCGAGCGAGGCCACCGTGTCCGCCACCAGGAGAGCGTCGTGATCGTGGACGACGTCGGCCAGCCCATCGACGTCGGGCTGTCTGACCCCGGTGCTGGTCTCGCCGTGCACGACGCCGACGACGTCGGGGTCGTGTTCGGCACACGCGTTCTCGGCAGTCTCGATATCGAGGGGTTCGCCCCACGGGGCATCGATCGTCTCGACCTCGCCTCCGGCGCGGCGGGCCATCTGCCCCATCCGGTTGCCGAAGTAGCCGTTCGAGGGGACCAGCACCGTCTCGCCGGGTTCGACGAGGTTGGCGAACGCGGTCTCCATCGCGGCCGATCCGGTCCCGCTGACGGCGAAGGTGTGCGTGTTCTCGGTGCGGAAGAGGTACCGGAGCCCGGCCCGGACGTCGTCCATGACCTCGACGTAGTAGTCGTCGAGATAGCCGACGAGGGGGGTCGCCATCGCCCGGAGGACCCGGGGATGGACGTCGCTCGGGCCCGGGCCCAGCAGCGTCCGATCCGGCGGCACGAGTTCGTCCAGGTGAGGTTTCTCGGTCATCCATGCGAAACATCCCGGGGCGCGGCAATAAGGGTGGGTGAAACGCCCTGTCCCGGTACAGGACCGAGTGCCAGCCGGATACGCCCCGGGACGTGGACTGGGAGGGCGGCGGGCGGAACGATTCGCTCGGACCAACCGATTTAACCCGGCCGCCCCCGCAGTCTCGAACGATGCCGCCACGGCAGGAGGCTCGCGAGCGATGAGTGTGGCCACGACGCCCCTCGTCCCGGTGGTGGTCTCCATCATCGCCATCGGCGTGGCGGCCCAGGTCCTCTCCGACCGCTTCCAGATCCCGAGCGTCGTGTTCCTGCTTGCCGCCGGGATCATCCTGGGGCCGGAGCTCCTCGGGCTCGTGACCCCGGAAGCGTTTGGTGGGGCGCTCTCCGCCATCGTGGGGCTCTCGGTCGCAATCATCGTCTTCGAGGGGGCCTTCCACCTCAAGCTCGAGAAGCTCAGAGAGGCACCGAGCGAGGTGTTCCGCCTCGTCACCATCGGGGCCGTCGTGGCACTCGTCGGGACGGCCATCGCGGTCCGACTCCTCCTTGGCGCCCCCTGGGACGTCTCCTTCCTCGTCGGCTCCCTCCTCGTGGCGACGGGACCGACGGTCATCACGCCGATCCTCGAGATCGTCCCGGTCCGCGACCGGGTCGCGGTGGCCCTTGAGACCGAGGGGGTGGTCAACGACGTGACCGCTGCCGTCCTGGCCATCGTGATGTTCGAGGTCGTAATCAACCCCGAGCGCGGCGGCGCGGCCCTGGTCAGGATGTTCGCCTCACGGATCGGCATCGGCGTGACCGCGGGGGCCCTAGTCGCTCTCGTGGTCTGGTACGTCATCACGCACGTGGACCTCTCCGCGGCCGGTGCGGTCCAGAACGCCAGGCTCATCGTCCTCGCGGGAGCACTTCTTTCCTACGGGATCGCCGATACGCTGGCGAGCGAGGCGGGTATCGTGGCCGTTGCCGCGGCGGGGATGCTCCTGGGAAACGCCGACCTCCCGTACGAGGAGGAGATCGAGACCTTCAAGGGCGACATCACGCTCCTGGTGCTCACCTTCGTGTTCATCGCCCTGGCGGCGCTCATCTCCTTCCAGGACCTGCTCCGGATCGGGCTCCCCGGGCTCGGCGTGGCCCTGCTCGTCGCAGTCGTCGTTCGGCCCCTGGGAGTGTTCGCCTCCACCGTCGGCGACCGCCTCACGATGGCGGAGCGGGGATTCATCAGTGCGGTGGGTCCGCGTGGGATCATCCCCGCCTCCGTGGCGACCCTGTTCGCCGTCCAACTCCAGAATGCGGGCCATGCCCGGGCGGCAACCACGCTGGTGGGGGTGGTCTTTCTCACCATCTTCCTGACCGTGGTGGTCCAGGGTGGGCTGGCCCGCCACATCGGCGAGCGACTGGACGTGATACCAATGCGCGTACTCATCATCGGCGGCGGCACCGTGGGCCGGGCGCTTGCGGCGCGTCTGGAGGATCGCGGGGAGAACGTCGTCATCGTGGAGCGGGACCGGGACATGGTCGAGCTGGCCCGGAACAAAGGATACACCGTCCACATCGGGGACGGGACGGACACCGACGAGCTGCGGGCGGCCGGCATCGAGGACTCGAAGATCGTCGTGGCCGCGACGGGAGACGACGACGCCAACCTGCTCGTCTCCCAGCTCGCGGACTCGAAGTTCGACGTGGAAACCATCATCGCCAGGGCGAACAACCCCGACAACGTCGACGCGTTCGAGGACCTCGGGGTCCGGACGGTCTCCTCGGCGATGGCCACGGCCTGGGGCATCGACAACATCATCGAGCGGCCCGCGCTCGCGAACTGGATGACGGAGATCGGCCGGAGCGGCGACGTCCAGGAGACGGAGGTGACCGACGAGCGACACGTGGGGAAGACCATCCAGGAGCTCGACGCGGAGCTCCCGAACAGCGTCATCATCGCGCTGCTCTCGCGCGATGGCGACACCCGCGTTCCCGACCCGGACACGGAGATTCAGCAGGGGGATCACCTGACCTTCCTCGGGCGACGGGAGGGCGTCAGGGAGGCGCTCGAGTACTGTCACCCCCACGATTGAGGACGGGAGTCGACGGCGTGTCGCGCTGGGTTCAGCACCGTCTCGACCCCCGTCCAGTCCCGTAAACCGCAACTCCCCCCTTTTCGGTATGCCGGGATGGCAGACGATGGTGCCCGACCGCCCGCCGGGTTTCACAGATATATAAAATGGGTTTTCACACGAATCTCGAACCCCGTTATCGGCGCTGATGAGGGAAAATCCGGGTGAATCCTGCCCAACCGTCCGCGGGTTATATATGGGAAAACTGCATACCTATCGACCCCATGGGCGCGCATCCCGGCCAATCCCGGCCCGCCGAGGTGGCCAAAGCAATTGCCCACCGGTTCAGGCGGACTGATGGGGGCGAGGAAGGGCCCTCGGGGACCGAGGGGGCCAACGGGAGTGGCCCGGGTCGGTCGCCCCCGTTCTCCTCGCGGTCGGACCAGCTGGTCGTGTACGTGCCGGCGGAGGCTGGCGACACCGCGGAGTATCACACCTCCCGGCTCTGCCCGGATTACCCCTCCTCGGCGACGTCGATCAACCGGCACACGGCCGAGGACGAGGGACACACCTTCTGCTGGACCTGCTTCGAGCTGGAGATGCGGGCCCTGAACGAGACGTGAACGGGACCTGACTGCGATGGCGGCCGGGGAGCCGCCGAACGGGAGTCGCGCTTACCGCCGCTCGAACGTGATGGCGCCACCCTGCCCGAACCCGACACACAGCGTCGCCAGCCCCTTCTCGGCGTCGCGCTTCTCCATCTCGTGGACGAGCGTCACCGGCAGCCGTGCCCCGCTGGCCCCGAGGGGATGCCCGATGGCGATGGCCCCGCCGTTCACATTGAACTGGTCGTCCGGGACGCCGAGCTCGCGCTTGCTGTAGACCGTCTGGGAGGCAAAGGCCTCGTTGAGCTCCACCAGATCGAAGTCCTCGATGTCCTCGCCGGTCCGCTCGAGCAGTCCCCTCGTCGCCGGCACCGGACCGATTCCCATGATCTCCGGATTGACCCCGACCACGTTGTGATCGCCGACGTGCGCCATGATCTCGAGGCCGTGCTCCTCGGCGAAGGCCTCGCTCGTCACGAGCGTGGCCGCCGCCCCGTCGGAGATCTGCGAGGAGTTGCCCGGGGTGACGGTCCCGTCGGCCTTGAAGACCGTCGGGAGTGACTGGAGTGCCTCCATTGACGTATCGCGCCGGATGCCCTCGTCCTCCTCGACGAGGCCGTCGTCGGTCTCGATGGGGAGGATCTCGTCGTCGAATCGGCCGGAGTCCGTCGCCTCGGCGGCCCGCTCGTGACTGCGGAGGGCGTACTCGTCCTGGGCCTCGCGGCTGATGTCGAACCGCTCGGCGACGGCCTCGGCGGTCATGCCCATCTGGAGTTCGGGCACGTTGTACCGCTCCGCGAGACCGGGATGGAGGTGCTGGTAGGAGTCGTCGCCCATCGGGACGCGGGTCATGCTCTCCATGCCGCCGGCGATGACGGCCTCGCGTTGCCCTGCCCGGATGCTGTCGCTCGCGCTCATGAGGGCCTGCATCGAGGAGGCACACCACCGGTTGATGGTCGTGGCCGGCGTCTCCTCGCCCAGCTCCGAGAGGAGCGCGATGACGCGGGCCACGTTGTTGTCCTGCTCCTTTCGCTGCTGGGCGACGCCCCACATGAGGTCGTCGATCAGGGCCGGGGCGAGGTCGTTCGCCTCGAGGATGTGATCGATGAGCGGGACCGAGAGGTCCTCCGGCCGGGTGTCGGCGAAGACGCCGTCCTCTTTCCCCTGCGGGGTGCGCACCGCCGCCGCGATGACGGGTGTGGTCTCGGATGACATACCCATCTCTACCCGCCGCAGGCCCTAAAAAACGCACAGAACTCCTTCTCCCACCGCGAGCGGTTTATCCGGGGGTGGGAGCCGGGCTGCTCACTCCAGCCCGAGGTCGGCGAGTGAGTGCGTGTGCTGCCACGCGCCCACGACCTCGTCCGTCTCGAACTTCAACACGCCGTCGGTGAGCTCGAGGCGTACCATCTCCTCGCCGATCTCCGTGTCGTGCAGGTGGAGTTCGAGTGGCTCGTCGAACTCGGTGACGGCCACCATCAGTTCCCCGTTCTTCTCGAGCATCGCCTGTAGGTCCTCGGCGTCCATGGTCCATCCGAGTATTCGGTCAATACACCGAAAAAGTTTGCTGAACGTGACGAGCCCGTGGGATATCGGTGGTGTTCCGGCGAGCCGTCTCGGCTGCTGCCGCGAATTCCGTGTCGGTCACGCCCGTAGACCTCGTTGTGGGTTCACAGTTGAATCGGCCGACGGCGCAGCCCCATCGGGTCGGCACGTGTGTGGACGCATCACGCTTCAGAGGGCGGGAGTCCTTCCGCTTCAGAGGGCGGGAGTCCTTCCGCTTCAGAGCGCAGGAGTCCTTCCGCTTCAGAGCGCAGGAGTCCCTCCGCTTCAGAAGGCACATATCCCCCACGTCGCTACGGGCGGGTATGCGAGGTCCCCGGTCGGTCGACGGCCGATGGCCCGGTCGGACGGTCCTCGGCCGACCACTCCCGCTCCTTCTCGTCTTCACCGCCGTTGCCCTGGCGGCACGCCTCTTCCGCCTCGGGGCGCGGGTCGCCCACCAGGACGAGGCCCGAGTCGCGCACTGGATTCTCCACTACATGGCCGTCGGCCGGTGGGAGTACCGGGCCATCATCCACGGCCCGTTCCTGCCGCACGTGAACGGCGTCGTCTTCGACCTGTTGGGACCATCGGACTTCAGCATGCGACTCGTCGTGGCCCTCGTTGGCGGCTTCCTGCCGCTTTCTGCCTGGCTCCTCAGGGAGCGGCTCCGGTCGAGCGAGGTCGTGATCCTCGGGGCGCTCCTGGCGCTCAATCCGGTCCTCCTCTATTACTCCCGGTTCATGCGGAACGACCTCCTGCTCGCGGCGATGGCATTCACCGCCTTCGCCCTCGCCGTCAGGGCTATCGACACCGGGAAGGGCCGGTATCTCCTGGCCGCCGGGTTCGTCTTCGGCCTCGGTGCCACGACCAAGGAGAACGCCCTCCTCTACCCGCTGGCCTGGGGTGGGGCGCTGGTGCTTCTCCTCGACCACCGCCTCTTCATTGCGCGTTTCACCGACGATACGTGGAAGGCCATCGGGAAGCGGTGGCTCCGGCGAACTCTCCGGTCACTCTGGTCGTGGCGCTATCCGATCGTCGGGTCGGTCCTGGTGCTGGCGGTGGTGGTGGTCACTTTCTATGCCCCGAAGCCCGACCTGTATAGGGCCCTCGGGAATCCTGCACGCCTCCCGGACGTCCTCGACGCAGCGACCCTCGGCACCTGGGAGAAGTTCACGGACCTCTGGGCGAGCGCGGGGATGCAGAAGCACTCCTATCCCCGGTTCCTTGGCCACCTCCTGCTCGTGTTGGGAGTGGGTGGGGCCACGCCGGTCCTGTTCGGCACGATCGGATTCGTGGCCGAGCGATACCGGCCGGCGGGCCCTCGGGACCTCGTTGCGGCGTGTTTCTACTGGGCGCTCGCCAGCGTGGTGGGATATCCGGCAGTGGTGGATATCATGGCCGGCTGGACCGCCGTCCACGTCCTGGTACCACTGGCTGTGCCCGCCGCCGTTGGACTCGCCCTCGTCCTCCGGAGCGGGCGAGAAGCGATCGCCCGGGACGACGGGCGGACCACAGCCCTGGTGGTGGTACTGTCGTTCGTGGCTCTGACCGCGACCATCGGTGGAGCGGTGGCGATCAACGTCGTCTATCCCACCCATCCCAAGAACCCCGTCGTCCAGTACGCCCAGCCCGCGGGCGACATGAAGCCGACGCTCGGGGAGATCGAGCGGATCTCCGCGGCGAACGAGGGCGTCGACGTGACGTTCTACGGGGAGGACTTCTACGCCCCGGACGACGTGGCCGAGGACCTCTCCCTGAGCATCGAGGACGGCGGGTACACCGGCTGGTTCGACAGGCTCCCGATGGCCTGGTACTTCGAGGTCTATGGGGCGAACGTGTCGAGCACGAC
>JBDGRH010000152.1:0-13710 GCA_042218225.1 Halodesulfurarchaeum sp. | reverse complement strand
GAGTGGAGTGAGGACCGCAGCGAGCCACCCGAGTCGAGCGCCCGGGGGCTTTCGGCAGTCTGCTCGCTAGTGACATTGCATACTACAGCAAGGGGATGTTCGGGCATCTACCTTTCAGCCAACGCTCGTCAGAGAACCGCCTGACTCCCTCCCCACCCCTTCCGACGCTGAACGTCCACGGAAAGCCCGTCCAACCACTACCCGCTGCAACCCCTCAGTGCGTCAACCCACCAACCATCGCCAGGATATCCTCACCTCCGCCGGGCAGCTGCTTCGGATACCCACCCACGGCGACGACGATGTCCTCACCGTGATTGAACCGCGCCAGGTGGACGAAGATATCGAGCTTCTGGCCCTGGAACGTCGCGGTCCCGTCGTACCGATCGACGGTGACGCTCTTCCCGAGCGTCGAGACGGTCTCGCTTCCCTGCTGATCCCCCACGGAGAGCCCCTCGAATCGGGAGAGGAACCGCTGGAGCAGGTCTCGATCCGAGAGCTCGGCGATTGGATTGAGTGTCTGGCCGACGATGTCGACCTGGGGCGTCGTGAAGACCCCGAAGACCCCCGCTCGCTGCTCGCCCATCGGGCCGAGATCCACGGACTTCTCGTACAGGGCCACGTGGTTCGTGACCTCGACCGAGCGCGTCTGGCCCGCCACGGTGAACTCGCGCGAGACGGTCGGTGACTCTGTGTTCGATAGCCGATACCCGGTTTCCTCGAGGACCGCCTCCTCGACCCGCGCCGGCGCGGAGGAGAATGTCAATGGGCCACTGCCGGTCAGCGCCTCGAGACACCCACTCGTCGCCGCGAGCCCGGCTGCCATGCCGGAGAGGAGGGTCCGGCGGGTGATGTCCTGCATCGTGATCGCTCCTGTTCGATACCTGGGGAGCCGCGAGGACATATATCCGCGGAACGGGACACCCGAATTCACCCGGATTCGCCCCGATTGCCCTCGATTCTACACGGATTGTTGAGAGGTCGGTCCGTCACGGACACGGGCAACAGCAGTACGTCTTGTACAGCATGACGCCCACCGCCCCACGGACTGACTGTCCATCCGCTATGGACCGATAACACCGTTTTCGACCTGTCGACTCCCCTCCTCGAACTGGTCTCCCTCCTCGAACTGACCTCACCCTCCTTGAACCGGTCTCCCTCCTCGAACTGACCTCTTCCCCTTTTCCGAACGGCGACCTCCCCTCCTCGGTCCTGCCGCCCGGTGGTCTCTCCCGGGTCTTCCTCGACCCAAACCGAGCCGAGGAACACTCGAATCTCACCGAAATCGGGTCTCTTCCCGGAAAGCACTTCCTCCATCCGCGACCCTTCTAGAATATGGGCCAGGGAGTGACCTGTTTCCCACCCGATGGCCGCCCGAGTGCCCCCCGATCCCTTTCTCCCGAGCCCACAGGCAGGCCCAGCACCTGCCCGAGTGAACGGCCACTCCCCGACAATCCGCCATGAACCTCTCCGAGCTCGACCTGCAAGCCGTCGGGATCGCACTCGGATACGGACTCCTCGGGCTGGGAGCCACCGCCGTCATCGCCTTCGCACTCCTCCCCCTCACTGTGGGCATCCAACAGGGCATCTACCACCTTCTCTATCTGCGCCTCGGGCCATCCGCTGCCACCCGGACCGCGATCCTGACCCATGGACTGACCATCAGCGTCGTGGCGGTCATCGGCTCCACCCTGATCGCCCACTACGTGAGCACCCGCCAGGCGGCCCTGGAATACCTGGGGAGGGCAGTCGGCTTGCTCGTCGCCCCCCTCGTCCTCTTCCTCCTGGCCAGCTTCGCCGGGCTGGGCGCACTCCTGGTCGCCCTCGGCCTTCTCCTCATTGCGATCCTCACCACCGCCCTGCTCCTCCGCATTCAATATGGGATCCGCTCGGGTGCGAACCCAGCTCTGATAGGGTCTATCGTCCCGGTGGTGCTCATCTTCCTCCTCCTCGGGTTCGGCATCGGGTGGGGCTGGGGGTACGTCATCACCGCCCGCGAGGTGCCTGACGGGGCGGCCAATGGAACAATCACGTCGATGGAGGAGGTTCCGGAGATCCGGGAGGACCTCTTCCGCGAATCGTTCTGCTCCACGGACAGTCAGGGGTTCCGACGGTGCTACCTCCAGCTCCGGGGCTACGAACACGAGCGCCGGGCGGCACAGTTCCTTGCCGCGCATGATGTCCGCTGTCGGTATCAGAACGCCCCGGCCGGGGACGATTCTGGCTCTGTTCTCGTCTCTTACAATGGGTCTATCTATCGGGTGGGCTGTCAGCCGCACGGGGATTGAAGACGCGCCCTGAATCTGGAGTGGGAAGGTTGCTTCGACGGTGTGTTCATTCAATGCTGGCCGGTGTCATAAACGTACGGGGCCGCACTCGGGTCGTTTTCTGTCATCTCTCTTCCCATCCAACAGTGGGACGGTTTCGAATGCAGGGCTTCCGGCGAAATCTGTTCTCCACGGCTTTGCCCCGTTAGGCAACGCCCCGGACCGCAACCCGCCGCGCAACGCCCCGGACCGCAACCCGCCGCGCAACGTCCCGCACCGCAACCCGTCGCGCAACATCCCGCTCCGCAACCCGCCGCGCCCATTACCCCTCACCCGGCAGCGATTCCCAGTTCCAAACCCATTTCGAATGGCGAATACCCAGGGAGGGGGTCGTGGATTCCGGACCCCGTCCGGCAGACTCAATGGGTTGGCCCGATAGCACGGACCTGTGCCCGGCGAATCCTCGGATCCCCGCGACATCCGGTCCGTCGCGGTCACCGCGGAGGATGTGGTGGCGGCCTACGAAGCCCGTGTGCAGCGGGATGCGAACGTCGTCCTGCGGGTCACGCCCCCGTTCCACGGGCGAATGCGCGCCCGACTCCATCGAAAGGATGCCGATGTGAGTGCGGTGGATGCCGAGCCCGATCCGGCGCCAATCGAGATCCCCCCGTCGGACCTCCTCGAAGACCCGCCCACGTATCCCCACCCCGACGAGACCGAGGACGCGCTTCGACAGGACCCGGATGAAACCTACAGTGTCGAGCGCCATCACGACCTCCACGCGGACGCGGTCGACCGGTGGCGCCGGGAGGCACGGAGCGCCATCGTCGATACGGTCTCCCTGGAGACGGAATACGGGCCTCACGACGTCGAGGTGAAACTCCTCGAATCTGTGAACGGTTGATGCTCCGTTCGGTGGGAGTTGGCGCGATTCTCCGGTGAGGGTTCCTGGATAGAGACCGATACGGAGCCATTTGCCCCATCACGCCGCCACGCAAAGCCGCTCTCACCTCCGCTCAATCCGGGCCGGGCGTCAACCGCTCCACATCCGCCCCACAGGCGGTACATTCGAGCACGTACGCCTCGCCCTCCACGCGATGGGTTCGATCCGATACCTCCCCACAGGACGGACATCTCTCCTCGATGAGTGAGTCATCAGCCTCCTTCGGGGCGCCCACCGCGACGACGCGCGCCGGCTCCTCGCCGACGGCCCTCGCCATATTCGAGACGTCCATCGGGATGAACAGCGCCTCGCCCGACCCAACAGTGACCGTGTCTCCCTCCACCTCGACCTCGAGTGCCCCCTCCACGACGTAGAACAGCTCCTCGTGGTTCGGATGTCGGTGGGTGCCCCACGGAAGCCGCTCGCCCGGTTCGGCCACGTACAGGTTGAACCCGAACGTCTCCGCCCCGACGGCCTCGTCCACCTCCTTCTTTCGCCTGGTCGGATTCGGCGCATCGGGAAGCTCCTCGACGGCAACCAGTTCGTACGATGCCATGGTGTGTGTCCGGGTAGCACACCCCGGTGTCGGATTAATACTGGGGTCGCATCGTCCATCATTCTCGATTGGGAAAAGCCCGGTTCACATTCTCGATTGGGGGGAGTGACCCGGTTCAGTGGGCGAGTCCCGCACTACCGAGGATGGATCACCCTCCCCTATTACCGAGGGTGAACGATCGATATGTTCCCGGCTCGCTCATTGAAAACCCTCAAAATGCGGGTCCCTTTTATCTATGCAAACCGATAATATACGCAGCTATGACCGAACGAGGGGAGCAAACCCACGATCCGGACCCACCACCCGGTGGCGCGTTCGACCCCCTCGAACTGGCCCCGCTCCCCTACCAGGTCCTCGACGAGGATGGGATCATCGTCGCCGTCAACACACCGTGGCTCGACACCCTGGGATACGATCGCGAGGTGGTCACGGGAACCTGGTTCGGCGACCTGCTCACGGAGGATTCACGGGCCCACTTTCAAACCACCTTCTCGGAGCTCACCGCGGAGGGAGCGGTCTCCGGTGTGGAGCTCTCCCTCTCCCATGCCGACGGGCACGTGGTGGACGCGACCTTCGATGGCCGGGCCGAGTACGACGACGACGGCGCCGTCACGCGGGCACATTGCCAGTTCACTGACATCACCTCGCACCAGGCCGCGGCGCGGAGCCATGCCCGCACCGATTCGGTGCTCACCACCCTCCTCGAGACCCTCCCGGTGGGGGTCCTCGTGGAGGACGAGCGCCGGGACATCATCGCGGTCAACCAGGCCTTCTGTGACCTCTTCGAGATCCCAGTTTCGCCAGCGGACCTGCTCGGGGTGGACTGTGCGGCCGCCGCGGAGGACGTGAAAGAGCACTTCGAGAACCCGGAGCGCTTCATCGAGAGCACGGAATCACTGCTGGAGGACCGCGAACGCGTCCTGGGCCAGGAGTTCGGGATGGCCGACGGCCGGACCCTCTCCCGAGATTACGTCCCCTACACGCTCCCAGAGGGCGACGCCAACCTCTGGCTGTATCGCGACGTCACCGAACGCACGGAGCGGGCCCGGAACCTCCAGGTGTACAAGCAGGCAGTCGAGGGGTCGACGGACATGCTGGCCGCCGCGGCCATGGACAATACGTTCTACTTCGCCAACCCCCGGTATCGCGAGTTCCACGACATCCCCCTCGAGCAGGACCTCACTGACCTGACCATCGCGGACGTCATCGGGGCGGAGCGATTCGAGGGGATCCGCCCGCAGCTGGAGCGGGTCCGGGAGGGGGAGCCGGTCTCCTTCGAGATGCAGCGGACGAATGCCGACGGCGAGGAGCGCACCCTCGACGTCCATTATTATCCCCTCCGGGATCGGCAGGGGCACATCCAGGGCGACGTGGCCGCGCTCCGGGACGTGACCGAGCGCAAGGAGCGCGAACGGCGACTCTCGACGCTCATCAGCAACCTTCCAGGCGTGGTGTATCGGTGTCGGAACGAGCGGGGTTGGCCCATGGAGATGGTGAGCGGTCGGTGCGAGGAGCTGACGGGCTATCGGGCCGAGGAGATCGAGGGGGGCGAGCTCAGCTGGGGCGGGGACATCATCCATCCGGACGACCGCGACCGCGTCTGGGAGTCGGTCCAGGAGGCCATCCAGTCGGGGGACTCGTTCACCATCACGTACCGGATCCGGACGAAAGACGGGGCGGAGCGATGCGTCTGGGAGCAGGGTCGGCCGGTCCGACCCCACGATGCCAGCTCGGTGCGTCTCGAGGGATTCATCACCGACATCACGGAGCGCCGGGAGCTCCGGGAGGAGCTGCGCGACGCGAAGGAGCGCTATGAGTCCCTCTTCAACAGTATCCAGGACGCCATCCTCGTGGCAGACACCGATCGCCGGATCATCGACTGCAATCCGGCCTTCAGCGACCTCTTCGGGTACGACCTTGCGGAGATCGAGGGGGAGAAGACCCGGGTCATCTACGAGGACGAGGCGGAGTTCGAGCGGGTCGGACAGGCCATCGCGGACGATGAGGAGGCGGACGTGCAATACACCGTACGGTACCAGAAGCGCTCCGGGCAGGTTTTCCCCGGCGAGACGACGGTCTTCCGCCTGCGGGACGGCGACGACGAGGTCGTGGGGTTCATCGGGCTCATCAGGGACATCTCCGACCGGGAGGACCGCATCCAGCAGCTCAAGGCCCTCGACCGGGTCCTCCAGCACAACTTCGCCAACGACATGAACGTCATCGAGGGGTACGCCCGGATGATCGCCGAGGAGGAAGGGGGAGTGGAGAGCGTGGGAGAAGAAGCGGAATCGAAACCGGAGGATATGGGGCCCACCCCCGGTTGGACCGAATCGACCGCCGATCGGGCCAGGAAGATTCTCGAAGCGGGCTCGAAGCTCCGGAGCACCGTCCAGAAGGAGCGGGAGATCACGAAGTTCCTCTCGAATCCGCCGCCCGCCCGGACTCTCGACATCGCTCGGACGGTCGAGAAGTCCGTTTCCAGGATCCGCGAGCGGTACCCGAATGCTGACATCTCCGTCTCGACCCCCGAGGAGGCGACGGTAACGGCGAGCCTGGCGATCGGCCAGGCCATCGAGGAGCTCGTCGAGAACGGAGTCAAGCATGCCGACGTGGACCGTCCGGAGGTGGAGCTCACGGTCGCCGAGCGACCGGACACCGTGGCCATCAGTGTGGCGGACCACGGGCCCCGGATACCGGAGATGGAGCGGGACGTGCTCATCGGAGAGGAGGCGCTCGGGCCGCTGTATCACGGAAGCGGCCTGGGTCTGTGGCTGGTGAATCTCGTCGTTCGCCGGTCGGATGGGACGCTCGAGTTCGCGGAGAACGAACCGCGCGGAAACGTCGTGACGGTCTTCCTCCCCAAACCCTAACGCCGTCCCGCCGGGGTTCCTCTGCGAGTTCTCCAGAAACGGACTGTATTATTCAATGTCCTCGTCGCCGGCCGAATCCCCGTTCCGCCGGCCGAACAGGACGATACTCTCCATCGAGAGGACCTCCGCGTCGCGCTGATTCAGCGTCGCCATCCGGATGCGGACCACCCCCCGATCGGGGTCGCTTTCGGACGGCCGCTTCTCCAGGACCTCGATACGCTCCGACAGGGTATCTCCAGGCCTGACCGGCTCGTGCCACCGGAGCCGGTCCACCCCGATGGCCCCGAGGGAGGCCGCGTCCTCGAGAAGCGCATCGACCACCATTCGCATTCCCATGGCCGCCGTGTGCCATCCGCTCGCGATCAGCCCGCCATACATCGACTCCGCGGCGGCCTCGGGGTCCGTGTGGAACGGCTGTGGGTCGTACTGGGCCGCGAACTCGAGGATCTCCTCCTCGGTGACGTCGTAACTGCCGAACTCCTGGACCTCGCCCTCCGTGAGGTCCTCGAAGTAGATCTCGGGCATCGGTGGGGATTCACCCGGGGTGTGGATAAGCACTCCCGTCGGGAGGGGTTTGGGAGGGGCGGGGGAAGGGGGTTCGCGACGGAATCAAGAGATGGGGTCTTCCATTATCCCTGTGGATCCGGATATGGGGCCTTCAAAATACGGTCCCGACACACCGGCCCAATCTCAAGGACCCTATCTTCATATGGCCCCGCCGAGAGTTCTTGCTATGCCTTCCCGTGTCGCGGTGCTCGGGGCCGGTGGCGTGATGGGTGGCGATATCGTGGAGACGCTCCTGGACCTCGTCCCGGGGGTGTCGATCGTGGCCGCTGACCTGGACGAAGCTCGGGTGCGACGGACGCTCGAGGGGTGGATCGACGATCTGGCCGGTGTCGAGGCCGTCGACGTCACTGATAGCCACAAGACAGCCTCCTTGTGTGCCGACGCGGACGTGGTGGTCAATGCGGTCGGACCGTGTTACGAGCTGGGGGAGCCGGTCCTGCAGGCGGCGATCGAGGCTGGAACAGACCTCGTGGACCTCTGCGATGATTACGACGCCACGAGGGAGCTACTCGATACGTACGACGAGCCAGCTCGGCGTGCCGGTGTCACGGCCGTCCTGGGGATGGGGGCGAGTCCGGGGGTCTCGAACGTCCTCGCCCGCCGGGCGATTGACCGGCTCGACGTCGTCGACCGGGTCCTTATCGGAGTTACCCGCTCCATCGGTGCGGAGGCGGGTGCCGCCATCCCGTATCATCTCCTTCACTCCTGGCTGGGGGACGTTCCCGTCCACCACGACGGGGTCCGCGTCGACGGTCAGGGACTCCGGACCGGGGCGGAGGTCCTCGAGTTCCCCCGGCCGTTCGGGAAGGTCCCGGTGTATCACTTCGGACATCCCGAGACCATCACCCTCCCGGAGGTCATCGATTCTCCAGCGGTGTCCGTCTCCTGCAAGGGGAACTTCCTCCCAGAGGCCTTCCGGGAATCGCTCCTGTCGATGGAGGATCTGGGGCTGACGGCGGAGCACGAGCTCACCGTCGACGGGCACCAGCTCCGTCCCCTCGACGTGGCCGCCGCCCATCTGGAGTACGTCGGCATGCAGGCATTGAGCGAGGCGGAACCCCCGCCGAGTGGCGGAGCCATCGTCGTCGAGGTCGCAGGAGAGGAAGCCGGGACCGACACGACGTATCGGGCGAGCGGGACCGCAACGATGCGGGAGGCCACAAGCTGGTCGGCCGCACTGGGTGCAACGTTCCTTCTCGAGGGGGACATCGACCGACCCGGCGTCTGGGCCCCGGAAGCGGTCGTCCCGCCCGACCGGTTCGTGCGCACGCTCCTCGACGAGACGGGATTCGACCTCTGGGAGGGCCAGATGACCTTGACGACGCGGGAAGACGGATGAGCCATCTGGGACGCACAGATCGGTCACGGGGTCGGCCTGGCTCGCCGCGAAGGACCCATGAGTGAGGGGAACCTGCGGTCGGCCATCGGGCTTCGGGACGCCGTGGCCATCGAAGTGGGCCTCATCATCGGCGCCGGTCTGTTCAGCCTCACCGGGGTTGCGACCGCCATCGCCGGTCCCATGGTCTTCCTCGCGTACCTGTTGAGCTTCGCCATCGTGATCCTCGGGTTGATCCCGACGGCTATGCTGGGCGCTGCATTCCCAACCACAGGGGGCAACTATCGATATCCGAGCCGCCTCTTCTCGCCCCACGTGGCTTTCCTCTCGACGTGGGGGCTGGCCGTGAGCATGTTCGTCGGCGGTTTGCCCCTGTACGCGCTCAGCTTCGGGGAATACGTGGCGGATCTGGTCCCGGTCGATCCAACGCTCGTCGCCGTCATCGCGCTCTCCGTCTTCTGGCTCGCCAACGTGGCCGGCATCGATATCGCCGCTCGCCTCCAGACGGTCATGTTCCTCAGCCTCGTGGCCAGCCTCCTCCTCTTCATCGGCTTCGGGCTGCCGGCGATCGAACCCGCCAACCTCGGGGGCTTCTTCACGAAAGGGCCCACGGGTCTGCTGACCGGCGCCGCGGTCCTGTATTTCGTGTGCCTCGGCGCGAACTTCGTGGTGGACATCGGGGGCGAGCTCGTGACCGCGACGACGACCATCCCCCGGTCGTTCGCCGTGAGTGTCCCCCTCGTGATGGTCCTTTACGTCTTCACCGCTCTCGTGGGGGTGGGGACCGTCGGCTGGACCGCCCTGGCGGGCCAGACCCTCAGTGTCCCGGCCCGAGCCTTCCTGTCGCCGACCCTTGCGACGCTGTTCATCGTTGGCGGGGCCCTGTTCGCCATCGCGACGACCATCAACGCCGTCTTCATCATCGCCCCGAAGTACCTCCTCGTGCTCGCTGCGGACAACGTCTTCCCGAGTCTCGTCGCCCGGGTGAACGACCGGTTCGGGACGCCACACTGGGGGCTTACCGTCATCTACCTCGTCTCCATCGCCGCGGTCCTCAGTCCCCTTCCCTTCGATCAGCTCGGAAGCATGCTCGGGTTCGGGGGCATCTTCCTCATCGTCCCGGTCATGATCGGCGCAATCCGATTCGCCAGGGAGCACCCGGCCTCGTACGCGGACGCCCCATTTTCCCCGAGGAAATCCGTGCTGTACGCCAGCGCCATCGGGGCTGTGGTCCTCAACACCCTGCTCTTCGCGATGCTCGGGTGGCAATCCTCAGGCGTGTTCGCCATCTGGTTGGGCTTGCTCGGGCTGGGGGTCGCGTACTACGGGGTCCGGAGGTGGCGACTCGCGAGGCGGGGTGTGGAGATGCCGGACGTCTCGGGGCCGGTCGCGGAGGCGCTCGATGACTGATCTGCCGGACCGGGTGGGAATCGTGGGTGCCGGCGTCATGGGACGGGACATCTCCGCGGTGTTCGCGGCGACGGGCCACGACGTCACCCTCGTCGACGTCGACCCGGATGCGCTCGAGGCCGCCCGGGACTATCACGAACGCACCGCGTTACCCATCCTGGAGCGGGCCGGATACACTCCGAGCGCCCCGATCGCCCGGCGGATCGAGTACGGGTCCTCTATCGCCGATGTCGCAGACGCTGGGTTCGTCCTGGAGACCGTCACAGAGTCCCTCTCGACGAAGCGGTCCGTGGTCGCCGAGGTCGCCACCGAAACACCTTCAGCGGTCCCGATCGGCACGAACACCTCCTCGCTGACCGCGAATGAGATCGGCGCCCGAATCGAGAACCCCGGACGCGTCCTGCTGTTTCACTTCGCGAAACCCGCGATCGAACGCGACCTGGTGGAGCTCGCCGGTGAGCACGTCCCCGATGCAACTCTCAACCTGGCCGGGGAGCTCGCACGACTGATCGGGAAGGAGCCGGTTGAGCTCGCGAGGGAGCGCCGGGGGAACGGCCTGAGCAGGCTCTCCGCCGCGATCAAGGCGGCCGCCACGTGGCAGCTCGAGCGGACGACCCCCGGCGCGATCGACCGGGCAGCGGCCGCCGTCGGGTTCGAGCGGGGCCCGATCGAGCTGATCGACGCCATCGGGCTCGACGTGCACCTCGCCACCGTGTCGAACTTGCAGACGGCGTACGGCGGCCGTTTCGACCCACCCGCTTCCGTCCGGACGGAGATCGAGGCGATGGTCGATCGGGGCCATCTCGGACAGAAATCGGGGAAGGGATTCTTCGAGTGGACAGACGACCGAGCCCACGTCCCGGAGGGCGATGCAGACACGGAGCACATCGAACCGGTCCTCTCGGCCCTCGTGAACGAGGCCCACCGCATGGTCGCAGACGGCATCGCCCCCGCCGAGACGATAGACCGGCTGTTCCGGCTCGGGAGCGGAGGGCCGGTGGGCCCCTTCGATCTAGAAGACCTTCTCGGGCGGGAGTACATCCGCGAGCTGCTCGAATCGCGATACCGGGAGACCGGTTCCCCCCTGTTCCAGCCGGCCGACCGGCTCTGAGTGAGTCTGTCAGCCCTCACCCGACCTTCACCGGCGGCATGGCGAAGGGGTCGACCTGCACGTCGAGGAGGACGGGGCGGTCCGCATCGATCGCGGCAGGGAGGTATTCGACCAGCGCCTCGGGGGTCTCGATACGGTGTCCCTCGCAGGCGAATCCCTCCGCCACGGCAGCATAGTCCACGTCGGGGTGGAAATCGGTCGAAACGTCCACGTTGTAATTGCCGAGCTGACTGGCCTTCGAGGAGCGAAGGGACTGATTGTTGAGGACGACGACCGTCACCGGGAGCTCCTCGCGGGCGGCCGTCTCCAGGTCGGCGACGTGATAGCCGAAGCCGCCGTCCCCCGAGACCGCCACGACAGGCCGTTCGGGGGCGGCGAGCTGGATGCCCAGCGCCTGCGGGAGCGCGTAGTTGATCCCGTCGCTGCCCCGGGCCTGGACGTACCGGATACCCGGTTCGCGGACCCGGTAGTAGGCAGCGGAGAAGAATCCGGGGAAGCTCGTCGCCGAGACCACCGTGGACGATGGCGGGAGGGCCCCTTCGAGTTCGGCGACCAGCCGCGCTGGGTGGACCGGCGTGTCATCCGACTCCAGCTCCGAACGCGTCGATTCGCGCCAGGCGTCGGACGCCTCTGCGAGCTCCGCGATATACTCCGCCCGGGAACCGGAATACCTGTCCGCGACCCCCTCGTGTAGGTGCTCGACCGTCGCTCGGATATCTCCAAGCACTGCGACGTCGGGCTCGATTGTCCGGCCGAGCCAGGTCGGATCGAGGTCGACGTGGACGAGGGTCTCCTCCTCGGGAAGGAGGGAGTATCGATTGGTGGTCAGCTCTCCCAGTCTGGTTCCCACCGCCAGGACGAGATCGCTCTCCGCGACGGTCTCGTTCGCCGGGGCGGCGAACCCCCACCGACCCACCACGCCGAGGGCGTACGGCTCCCGCTCGTCGACGATCCCCTTCCCGTTCATCGAGGTGACCACCGGGATGTCGGCGTCGCTCGCCAGACGACCGACCGCCGCCCACGCCTGCGACCGGAGCGCACCCTCCCCCGCGATAATCACCGGCCTGGAAGCCGCCTCGATCGCCTCGACGGCTTCCTCGAGGGATTCCCGGTCCGGGACCGGACGGGCCGCGGGATAGGAAGTGGTGGGGGGAACAGTGGCAGCGCCCGAGGACGAGGGTGACTTGTCCAGGAGGTCCTCGGTGAGGTTCACGTGGACGGGCCCCGGAACCCCGGTAACCGCCTCCGCGATGGCGGTCCGGATTGCCTGGATCCCCCTATCGGGGGTGTCAGGGTCCCAGCTTTCCTTCACGTGCTCGGCCAGGATCGCCTCGTTGTCGGCGTCCTGGATGGCCTCGAGTCCCCTGAACGCCCGCTGATTGTCCCCCGTGAGGGCGAGGACCGGACTGGACGCACCCGCAGCTTCGATCAGTCCGACCCCGATGTTCACCGCTCCAGGGCCTCCCACCCCGTCGACGACACCCAGCCGGCCCGACGCCCGGGCGTACCCATCCGCCATGGCCGCCGCGCTCGCCTCCGACCGGCCGAGGACGTGTCGGATCTCGCTCTCGTCGAGGGCCGCATAGTACGCCTCGAGCTGCTCGCTCGGGACGCCGAAGACGACCTCGACGTTCGACGCCTCGAACGCCCCGACGATGTCCGCCGCGAAGGTCATGTCCTGGCTGATTCACGTCTACTATTAATATGTTCGCGGCGAGTTCGAGCGGTCCACGACCGGGACTGGAGGCGGCTCTCGATCCAGGCCCGCAGGCACTTCGTCACCGATTGGCCGAGTCCGTACCGTCGAATCAAGGTCCGTTAGCTGGAGGCTCGCACGGCAACCCTTCGCCGAAGTTTCCGCCGCCGGCCCGTTACGTCACCGTTTCGCCGATCCATCCACCTGCGGCGCCGAGGAGGAGTCCCGCGATCCCGTAGAGAATGGCGATTGGGAGACCGACGCCGATGATGGCCAGCAGCCAGTGGTCGATGAGAAAGCCCAGACTGGCCATGATGAACGCCGCAACTGCCGGCTCGACGACGGTTCGCCCTGGCGAGGCCACCCCGACGATGATTCCCATCACGACGTAGCCGGTGAGGCCACCGAGGAGGCCGATTCCCGTCACCCAGGCCCCGACCTGGACGAGTAGGCCGATGGCGATCCCCAGCCCCACCCAGCCGGGGTGAAACACGTTCGTGGCCGCATCGACGACGCGGTCCATGTTCCTGCTGTGGGGTGGAGATACGTAGGGGTTGTGGGTGTCTGGACGCTTCGACCTGTGGGTTTCCTCGCTCCATGGCTTCGAGCCTCGATGGTTGGAATCCACGATGCTGTCGGAATTACGGAGTCGTTCGGGATCGAGACATTCTCCATCTGTGCCAACGAGTGTAATCGGAACCGCCACGAGCTGAAAGCCCTCGGTCGTTTGCAGGAAATGCAGTGAATGGAACGGTGATGAGATGAAAATCCCCGGCCAGGCTCATTAAACGGTACACCCTCGACCGCCATTAGTCAAATGCCCTCGGCCGGCTGCAATAGCGGGAACATCCGCGACCGCCACGAGTTGAAAGCCCTCGGCCGGCTCGGGTCGGGGGGCTCGCTGCGGTCCTCGGTTCGACCCTCGCTTCGCTCGGGTCTCACCTGCGGTCCTTACTT
>JBDGRH010000121.1:0-13952 GCA_042218225.1 Halodesulfurarchaeum sp. | reverse complement strand
CTCAGGCTTCGGGCGTCTCCCCGCGGTCCCGGATGAGATCGCGGAACTCGTCCGGGTCCTCGACGTCGGTCGCCTCGTCGCGCTCGATGATGGCCGTGTCGTCGATGGACTCACGTGGTGCGTCGTCCACGAAGTACACGGCCCTGGTGCGGGTCACGCGGCCCAGCGAGCTCATGATCCGGGCGCGCTTCACGGCCGCGTCGGTCAGCGCCGAATGCCCCGTGAGCAGGTTCTCCGTCCCCTCTCTGTCCTCGCTCACCGCATTGAATGGGGCCCGGAGCGTCGGGTGGACGTCGAATCCCACCCGGGTGAGTACCGCCACGATTGGCTCGTCCTCCGGGTCGACGTCGGGGTCGTCGGGCGTCGATTCCGTATCGCGGACGTCCTCGGCCCCCTCGAGGACCATGACGGGGCTGGTGAGGTCACGGTCGAACAGCTCGTCGAGCTGAGCGGCCACCTCGACGCTCGCGTTCATGCCGTCCTCGTACTTCGAGACCGTCCGCCGGGAGACGCCGAGTTCGCTCGCCAGACGCCCGAGACTCCAGCCGCGCTCCTCGCGCTCGTCCGCCAGCACGTCGCCGTCGATGTTCACGTACAGCCCCCCCGGCGCCGCGTAGATGAGCGGCGGAACCCCGTGGACGAACTGATCCATCGCGGTATCCGGGTTGAGCACCGGAACCCCGTGGCGGAAGTACACCACCCCCGGCTTGAGCTCCTCGTCACGGGTTCGCAGACCGATGACCAGGGGAGTCCCCTGGAGGTAGGTCCCCAGTCGGCGCATCTCCCGCCCGGTCGGGGCGTCGAAGGCGTCGATGTTCCCGAGGATCTTCAGGAGGAGGAGGTCCTCGCCGCGACGGGCGGCCAGATCGAAGCTCTTCGGGCGCGTGGAACAGCGATCGCTCACCGTAAACCCCGCGTCCTCCAGCATCGCGGTGATGTTCTCGATGAGCGCCGACCGCGTCATTACCTGAACGTACGACGCTCCCCGCATAAATGCGTTGTGGCGTCTCACCCGCGCATGCCGGCGATTTGGGGGGTGGACCACAAACAAGCAATTCGGGGAGGCCTTAAGTCCCTCGCCGCGTTACCGACGGGCAGTGACCGTCATCGGGCTCGACGACACGGACTCGCGGGACCGCGGGATGTGCACCACCTACGCTGCCGTCCGGGTAGCGCGTGCCATCAGGGACCGGGGCGGGACCGTTGAGACGCTCCGACTCGTCCGGCTCAACCCGGCCGTCGAGCACAAGACCCGCGGGAACGCCGCTCTCGCGGTCCAGACGAGCCTTCCACCGGAGCCCGCCACCGAGGTGGCGGCGGGCGTCATCGAGGACCTCGCGGAGACCGCCGATCCCCGCACGCAGCCGGGCCTGGTGGTGGCGGCCGGCGACATCCCGGAAGCGGTGGTGAAATTCTCCCGCCGGGCCGTCACGACAATCCTCGATAGGCAGGAGACCGAGGAGCTGCTCGGACACGCGGGGTTCCGGCACCGGGGATGGCTGGGCGGCCGCGGGCTCATCGGGGCCCTGGCGGCCGTCGGGGCGGTCGAGGCCTTCGAGGACTGGACCTACGAGTACATCGCCTACCGGCAGCCCGAGCGGTGGGGCACTCCCCGGGAGGTTGAGGAGGCGAGCGTCTTCGCCGCCGCCGACGCCGCCTACCCGGCGGCCTGGGATACCGTCGACCGGGGGGAGGGCGAGGCGGTCTGTGTGCCGAATGCCCCTGGCCCCATCCTCTTCGGGATCCGGGGGGACGACCCGGGGGCGGTCGCCCGGGTCGCCGCTGGCATCGACTCCGAACCGATCCACGACCGGGCCCTCTTCGTCACCAACCAGGGGACCGACGCCCACCTCCAGGACGCGCCCCTCGCAGCCGTCTCGGAGGCGAGTGCGTTCCGCGTGACCGGGACCGTCGCGAGCGCCCCGGAGACGAAAGAAGGCGGGCACGTCTTCCTGACGCTCCGGGACGGGGAGACCACCCTCCGCTGTGCGGCGTTCGAGCCCACGAAGCGCTTCCGCGACCGGGTCAGAGCACTCCGTGCAGGGGACGTAATCACCGCCGCGGGCGAGGTGACCGACGGGACCCTGAAGCTCGAGAAGTTCGCGGTCCGCGAGCTGGTCCGGGAGGCGGCGGTCACCCCGACGTGTCCCGACTGTGGCCGGACGATGGAGAGCGCCGGTTCCGGCCAGGGGTACAGGTGCCGGCGGTGTGAAACGACGGCGGCGGGCAAGGAGACCCGTGAGCTGGACCGCGAGCTCGAGCGGGGCTGGTACGAGGTCCCGCCCTGCGCCCGCCGGCACATCGCGAAGCCGCTCGTCCGCGGCGGGTTCGACGGACCCGTCCATCCCGAGCGGTAGCCCCGGTTGTGGGACATCCGGTCCCCCGTGATACGACAACTCCACCGAATTGCATGAAACGGGCAATCGTCCCCCCATTATAAAGAGGTCACTCGGAGTAGGCGGACACCCCCCGCTCGCGCAACAGCCGGGGCCAAGGGCGGGAACGGGCGGGGGACGCCGGCCGGATTCACAATGTTTTAATATGATGTCAAACCGGCGATATCAAAGGTGGTGTGACGCGTACTACGAGGTATGTCCCGGGGATCCGGCAATCCCGCCGATCGGGGGATCGACCTCGAGCACCGCATCGAGGTGTATCCGGAGGGGGAGGAGTGCACGCTCTTCCCGGTGGACTGTGACGCCGATGCCCTCGTGACCCACTGGATCACCGCCGCCGAGGGGGATTACGTCTCGCTCGCCGATATGCGCTGACCAAGGGGCTCCAGCGACGAGCACCGGGTTGTCTTCGCCTGTGCTTCTCAATGGGGTGGCAGTCCGGTCAGGGTACTGGCCCTTCAGTCGAGACACTGGCCGTCCAGTCAGGTCGCTGGCCGTCCAGTCAGGTCATGGCCCTCCGGGCAGGCCATGGCCCTCCGGGCAGGCCATGGCCGTCCAGTCAGGTCACTGGCCTTCCAGTCAGGTCATTGGCCGTCCAGGTGGGTCACTGGACATCCATCTTCAACCCGCTCCCGGTCAGCGGCACCACCACGTCCGCATCGGGGGCGATCGCTCCTCGCTCCCGGTACGCCTCGAGTCCGGCGACGGCCACGGCGCTGGTCGGTTCGACGTGGAAGCCCGCACGGTGCAGCGCGTCGAGGGCGCGGTGCGTTGCTTCCTCGTCGATCGGGATGACCGCACCGTCGGTCGCAGTCACCGCCTCCTGGAGCTGTGCCAGTCGAGCCGGCTCCTCGATCTGGATCCCGTCGGCGAGGTCGTTTCGCCCGTCAGCATCCGAGACAGCACTTTCGCTCGCCGCCCCAGCCCCAACCGCCGCCACGACTGGGGCGACGCCCGCCGCCTGCACACCGAGGAGGCGTGGCATCGAGTCGATCCAACCCGCCTCCAGAAGGGCCGCGAAGCCGCGGTAGGCGCCCAAGAAGAGGGTCCCATGTCCCACCGGGAAGACCATCGCGTCCGGCGCGCTCCAGCCCCGCTGGGCGGCGATCTCCATGGCCACCGTTGCCGTCCCGGCGTAGAAGGCCGGATTCCACGCGTGACTCGCGTACCAGCCCTCTCCGTCCTCGACCGCCTCGAGACAGGCCGCCGTCACGGCCGAGCGGTCACCCGAAACCCGGACCGGGTCGGCGCCCGTCCGCTCGATGGCGGCCAGCTTCGACGGCTTGACCCCCTCCGGCACGTAGATGCGCGCCTCGATCCCCGCACGGGCTGCGTACTGGGCGATCGCCGCCCCCGCGTTCCCGGAGGAGTCCTCGACGACCCGCTCCACGCCGAGGGCGGCGGCGCGCGAGATCGTGGTCGTCGCGCCCCGATCCTTGAAGCTCCCCGAGGGGAAGACGTACTCGAGCTTGAACGACGCCTCCCAGTTGGGGGCCTGGACGAGGGGTGTGAACCCCTCCCCCAGGGTGACCTGTCGGGGGATGGGCAGGAACGCCTCGAACGCCCACAGGCCGCGGTCGCGGTCGAGCCGCTCTGGCGGGTTCTCGGGGACGGGAGGGGGGTCCCGGTCCAGTCCCGGGTCGAAGTCCAGGGCGTGACCACACTCGCAGCGCCAGGGTTCCCCCGGGCCCGGGGGGTAGGTCCGCCCGCAGGCCCGACAGACGAGATCCGGCCCAAACGGACCCTGTTCCCCCGCCATCAGACCGTGTCGACCTCCGTGCCCACCGAGCAGACGTACTCGCCGGTGGCCACCTGCGGGAGTCGCCTGGTCCGCCAGAAGATGCCGGGCTCCTCGGCCGTCACCCGCGAGCGGACCCGCCCGAAGGTATCGCTCACCTCGAAGAGTGGGTCCCCCTCCTCCACCGCTTCCCCGAGCCCCTGTTCGAAGGTGATCAGCCCGCCGACCGGCGCCCCGTACCGGTCGAAGTCGGTGGCCCGCCGCTGGGGGTCCGGCTCGTGTTCGCCCTCGAGGAACCCGTAGTGGGTGAGGACGTTGGTCAGGCCGCGAAGGCCGAACGCGATGCTCGACTCGTCCCACCCGACCGACCCCCCGAGCTCGGGATCGATGGCCGGGATGCCCTCCTCGGGCGCCCGGCGAGCCAGCTGTCCCTCCGGCCCCTTCTGGTCGAGGATGAACCCGCCCCCGAACACCCTGGCCAGCTCGAGACAGCGGTCGTGGAGGCGGTGGTGACGGCCGCACCGGACGCGCACCTCGTCGATCATCCGGCTCGTGGACCCCTGGTGGAGATCCACGACCAGGTCCGCCTCCGTCGCGACGTCGAAGGTGGCGTGGGCGATCCGCTCAGAGGAGCTCCCGTCCGGATCGCCGGGGTACGCCCGGTTGAGCTTGGTGTCGTCGATGGGGTTGCGATGCTCCGCCACCTGGAAGCCGTGGAAGTTGGCGATGGCGACGATCAGGATGGTTCCGGAGAGGGACGCCGGGTCGATCTGCGGGACGAACCGCCTGATCACCCCGAGCCCGTTGAGCTCGTCGCCGTCGCTCACCGCCTGCAGGTAGAGGGTCTTTCCCTCCTCCCCGCCGTTGATGACGGCGACCGGGAGCCCAACGTCGGAGCCGTCCCTGGTCTCGCCCACCACGAGCCGTCCGGTGTCGACCTCCCCCGGGGCGGCCGACGCCGAGCCCAGTGATCGCATCAGGTAAAGTGGGACCCGCGACCGCCTAATAGGGTTCGGTCCGGGTCGGTTCGGCGGGTTTCGCCCGACCCGCGTTTCACAGGGTCACGGTCAATCCGGTTCGGGGACGGGCTCGACACCGCAGCGCTCCCGGAGGAGGTTGGCGCCGCGGCGGGTCCCCTTGGCCAGGAGGACGTCTCCGGCCGCGACGGCGGTCTCCGGTCCCGGCTGGATGGTCCAGTCCGTGCCGTCGCCGGTCGGTCGGCGGACCGCGATGATCCGCATCCCGGTCTCCGTCCGGACCGCCTCCCGGCCCAGCGTGGTATCATCGAGGGTGGAGTCCGGCTGGACCGTCACCCGGACGATGATCTCGTCGGACTCCTCGACGGCCTCCTGGACGACCACGTGACTGTCAAGGCCGCGGAGGACTCCCTCGCTGATCTCCAGGGCCGCGTCGCTTATCACCTCCGTGCTCGTGGCGATGTGCACCAGTCCCCTGAGCGACACCGGATCGTCAACCCGCCCGGCAGCACGCAGGGTCCAGGCCTCGAAACGCGATTTGAGCGCGTCGACCTCGGCCTCCAGCTCCACGACCTCCTCGGCGAGGTCGTCACTGTCGAAGAGGACGCTCCCGTAGGCAAGGTCAACGGCCAGCTCGCTCATGTTCTTCATGAGGACGAGCGAGTCCACGGCGCGCTCGAGGTCGCTGACGTCGGATTCGGTCGGCTCGCGGCGCTCGTAGGGGTCGCCGGAAACCGTCTCGGCGACCGTCGCGATCCCCTCCTCGGGCCCTCGAAGGAGGAGGATGTCCCCGGCAACCAGCGTGGTCCCCGCGTCCGGGTTCAGCACCCAGTCTCCGCCGCGACGGATGGCGATGACCCGGACCCCTGTCGCCGTCTCGAGGTCGATGTCCCCGAGGGTGCGGTCGGCGTAGTCCGACTCGGGGGCGAGCTGAGCCCGCACGATCGTCTCCAGGGCCTCGGGGAGGGCGGCTCGGATGTCCTCCGGGACCCCGATGTCCTCGAGGACGACCTTCGCGATGTCGCCGGCGGCGTCGCTCACCTTCTCGGCCGCGCCGATGATCCCCAGGACCGGGGCAAGGCTCTCCGCGTCCTCGGGGTTTCTGGCGGCGAGCAGGAGGCTCATCCGGGCGCGGAGCTGGAGGACGTCCATGCGCTCCTCCAGCTTCAGGACCTCCGCGGCGATGTCGTCGCTGCCGTGCAGGACGGCCGAGTACGAGAGGTCGATGAGCAACTCGGCGGTGTCTTTCATCTCGGCGAGGAGGTCCTTCACGCTCGCCGGCTCGTATTCGACGCGCCCGGCCATGTCACCCCGTACTCCCCGGGTCAGCAAAAAACGTGTGGCGGACTGGGAGGCGTGGCTGGCGGGTCAGCGCTCCGCCATCGGCGTCCACTCGAGGTCGAGGTCGCCGACGTACTTCACCCGCGGTCGGATGATCCGGTTGTCCGCGTACTGCTCGATGATGTGCCCGATCCAGCCGCCCACCCGGCTCATCGTGAAGAGGTTGGTGTAGATGTCCCGCGGGATGTTCATCTGCTGGTACACCGTGCCCGAGTAGTAATCCACGTTGGGCGCGATGCCCTTCTCGAGGAAGTCGGTCTCGTCGGTGAGGTACTCCTCGAGGTCCACCGCGAGGTTGTACCACTTGGGATCGCCGAGGTCGGCGTCGATAAGCCGCTCGGCGTGGTCCTGGAGGATGAACGCCCGGGGGTCTTTGACATTATATACACGGTGGCCCCACCCGAAGACGACGTTCCCGGCGTCGAGCCAATCGTCCACCCAGACCGGGAGCGGCTTCCCGCTCTCGTCGAGGTCCTGCAGCATGTCGAGGACGTCCTGGTTGGCCCCGCCGTGCAGCGGGCCGGAGAGCGCACCGACCCCACCAGCCACGGCCTCGTACGGGTTCGCCAGGGTGCTCGAGATGACCCGGGTGGTGAACGTGGACGCGTTCGCCCCGTGATCCATGTGGATCTGGAGGGCGGTGTCCATGGCGTCCACGAACGGCTCCGGCTGTTCCTCCCCCGTGAGCATGTAGAGGAAGTTCGCGGCGTGGGAGAGGTCCTCGCGCGGTTCGATCGGGTCCTCGCCACTGCGGATGCGATTGTACGCGGCCGTGAGTGTCGGGAGCTTGGCCGCGATGGACGCGCCCATCTCCACCACCGCGTCGAGGTCCTCTTCGAAGTCGGCATCGGTGTTGTCGTCGTATCCCGCGAGTGCGGACACCGACGACTGGAGCATGTTCATCGGGTGCTCGTCGAGTTTCGCGCAGGTGCGCACCAGGTTGTCCATGATCTCCGGGGGGACCTCGCGTTTCGTGGCCAGGGAGTCGGCGAAGTCCGCATACTCCTCCTCGGTTGGCAACTCCCCATGCCACATGAGATAGAGCGTCTCCTCGAAGTCCCCGTTGGCGGCGATATCGTCGATGTCGTACCCGCGGAACAGGAGCCTGCCCTCGTCCCCGAACACCCTGCTGAGTCGCGACTCGTCGATGATCACCCCCTCTAATCCCTTCTGGATCTGTTGCTGTGACATCGCAATCTAGACCTCGTGAGGGAAACGCAATCATACTTACTGTTCGTTCGTGATAGACGGGAGGAAAATACGTCGTTCGTCGTAAATCTCTTCGCCAACCGACTATTCGGGCCGAGCCGCGGCTGCGGGGAGGGGGCAGGTCACCCGCGTGCTATCCTCGTCGGGAATCAGGGTGCCTCTCACGCCTCCAGACGGGGCGCTCACCTCACCTCCACCCCATTCCTCTCTCCTGCACTTCCCACACACCGCACGCTCACCTCGCCCTTGTGTCCCCGACCTGCGGTCAGGATCGGCCCGCATTCCGGAGAAATCGGACGTCGTGCGGTCCATCACGAAAGATATACCTCGTCACCCGTCGAAGCGAGGGGGTGGAACGAGATACCATGACAGACGAGCTCCACAAGGGCCTCGAAGGGGTCCTCGTCGCCGAATCGGCGCTGAGTTCCATCGACGGGGACGAAGGCAGACTCATCTACCGCGGATACACCATCGAGGACCTGGCAGCGTCGGCCAGCTACGAGGAGGTGCTCTACCTGCTCTGGCACGGCCACCTCCCGGACGAGGACGAGCTCGACTCCTTCGTTGGTGCCATGGCCACCGAGCGGGCGGTGGACCCGAGCGTGTACGACCAGCTCGAGGCCCTGGCGGCCGCCGACGAGCGACCCATGGCCGCCCTTCGGACGGGCGTCTCCTCCCTCTCCGCGAACGAACCCGAGCCCGAGGCCGACCCGGAGGACCTCGAGGCGTCGCTCCGCAAGGGTCGGCGGATCACCGCGAAGATCCCGACGGTCCTCGCCGCCTTCGACCGGCTCCGAAACGGGGAGGACCCCGTCGAGCCACGGGAGGACCTCTCGCTCGCGGCGAACTTCCTCTACATGCTCACGGGCGAGGAGCCCGACGACGTGTCCGCGGAGGTCTTCGACATGGCGCTCATCCTCCACGCCGACCACGGGCTGAACGCCTCGACCTTCACCGCGATGGTCATCGCCAGCACGCTCGCGGACGTCTACAGTGCCGTCACCGGCGGCATCGGGGCCCTCTCCGGGCCCCTGCACGGCGGGGCCAATCAGGACGTGATGGAGACGCTGATGGAGATCGACGAGAGCCACATGGACCCCCGCGACTGGGTCGTGAACGCCATCGACGAGGGGCGCCGGATCCCGGGCTGGGGTCACCGCGTGTACAACGTCAAGGACCCGCGCGCCAAGATCCTCCAGTCTCGCCTCGAGGAGCTGAGCGAGGCCGCCGGGGAGCGGAAGTGGTACGAGTACACCACGACCATCGAGGAGTACCTCACCGAGGAGGTCGGGCTCCCGGAGCGGGGGATCGCCCCGAACGTCGACTTCTACTCCGGCTCGGTGTACTACCAGCTCGGCATCCCGATCGACATGTACACCCCCATCTTCGCGATGAGCCGGGTGGGCGGCTGGATCGGGCACGTCCTCGAATACCAGGAGGACAACCGCCTCATCCGCCCCCGCGGACGGTACGTGGGGCCCACCGGGCAAACCTTCGTTCCGATCGAGGACCGCTGAGGGACCGGGAGCGTGGGTCCGGGGTCGTCAGCTTCGAATCCGTTTCTTCGCGCACCCCGTCTCTCCCGCATATAGGTCGCCACGCTTTGCTGGAGCTGTTGCATTCCGATTCCCTGTCCACCCGCGAATTGCCTTCGGTCAGTCGCTCCTTGGACCGTTCGGATCCCCGCTCGAAAGCCGTCCCAGACTCCTTTTAATATCGGCCTGGGGGGGGGGTTACCGCCCCCTGGCGGATTGAAAGGGCGAGGGCTTTCAACTCGTGGCGGTTGGGGTTACCGTTTTCTCTACAGACGGTCGAGGATTTTCAACCCAGTACAATAGGGGGTCCATCACCCACCACAAAAGACGACGTCAGACCGGCGTCAGTCATCCGCAGTATTGGCGCGCGACGGGGCCACTCGCGCTGGATTCCACTTTCACCGAGGATGCGAATGATTTATTAGTGATGGGGTCGATCAATCATCTGCGGGTCACACGCGAGGCGACCCCGTTCCCCCCACCCCCACTCCCCCTTTTCACACCACCAACCGTTAACCGGGCTACCGCCATACCCGGCGGTATGCTCGACCCCGACGACGTCCGGGCCGCCCGCGAACGCATCGGCGACGCCGCCCGGCACACCCCCCTCCAGCACTCCCGACACTTCTCGGAGATGGCCGGGACGCGGGTCCATCTCAAGTTGGAGAACGTCCAGCGGACCGGGTCGTTCAAGATCCGGGGCGCGACGAACCGCATCAGGACGCTCGGCGAGGCCGAACAGGCCGAGGGGGTCATCACGGCGAGCGCCGGCAACCACGCCCAGGGGGTGGCCCTCGCGGCCGCCAACAGCGGGGTCGACGCCACCGTCATCATGCCCGAGGGCGCGCCGATCTCGAAGGTGAACGCGACGCGGAACTACGGCGCCACAGTGCGCCTCCACGGGGAGGATTACACCGCCGCCCAGCGCAAGGCCCACGAGCTGGCCGCGGAGACCGGACTGACCTACGTCCACGCCTTCGACGACGAGATGGTGATGGCCGGGCAGGGGACCATCGGGCTCGAGCTCCTGGAGGATCTCCCCGAGCTGGACACGGTGGTGGTGCCGGTGGGCGGCGGCGGGCTCATCAGCGGCATCGCGACCGCCATCAAGGATCGCGCCCCCGAGGTCCGCGTCGTCGCGGTACAGGCGCGGGGCGCCTCCACGGTCGCGGACTCCCTGGAGAAGGGGTCGGTCCAGGCCATCGAGGATGTCGATACCATCGCGGACGGGATCGCGACGGGACAGGTGGGAGAGCGCCCCTTCGCGGTGATCCGCGAGCGGGTCGACGAGGTGGTGACGGTCTCCGACGCGGAGATCGCCTCGGCCGTCATCCTGCTCCTCGAGCGGGCGAAGACCCTCGTCGAGGGGGCGGGGGCGGTGCCCCTGGCCGCGATCCTGGAGGGACGATTCGACTTCGACCCGGACGAGGACGTCGTCGCCGTCCTCAGCGGGGGGAACATCGACCTCAACCTCCTCACCACGGTCATCATGCGGGGGCTGGTGGACCGGGGCCGGTACATCAAGATCAATACGGTGGTGAAGGACAAGCCGGGCTCGCTGGCCGAGCTCCTGGACGTCGTGGCCGAGGAGCGCGCCAACATCTACGCCATCCAGCACGACCGCACGAGCAAGGACATCGCCATGAACGCCACCGAGGTGGAGCTCGACCTGGAGACGCGCGGTCACGAGCACATCGAGAGCCTCCTCGGCCGGTTGCGCGAGGAGGGATTCGACGTGGACGTGCTCGTGTAGGGTCCGATCCGCGACACCGGTCCCTGTCACCGTCGTCCCGATTGACGCCGTTCCTCGGACCTCCCCACCCCTGATTGAACCGGCGATGGGCTTCCGCCTGCCCGGGTCGGGCAGGCACCCACTCGCTCTCAGGCCGGGTCGGGCAGGCACCCACTCGCTCCCAGGCCCCCGTCGCGGACGCGCCGTGTGAACACGTCCCGCTGGCGGACGGAATGACCGCCTTTCAATAAACCGAGTCGTGTACCATCGATTATGAACAACGTGCTGGTGACCGGGGCCCTGGGTCAGATCGGCTCCGAGCTCACCCCTGCCCTCCGAGACAGGCCGTGGGCGGACACCGTCGTCGCCTCCGACGTCCGCCGCCCGGACGAACCCGATGGCCCCTTCGCGGTGGTGGACGTGACCGACCGGGACGACCTCGAGGGTGTCATCGAGACCCACGACATCGATACGGTCTTCCACCTGGCCGCGATCCTCTCGGCGACGGGCGAGGAGAAGCCGGGGCTCGCCTACGAGGTCAACGTGAACGGCCTCCACACCGTCCTCGAGGTGGCCCGCGAGAACGACCTCGAGCGGGTGGTCGTCCCCAGCTCAATCGCGGTCTTCGGGCCGGACACGCCCGAGAATCCGGGCGAGGTCACCGTCCTGAATCCGCGGACCATCTACGGGATCTCGAAGGTCTTCGGCGAACACCTGGGGATGTACTACCACCGCTCGTTCGGGCTCGACGTCCGTGGCGTCCGCCTGCCCGGCATCATCAGCCACAGGACCAAACCCGGCGGGGGGACCACCGACTACGCCGTCGAGGTCTTCTACGAGGCGGTGGCATCCGGCTCGTACACCTACTTCGTGCGGGAGGACACCCGCCTGCCCATGATGTACATGCCCGACGCCGTCGAGGCGCTCATCGGCATCGCCGAGGCGCCCGCGGAGGCACTGACCCACCGGTGCTCGTACAATGTCGGCGCGTTGAGCTTCACGGCGGGCGAACTGACCGCCGCCATCCGGGCGGAGCGGCCGGAGTTCACCGCGGCGTACGAGCCCGACGAGCGACAGGCCATCGCGGATTCCTGGCCCGATCGCGTCGACGACTCGGCAGCCCGGGAGGACTGGGGCTGGGAGCCCACCTACGATCTTTCGGCGATGGTTTCGGACATGCTCGCCCACCTCGACGAGTGAATGTGGGGTTGGGATGTGGTGGATGAGGTGTGGGGGGTTTGTTCGGTGAGGGGTTTCGGGTATACGGTTTCCGTGGTCGGTTGAAACGTTGACCCCACTGAGTTGAAGGTCCTCGGCTGCAGCAGCGAATCCGATAAACGGTCCGCAACGAGTTCAAGGTCCTCGGCCGGCTGCAGGAAAGGCAAAAACCAGGACCGCCGCGAGTTGAAAGCCCTCGGCCGGGTCGACTCCCGCGGCTCGGTGCGGTCCTCGCTTCGCTCCTCGCTACGCTCGTCGCTCACCTGCGGTCCTTCCGTCGCCGGGGTTCGTCGACCCGGCCTCGCCCTTTCGATCCGCCAGGGGGTGTGAAGGCGATCAGCCGATACTTCTAGGGGTGAGGGACCGATTCGGGTGCTACGGTTCGACCGAATTGTATAATGGGCGTTCAGCGGGCGCGCTCCAGCGCGTCACGACCGTCGACTCGAGTTCGACCGAATTGTATAATGGGCGTTCAGGCACCTCCATGTTTGTCTAGAACCGGTGGAGTGTCCGGCGTTATTGGGCTCGGCGAAAAGGGCCAGGCACCTTAACCAATAACGGGCAGCGGAACCCCGGAACGTCCACACCCGATTCGAGCCTTGAAACGCCGGCTCGAATCGGCTAGGTTCCCACACCGGCTCAGATCAGGTCGAGGTCCCGGCCGACCTCCTCGTAGACGCGGAGGGCCTCGTCCAGGTCCTCCTTCGTGTGTCCGGCGCTGACCTGGTTCCGGATGCGAGCCTCGCCGCGCGGGACCATCGGGTAGACGATGGGGAGGGCGAAGATGCCCCGCTCGAACAGGCGGTTGCCGAGCTCCTGGGCGGTCTGGCTGTCGCCGACCATGGCGGGGATGATCGGCGTCTGGGTCCGGCCCGTGTCCCACCCCATCGACTCCAGCTCGCTCACGAAGTACTCGCGGTTGTCCCAGAGCCGGTCGACCCGCTCGTCCTCCTCCTCGACGATCTCGAGCGCCCGCTTGTTCGCGGCCGCCACGGCCGGCGGATAGCCCGCGCTGAGGAGCCACGTGCGGGCCGCGTTGTAGGCGTACTCCACCACGTGCTCCTCGCCGGCGAGCATCCCGCCGAACCCGCCGAAGGCCTTCGAGAACGTCCCCATCTGGAAGTCGATGTCGTCCTGGAGGCCGAACTCGGCGGCGATGCCGTGCCCACCGCCCAGCACGCCCTCGCCGTGGGCGTCGTCGACGTAGGTCATCGCACCGTACTCGTCGGCCAGCGCCTGGATCTCGTCCATCTTGGCGATGTCGCCGTCCATCGAGAACACCCCGTCCGTGACGACGAGGATCCGCTCGTACTCGTCGTGGACCTCCCGGAGGGTGTCCTCGAGGTCTCCCATGTCGGAGTGCTCGTAGATGACGCTGTCCGCCGGGGAGAGGCGGATGCCGTCGATGATGCTGCCGTGATTGAGCTCGTCCGAGACGAAGACATCGCCGTCTTCGAGCAGCTGGGGGATGACCCCGGCGTTCACCGCGAATCCGGTCTGGAAGGAGATCCCCCCGGGGGTGTCCTTGAAGTCGGCGATGGCCTCGTGCAGCTCGTCCTGCACCTCCATGTATCCCGCGATGGACCAGTCCGAGCCAGCGCCCACCCCGTACTCCTCGATGGCCTCGATGGCCGCCTCGCGGAGGCGTGGGTCGTTCGCCAGGTCGAGGTAGTTGTTCGCGGCGAGGAGGATCGCCTCCTCGCCCTCGACGGTGACGTGGGGTTTCGAGGGCGACTGGAGCCGTCGGAGGGTCCACGTCTCCCCGCGGGCTTCCATCTCCTCGAGCTTCTCCTTGAGGTACTGGGT
>JBDGRH010000038.1:0-13972 GCA_042218225.1 Halodesulfurarchaeum sp. | reverse complement strand
GCTGGACGACGCTGCCGGGCTCTTTGCGCAAGCCCTGGAGTACGACGGGGAGGCGGTGGACGGGGCGGTTCTCGACCGGACGATGGGGACAGGGACGGGGACGGGTTCGGGTTCGGGTTCGAGCTAACGGTCGGGGCAGGTGATGGGACCACGGCAGTCAGTTGTATTCCCGCCATCTCGCCCCGCACTCCGTACATTTGAAAAAGCGGGTGGGCGGTTCGTCGGCGGAGGCGGTCTGTTTGATCGTATACCAGGCCAGGTCGTTATCGCATTCGGGGCACTCGGCGTCGGTCTTCGGCTTGCCCTCGAAGTTCGCTCCCTCCTCCGTCTCGATGACGTCGCCCTCCTCCTGCTCCTCGGTGGAGACGAATGCGGCCGCGAGGTCCTCGTCCTTCGCCTCCGTGTACCCACAGTCGGTACACACCATCGTTCCGTCCTGGGCCCGCATCATCGAGCCACACTCCTCGCAGAATTGCATGCGTGTTCGCGCGTAGGGGACCGGAGCGTGAAAAGTCCGACTCCCGCGGACCCCAGGACTGGCCGATGCCCGCGGACCCCAAGACTGTCCGACGCCCGGGGACCCCAGGACTGTCCGACGCCCAGGGACCACCGTCAGGATTCGTCCGGTTCCACGTCCGCAGACGGCTGACGGACCATCGGGCAGTCTGTCACCCGATAATGATCCATGTCCACCGTCTCGTGGATGGTCGTTCCCTCGTGTGTACAGTGGAGCCGTGGGGGGTCACCGAAGTACTGACACCGATGACAGAGGCGCTTGGGGACGACCTGGTAGGGGCCAGCCTCGTCCTCGCCGCGCGCGGTCGGTTCGAACGTTCCCTCGCCAGCCCCCGAGTCCATGAGGAGGTCCGCCCAGACCTCCTCGCTCTCCATCCCCTCGATGGATTCCTCGTGGAAGTGCGCCTCGGACGGAGTCGCCGTTTCATCCGCCCCGTCCGCACTCGAGATGTCCGCTCTGAGGTCGGAGAGTGGGCCGGTAGGCTCGTCGTCATCGGGTCGGTTATCCTCTCCGGTGCCAGACCTGGACCTTTCCTCGGATTCCTGCCCGGGCTCCCCTTTCCGTCGCTCGACGTCGTCCCTGAGCTCCGAGAGGGGGACTCGCTCCTCGTCGTCGGCGTCATCGTCCGATGGGGTATCAGGAGTCATCGCTATCGTTCGTCGTTGGCTCGGAGACGGGGGCCGTTTCGCCTCCCTCGTCCGGGACACTGGTGTTTGCCATCCCGGTGGTTTCGAAGACCTCCGTCGGTCGCTTCGGTGTTCCCTCCCGCTCCTCCGGAGAAACCACCGATTCGAGGTCCTCGGGTGGCTCGGTCCGGGTTCCGCCCTCCAGGGCCGGCCGCCGACCCGTTTCGAGGACGGAGGTTCCGAAGAACCCCGGGTTCGCATCCAGCTCGCGGAACTCGGCCTCGCAGGTGGGACAGGTCGCCTGCGCGAGGAGCGCGAGGTCGATCTTGCTCCCGCATGCGTCGCATTTGGCCTTCCTGACCCCGCGGGAGGCGGCGGTCCGCTTGATCCGCTCCGCCGCGCGACGGTCCTGCTCGCGCTCGGCCTGCGTGGAGACCGTCCGCCGGAGGTCGAGAAGGGCCGAGCCCAGCGTCTCGAGTCGCTCCTCCATCTCGTCGGTGCGGTCGATGAGATACTCGAGAATCTCCTCGAAGTTCTCGAAGCCCCGGTCGAGTCGGCCCTCGGTTTCAGAGAGTGTCTCCTCGAGCTCGGCAAGCGTGGCCTCGACCTCCGATAGCTCCGACGCCGTCCGTTCCAGGCGTTCCGCGAACTCGGGATGGGCGTGGTCCGCCGGGGCCTTCTCGTCGGTCTCCCGTTTGACCTGGATGACCCGCTGGCGGACGTCGTCGATCTTTTCGTCGACCGATTCGTCGAGCTCGTCGATCCGGTCCTCGAGCGCCTCCAACTCGCCAGCGGATGCCAGATCGGCATCGCCGACCGCCTCCGCCTCCCGGAAGGCAGCGAGAACCCGTGTGAGGAATTCGTGGGGTTCGACGTCGAGCTCCTCGGCCCGCTCGATGGCCCACTCTGCGGTCGAGCCCTCGACCAACGGGGGCTCGGGCGCGTCGTCCCCCCCACGATCCGACATGATATCGGAGATTTCGGGAGCGAGACCTTAAAGGTCGTCCCTCCGACCCGCGCCTCGGCTGTCGGATTTGCGTTGTCGATGGGAGTCTATCCCCTCCCTGGGCGCCATCGGTCTTTGGGGTGGGCCGGTGTGACGGAGTGTCCCTCAAAACCACGGGTTCATATTCGCATCGCGGCACCCGAAGACCCTGGCCCCGGCGGTACTAAATATAGGTAACATTTACCACACCCACCCTCCAGGAGATCCGCCCTTCTGCACGCAAACGTGCGATTCAGACCCGCTATCGAGTTTCATCATGATTTAATATCTACTCGGGAGTACTGGAAGCGTGATGTCGGCTGGCATGGGCACACTTGACTGGATCGGGCTCGTCGTTCCCTTCGTGGTATACCTCATCATGTTGGTGGTATACTACGTGTGGGAGGGGCGGCGGGAGGAGCAACTCAAACAGCAGTTCTCGGAGGAGATGAACAATGGCTGAGGGGATCGCGGGCGCGGCGAGTATCTGGGTGCTCGGCACGTTCGCCGCCTACCTGCTGGTGCTCATCGGGATCGGCGTGTACTCGGCCCGGTTCATGGAGACGGTCGGCGATTACGTCATCGGGGGTCGGCGCGTCGGACCGGTCGTGACCGGGTTCTCCGAGCGCGCCTCGGAGATGTCCGGGTGGCTCTCCCTCGGCGTCCCGGCGAACGCGTACGGGACGGGGATCATGGCCTTCTTCAACGGCCTCGGGATGATCCCGGCTGACCTCTTCGCGTGGGCGGGGATCGCAAAGCGCCTGCGGAAGTACTCCGAGATCGTCCGGTCGGTGACGCTCCCGACCTTCTTCGAGACGCGGCTGCAGGACGACTCCGGGTGGGTCAAGGGCGTCTCCGCCGTCGTCCTCATGATCTTCGAGGGCGGGTACGTCGGCGCGCAGATCGTAGCGGCGGGGACCCTCCTCCGCATCCTGACGGGCATGGAGATGTGGATCGGGATCCTCGTCGGTGGCGCCATCGTCATCGGATACACCATGCTCGGGGGGTACTTCGCCGTGGCCTGGACCGACTACTTCCAGGGTGCCATCATCCTCATCGCGTTCATCATCCTCCCGATCGTCGCGTTCCTCAATTTCGGGGGTCTTCCGTTCGACCAGCTGGCCTCGATGAAATCGTCGTACGTGAGCATCACGGCCGGGGCCACCGGCTGGGCGGCCGTCTTCGGCATCATCGGCTACGCGGCCATCGGTCTCGGGGTGCCGGGGAACCCCCACGTCATGGTGCGGTTCATGGGCATCGACGAGATCGAGAACGTCCGGCTCGCGGCCCTCGTGGCCCAGCTATTCATGTTCGTGGCGTACATCGGTGCGGCCCTCGTGGGCCTGTACGCCCTCACCAGCCTGGGCGGCGGGATCGAGAACACGGACACGGTCATGCCGCGGCTCACCCTCCAGCTGATGCCGGACGTCCTCGCCGGCGTGATCCTCGCGGCCGCCCTCGCCGCGATGATGTCCTCCGCGGACTCCCAGCTCCTCGTGGCGACCAGCGCGGTCGTGGAGGACGTCTATCACGGCTTCATGAACACGCAGGCGAGCCAGGAGACGCTCGTCCGGATGTCGCGGTACGTCACACTGGCGATCGGGGTGGCGAGCGTCGCGTTCGCCTACTTCGCCCGGCACACCCCGATCTACACGCTGGTGCTCGATTACGCCTGGGGTGGCCTCGGCGCGGCCATCGGGCCGACCCTGATCGCGGCGCTGTGGTGGCGCCGGTTCACGGCGAAGGGCTCCGTCGCCAGCATGATCGTCGGGACGGTCACGATGATCGTCTGGGCCCAGTGGTCGACCATCCTCGGGCAGTCGACGATCCAGAGCTTCGGGCCCTTCCTGCAGGGCCTCCTGACCGTGTACGGCCTGTTCCCGGCTTTCATCCTGTCCTGCATCACGCTCGTGGTGGTGTCGCTGCTCACCACCCCGCCGGACCAGGACGACATCGAGGAGCACTTCAAGGTCTTCCGGCGCCCGCTCGATGCGGTCGTCGATGAGGAGGGGGAGGCCGGCGCCCAGCCAGAGTACCTCACCGACGGAGGGAAGCCCGAGCCGAAGGCCATCACGGAGATGGACAACATCCGCGCCCACGTCGAGGCGAGCGAGTACTGGGAGGAGTGATGTCGTTCGTCCCTGACCCCGACGCCGCCGGTGTCGACGCGGAGGACGGGGTCAGGGACCGCGTCGAATTGGCGGTCATCCCGCCCGCCATCGAGCGCGAGGAACTCGACGCAGACGGGCGGGTCGGTGCAGTCGCCTATCCCTATATCGTGTACGACGCGACGGTCACGCTGGAGCGGCCATTCGTGTCGGATCGAACCACGTCGTACGTGGTGAGCGTCGACCGGTCCCGGCGGCTCGCGCTCCGGGCCGACACCTTCCCGGAGCGCGAGCACAGGACGCTCGAGGACGTCCTGGTTCTTCCAGACGAACTCACCGAGCGCGAGGCCGAGACGCTCGCCAGGGATTCGGTGTTCAAGTGGACGCTCCGGACGTTCTCCGTGAATCACGCCCCGGACATCGAGTTGACGCGCTCGCGGTCGGCGCATAAGCTCTTCTGGATCGTCGACGGTCCCGACGGCGAGGAGATCGTGGACAGCGTCCGGGGAGAGCGGCGACCGCTCCGGGACTGAGCGGAGCCGTGGGGTCCGGAGCCGCTGGATGGGTCCCCCGCGCGGTCGTAAGGATTCGATGGGGGGTTGGTCCTCGCCCGATACTCGACTGCACCCAGGCTGCCCGAGACGCCACGTCGGCAGCGGGCCTCGGCCAGATCCACCGTCTCAGGCGTCGAGCGGACGTCGGAGAATCGGACGGATACGGTAAGCTCCTTGTAGCACACTGTCCCATATCTAGATATGGGCTACTGGAAGCAACTCCTGGACGTGAACCTCACAACCGGCGAGGTGGCGACGCGGGAGCTCTCGGACGCGTTCCTCCGGCAGTACCTCGGTGGTGCGGGCTTCACGACCAAACTCCTCTACGAGGAGGTGGGCCCGGACGTCGAGCCGCTCGACCCGGAGAACGTCCTCGTCGCCGCCCCCGGACTCCTCGTGGGCCCGTCCGTGCCGACTGGCTCGAAGACCACGTTCGGCTTCAAGTCCCCGCTCACCGGAGGGTACGGGAAGTCGCTGGTGGGCGCAAAGATGGGCGATCAGCTCAAGCGGGCCGGCTACGACGCCCTGATCGTCCGGGGCGCGGCCGATGGCCCCTCGACGCTGGTGATCGAGGACGAGGAGGTTCGCATCGACGACGCCGGGGCCCTCTGGGGGCTCGATACCTGGGAGACGGACGAGGCCATCAAGGACCAATACGGCTCGGGCTTCCGGACAGCGGTGATCGGCCCGGCCGGAGAGAACGAATCGAAGATCGCCCTCATCGAGTGCGAGGACCGGCAGGCCGGCCGCGGGGGACCGGGCGCCGTCATGGGCTCGAAGAACCTCAAGGCGATCGCCGTGAAGGGGAGCAAGGGGGTCCCCGTCGCCCGCGAGGACGAACTGGAGGAGCTCAACAAGAAGTGGCGCCTCGAGACCACCGGGCGGGGTGACATCGAGGTCGAGGGCACCGGGTCAGCCTCGGTGGACGTCCAGTACGGGACGGGCGAGGCCCTGGACGTGAAGAACACCGAACTCGGCATCTTCCCGACGCGGAACTGGCAGTCGAGTTACTTCAAGCGGGCCTACGACCGCCTCGAGGACCCGGAGAACGACCGGATCTCCATCGACCCCCGCTACTGGACCGAGGAGTACGTCGAGACGAAGCGGCCCTGTCCCTACTGCACCAAGCCGTGCAGCCAGTTCTTCGAGGCCGAGGAGACGCCGTACGGCGACATCGCCGTCGACGGGCCGGAGTACGAGACGCAGTACGCCCTCGGCGGGAACGTGGAGGTCGATGACATCGAGGCCGTTGCCAAGGCGAACGAGATCTGTGACCGGCTGGGGCTCGACACGATCGACGCCGGCAACGCCATCTCGTGGGCGATGGAGGCCCGGGAGCGGGGGATCATCGACGACGATGACCTCGGCCTCGAGTCGACGCTCGAGTTCGGGAACAGCGAGGCCGTCCTCGAGGCCCTCCGCAAGATCGGACGCGGCGAGGGTCCGGTCGCGGATCTCCTCGCGGACGGACACGTCCGCGCGGCGGAGCGCGCCGGTGCCGGCGAGGAGTTCGCGATCCACGTCAAGAACCAGTCCCCCGCCGGCTTCGAGGCCCGGGGCATCAAGGGGATGGCCCTCGCCTTCGGCGTCTCCCCCCGCGGGGCCGACCACCTCACCTCCTGCATGTATGCCCTGGAGATGGGTGGGGACTTCTGGGAGTTCGAGGGCTACGACCGCCGGCGGATGGACGGCAAGGCCCTCGCGCTCAAGGCCATGGAGGACCTCATGGCCGTCTACGACATCACCGGCGTGTGCAAGTTCACCCGCGGGCTGACCCTTGCAGAGGGGGTGCGCGAGCTGGTCAACGCCATGACGGGCTTCGACCTCTCCACCTCGGAGCTACTCACCGCTGGCGAGCGGATGTACAACCTCTCGAAGGCCTTCAACCTCCGGGAGGGATTCGGCCGGGAGGACGACCGCCTCATCCCCCGGCTCACGGAGGCCATCCCGGACGGGCCGAGCGAGGGCGAGTTCATCTCCGAGGAGGCGTACGAGCGAGAGCTCGACCGATACTACACCGCCCGGGGCTGGAACCTCGAGGGGGTGCCGCTGCGCGAGACGCTCGAGGAGCTCGACCTCCCCGAGGTCGCGGATGAGGTCGGAACGGCTCACGAGCTGACCGCCTGACGGAGGAGGGCAGTCACGACGCGTCCGGGGGTTCATACCTCCTCATTCGACTTCTCACTCGCGTCTCAACCGTCTCCTCACACGACCCCACCCATCTCCGCACTCGACTCCTCACATCTCCGCACTCGACTCCTCCAATCTCCGCACTCGACCCCTCCCATCTCCTCCCCGCGTTGAGTCCCCTGCCTGGACTTCCCGATCCTGCCCCTCGGTACATTATATAATGGGCCGTAACCCGTTCGATCCCGCCATTCCGTCGGACAGAATCGCGTCGGGTCGCTCCGCGGCCGGTCGAAGGACCCATCTCGGCGTCCCCGTATCCCGACTGGGTCGTCAGGGGAGCCATCCCGGAAACCCCATTATAATGGACTCCGAGAAGCGGGTCGCTCTCGGCGGAAACCGGCAGCTACAGGGGGATCGGTGCCGAAGGTCGAGGTATGATTCCGCCGATCGCGGACCGGTTCGTGGCGGGGGAGTCGGCCGAGACCGCCCTCGAGCACGTCGCCGACCTGAACCGCAACGACGTCAAGGGGATCGTCAACCTGCTCGGCGAACACTACCACGAGCCCGAGCCCGCAGCCGAGGACCGGGACGCGTACCTGGAGCTGGTCCGGCAGATCGACGACTCGGCGGCCGAGGCCTGCATCTCCGTGAAGCCCTCCCAGATCGGGATCGATGTCGGGGAGGACACCTTCCGCGAGAACCTCTCTGACATCGTCTCCATCGCCGACGCGCGGGACATCTTCGTGTGGATCGACATGGAGGATCACACGACGACTGACGTGACCCTCGACGCCTACGAGGCGATGGCCACGGAGTACGGCGACGGGGTCGGCGTCTGTCTCCAGTCCAACCTGAAGCGAACCCGCGATGACCTCGAGCGGGTCGCCGAGCTCCCCGGCAAGATCCGCATTGTAAAGGGCGCGTACGACGAGCCCGCCGACATCTCCTACAAGCAGAAGGAGAAGGTCAACGAGCGGTACCGCGCGGACATCGCGTACATGTTCGAGCACTTCGAGGACGGCATCGCCGTGGGATCGCACGACCCGGAGATGATCGAGTACGCCATCGATCTCCACGACGAGTACGGGACGCCGATGGAGTTCCAGATGCTCATGGGCGTCCGCGAGGACGAGCAACGCCGACTCGCCCGCGAGGGATACGAGGTCTGGCAGTACGTCCCGTACGGCTCGAAGTGGTTCTCCTACTTCTACCGACGCATCCGCGAGCGCAAGGAGAACCTGCTCTTCGCGGCTCGGGCGCTATTGGGATAGCCCGGCCCGGTCGAGAGAGGCGGTCCCGGCCGAGAAAGGGGGCCGAGGGATACTCGGTTCCGGATGGGTGGGGCGGGGGGAATGGCGCGCGACTCGATACCCCTCGCTCAGCGGATCTTCCTGACGTTCGAGACGTCGAAACCCGCGTCGTGGATCTCCGTCTCGAAGCGGATGATGTCCTCCTCCTCGAGCTGGGAGAGGACGCCCCGGAACTCGCTCACGAACATGGTCCGGACACGCTCGTTCCCGCCGGTCTCCCATTCGAACTGGATGGTGCCGTCCACCGCGGTCATCAGACGCCCCAGTTCGGTCGCCGTGACGGCGTCTTTCGTCAGGTGAAGGAGGATGAGCCCCCGCCAGTCGCGCGCGGCCCGCCTGAGGCCCTTGAGTGTCAACACGATGTCGCTGAGGGAGAGGTTCGCTTCCCTGGCCGCGAGCAGGTCGGTGAGTGAGTCGACCACCACCAGGGCCCCCGCTGCGTGTTCGTCCAGGTAGTCCGCAAAGGCCTCCAGGATCTCCCTGCGGTCCGCGTCCCGACCCAGGTCGTTGATGTCGCGGTGCTCGCCCGCGTACCACTCCCTGGGAACGGGACTGAGCTGGAAGTATTCCGGGGAGAGGTCCTTGAAGGTCACCGCGTCGAGGCCCGCCTCGACCAGCTCCTCGTCCATGGCGAATCCGATCTCGTCCCGGAGCTCCGTCTCGTCGGCGGTGAACGACAGGTAATGGATGCCATCTGGCGGCGTCGCGGCCCCCGAGAGGGACCCGTAATGGAGGTCGAAGAGCTCCGGGTCGGCGGCCTCGAGACCGTTCATCACCGCACTGGTGTAGAAGAACTCCCGCGCACCGGCACCCCCTTCACCCGAGAGGAGCACCACGCTGCCCGCCGGCGCGCCGCCGCCGATCCGGGAGTCCAGGCGCCCGATCCCGAACGGGATGCGTGCCATACCGAAGCCTCTCGGTCGGGGCGCTTACGCGTTTCGGGGCGCCGTCACGGTGGCCCCCTCATTCCGGGGATTGACGAGGTGGACGGTCCCATCGACGTCGACCCGTGCGAGCGCCTCCTCTCCCGCCTCCCGCGCGGCATCGGCGTGTCGCTCGTGAGTCACCCCGTACACCGCCGGGCCCCAGGAGGACTGTCCGACCCCCTCGATCGCGGGCACCGTCCGAAGGTACTCGACGAGCTCTCCCGCCGGTGGGCGGTAGATGCCACCCTGCTCCTCTGCGTACCAGTGTCCGTTGAGCCGTCCCACGGTCTCCAGCCCCTCCCCGAACGCCGAGACGTCTCCCCCGACGATGGCCGGAAGGACCTCTCTGACGACCACACCCGCGATCCGGTCCGCCAGGTCCGGGTTCGCCCGCTCGACGACCGCTCGCATCCCCTCCTCCTCACGCTCGCCATGGTGGCCCCGCTCCCCGTCGGGGACGACGAGGAGGAACCGCCAGTCCGCGGGGATCTCCTCGTGCACGATGGGTGATGGGACCTCCCAGCTCCCCGCCTCCGGGACGGCGGTGGTGAACCGGTCGGTCGGGTGGCCCGCGTCGAGGACGAATCCGCCCGACTCGAACGTTTTGACGCCGACGCCGCTTCGGCCACCCCGGCCGAGCTCGGGGGCGGCTTCCCGGACGGACGCCGCTCGTTCGTGCGCCCGTGCTATCCCGGTGTAGATGGCGAGCGCCAGCTGCGTGCCGCTCCCGAGTCCGACGTGGCGGGGCAGTGATCGCTCGATATCGACGCTCGCCCCTGGCACGCCCAGGATGTCGACGCTCCGGCGGGCGAACTCCCTCGCGATCGCGGAGCCGGCCGTGACGTCCGGGGCGGGTTCGACCGCTACCACGAGCTTCGGGGCGGACAGCCCGACCCCCAGGCTCCCGTAGAGTCTTTCGTGGGCCAGGGAGAGATTGCAGAAGCCTGCGTGTATCCTGGGCCCCGTCTCCACCCGGACGCGCATACCCGACGGTTGCGGGCCTCGATGTTGACCCTTTCGGGGGCGGGCCGCGATGTTGACCCTTTCGGGGGCTGGTCTTGCTCACCGGGCGGGATCGATCTCCCGGCAGACCGTGAGCCAATCGCGCATCCGATCGACGACCAGCTCCATGAACTCGTGGTTCTGATAGGCAGAGAAATCGAAGGCCTCGACGGCCTCGATCATCGACTCGTAGGCGTCGTAGTAGTCATGGGCGGTCCCCGGGGCCTGCTCGAGGGCACGCCAGACGTGCTCGTTGAGTTCCAGCCCGGGCACCTCGTTGGCGAGATCCGAGAAGGTGCTCCGCTCGGCCTTGTTGTGGACGCACAGTGGATAGCCGGTCATGACCGCCCGGTCCAGCATGTCCGCGGCCTTCTTCAGCGTGAGCCCCGACCAGATGTCGTCGAAGCGGCCGATGTCCCACGGGTTGTCGTCCATCGGGAACTGGTAGAACGCCGGGATGACCTCGCGCTCGAAGGCGACGTTCATGGAGGAGACCGTGAGATATTGTCCCCTGTCCGCCACGAAGTCGCCGTCGAAATCCGCCCGGGAGGTCAGCGTCTGGGCCTGTCCCTGCAGATCCCCGTCCATGAGGATCCGGACCGCGTCGAGGTCCGGGATGTTCGTCCAGAGGCCCTGGTTGGCCACTACCGGATCCGACTCCGCAACCCGGATCTCCCGATTCTCCTCCATCGCCGCGTATGGGTACCCCCGCGGGTACAGCCCGTGCTCCTCGACATTCTGGTAGAGGACGTTCACCCACTGCTCGTCCGAGGACACGTGTGGGACCCGGTGGGTGTCCCCCAGCCGGTCGAGGTGGGCGCCGAAGAAATCGAAATCGGGGTGTGGAGCCGTGTCGTCGTCGATGAACACCCCATACTCGAGCTCGGGGCGCTCGAGCATCCAGAGGAGGCCGAAGGACGTCTCGGCGTGCGAGGCGGCCGGGATGAGGTCGGCGTACCCCCCGAGGCCCCGTTCCTCGAACCAGGCCTGTCGAGCCTCGCCGCCGAACACCGACCCGCTCACCCCCAGGTCATCGAGCATCGACCGGATGTCCGCCAGGTCCAGGAAGTCCTCGGTGATGAGACAGAAGTGGAGGCGGTCGAGGTCGAACTCGTGGCGGCGCGCGTTCTCGACGTATGCCTCGACGGCCCCCGGGTTGCGGACCGTCGGAACCATCACGCAGGTATCGGGCATACCGGGAGTGGCCGGCTTCGGAGGAAATACCTAACGCTTTACGTGAGCGGGCGTACCGCCCGATATGGACGACACCATCGCCCTGGCCCACGCGCCGGAGGGGGCGGGGAACGCGACGCGCATGCTCGCGGTGGCGACGGCCCTCGAGACCCGCGGGGCCGACGTCGCGATGGCCGGCGGGGGGCCAGGAGCGCGGTTCATCCGGATGAACGGGTTCGAGGAGTTCGAACCGGCCACCCTGGACTTCATCGCCCGCCGGGAGGCACCGGACCCGGGGCTCGTCGACGCCCTGGGCCACGCCATACCCAGGGTCATCCGTCGGACGGCCGATTTCTTCGGGTGGCTCCGCCGGGTGGATCCGGAACTCCTGCTCACCGATGACCCGTTCGCGGCAATCCCGGCGACGGCGCTCGGGATCCCCTTCTATCGCATCGATCACGCCGCAGCCGGGTGGTTCGACGATCACTTCGAGCGGATCGCCTTTCGCCTTTTCAATGGCTTCTCCCTCCGACTGGGTGCGGGCTTTTTCTTCACCTCGGTGCTCGAGGATCCGGCCCCCACCACTCCAAACGTCATCCCGGTCGGTCCCATCGCCCACGAACCCGCTGATCACCCCCCGGTCGACCCGTTCGATGTGCTCGTCATCCCGGGGACCTATTCGGAGGGCTTCTCTGAGATCGCCGACCGGCTGGAAACCGCCGGACGCACGGTGACGCTCGTCGGCGGTCCGGACTGGGAGGCCGTCCCGTCGATGTTCCCGTACGCGGCCGCCGCCGACGTTGTGGTCTGCACCGGCTTCTCCTCGATCGCGGAGGCCGCGGTCGCCGGAACGCCGTGCGTTGTCTACCCCTTCATCGACGCCCAGCGTGGCGTGGCCGAACGGATCGAGCGGGAAGGCGTCCGGGGGATCGAGGTCGTCCACGACGTGGCGGCCGCCGTCGAGACCGCCCTCGACCCGCCGGATCCCCCGACGTTCGAGAACGGGGCAGACGACGTTGCCGACCACCTGGTGTCGGACCTCGTCTGAGGTTCCGGGGTCCCCTGGAGTACCCCACTCGCCTCCAACTCGGTTTCAGTCATCGGATCTGCGGCGACGGACCGGGTTGCCCGATCCCATCGCAGCCCGTCCTGATTTTCACGTCTGAGAATTGCCCACTCCGGGGCGAATCCATACATCGGCGAACTGCGTGCGAGACTGCCGAAAAGCTCCGTTTCGCTCGGGTAATACGTGTATTATCTATCATGAGAACCCCGGCCGTGGGGTTTTTATACTGGGTGTGGATGGTGTGTGTAGACCATGACGGGGGAAGGGAACAGACCCTGCCAGACCGACGAATTCGACGACCCGGCGGAGGTCGGGTGGACGGCGGCGGAGTCGCTCCTGCAGGCACAGGCCAAGGGGAACCGGGCGATGGAGGAGTATCTCCTGCTGACGCACTACCAGCAACGGAACATCGACCCTCGCTCCCTCCAGGTCCTCCTCGACGACGTGATCACCACGCACGAGGAGATCCTCGAGGACCTCGAATGTGCCCGCGAGGCCGTCGATCACCTCGCGGAGGTCACGGCCGGCTCCCAGGGTTCCGGCGAGGGGGTCATCGATCCCGAGAAGTGGACGCCCTGACAGACGGAAAGGGGAGCCAGGTCGCTTCGTGGGACGGAAGGTGAGTCAAGGACTCCCTACCGGACGGGAGAAAGCAAGAACGCATTGCTGCACGAAGAGCCAGAACAGCCTTCTCCAAGGGGACGACGGGGGACGACTCGCGGTCGGATCTTCGACCGAGATCGATTCGAACAATCGCTCCCGCAAACGGGGAATATCCGGTAATCTATCATTTATTCCAGGCAAATAGCCACGGAAGACCGGTGGAGGAGGCCCCGATTCCAAATACATATACCATAGGCATGGGAATAGGCTATTATCCCCATCGGGGTACCTGATGGTGTGAGAGTGCAATGAAGCTCGCCGTTCCCACCGATTTCGAGATCCTGGAGGCCCTCTCGGATAGGAAACGGAACACCGCTGCCAACCTCTCGTATATCCTCGATAAGGACCGCTCGTACATCAACACCAGGCTCCCCGTCCTGGCCGACTACGGACTCGTCGAGCGGATCGGCCCGGCCCCGAACAGTGGGCTCTACGAGATCACCGAGAAAGGCCTGGTCGTCGTGGAGAGCCGGGAGAAGTACCGCTCGGAGGACGTCGATTTCGACTCGTACGTCGAAAAGCAGCTGACGGCGGACGATTGATCGGACCCACCGAGGGGCCTCCAGGGAACCGTGGCACTCTCATTCGGCCGCTTCTCGAAGTCTCCGGAGGTACTCCGGTCGAATCAGGTACCTACTCGTAGTCTTTTCCAGCGCACACTCGCGTCCTTTCTCACGCTCGTTAGTCACCCGTCAATCAGGACGTGCGTCGAGCGGCCGCAATTCGGACACTGCTTCTCGATGGTCGCCTGACTCCGCTTCAGGTAGTAGACGGACCGACAGGACGTACAGGCGAAGAGATTCTCCCCGGCCATAACCGACATTTTGGGACCGGCTCCTTTAGCATCCCGGCGGTATGCGGGACCGTGCTGGCCGGCGGTGAGCGGGACCGTGCTGGCCGGCGGTGAGCGGG
>JBDGRH010000175.1:2231-14170 GCA_042218225.1 Halodesulfurarchaeum sp. | reverse complement strand
GTGCGCAGCCAGATTCTTCGAATCTGGCTACGACGCAAGGACCGCAGCGGAGCGACCGAAGGGAGCGACGCGAGGACCGCAGCGAGTCGCCCGAGTCGAGCGCCCGGGGGCTTTCGGGCGTCTGCGTTCCAATATCGTCACGGTCAAGGAGCGGCCAGGGGCTTTCGGCGGTCAGCTTTCCAGGGGTATTGTAAATGCCTGCTGGGGGCTTTCAACGGTCTACACTCAAAACCTCATTCTATAATACGGAGCCTCTCTCGATCACCGCTTTCCCCGAGCCCATCGCACGGAATCCACATAGCCTCGCCGGAGACACCCGGCACCGGCGACCGACCCGCTCACCCGAACGGGCCCATGTCGCCCATGTCACCGAGGTCGCCGCCGCCCTGCTGTTCCATCTGCTTCATCATGCGCTGCATGTCCGTATCGCCCATCCCCTGGAACTGCTTGATGGCCCGGGACATCATCCGGTACTGCTCGAGCAGCTCACGGACGTCGTCGACGCTCGTTCCGCTCCCTCTGGCGATGCGCTCCATCCGGCTCTGCCCGATGGAGCGGGGGTTCTCGAGCTCCTCCTCGGTCATCGAGTCCATGAGGACCTCGAAGGTCCGCATGCGCTCCTGGGTGACGTCCATCGCGTCGTCCGGGAGCTGGTCCATCACGGAGCCGCCGAGCCCGGGGATCATGTCCATGACCTGGGAGAGTGGCCCCATGCGGTCGAGCGCACGCATCTGGTGGCGCATGTCCTTGAGCGTGAACTCCCCCTGGAGGAGGTCCTCCGGGTCCCAATCCTCCTCTTCGGCCTCCGTCTCCTGCATCGCCCGCTCGACCCGCTCCGTGAGCTGCTTGAGGTCCCCCATCCCCAGCAGCCGGGAGATGAACCCGGAGGGCTCGAAGCGCTCGATGTCCTTCACCGTCTCCCCGGTCCCGAGGAAGGCGATGGTGGAGCCCGTCTCGTTGACCGCGGTCAGGGCGCCGCCGCCCTTGGCCGTCCCGTCGAGCTTCGTGATGACGACGCCGTCGATGCCGATGGCCTCGTCGAAGCGCTGGGCCTGCTCCTTCGCCCCCTGCCCGATCGCGGCGTCGAGGACGAGGAGGCTTGCATCCGGCTCGACGACGTCCTCGATCTCCTCGATCTCCTCGATCAGCTCCGCCTCGAGGCCGTGTCGGCCGGCCGTGTCGATCACCCGGACCTCGGCGTCCTCGGTTGCCTCGATGCCGTCGCGGGCGATCTGGACCGGATCGTCCTCATCGGGGTCGCCGTAGAACGCGACCTCTGCCGCCTCGGCCATCTGCTCGGCCTGGTCGTACGCGCCCGGGCGGAAGGTGTCCGTCTGGATGACCGCCGGCCGGAGCCCCTTCTTGGAGAACCACCAGGCGATCTTGGCGGCGGTGGTGGTCTTCCCGGAGCCCTGGAGGCCGGCCAGGAGGATGGTCTGCTCCTCGAGGGGGAGTTCGGTGCTCTCGCCCACCAGGTCGACCAGCTCCTCGTAGACGATGCGGAGGACGTGATCGCGGGCGGTGGTGCCGGCCGGGGGCTCCTCCTCGAGGGCCCGCGACCGGATCGAATCCGAGAGGTCCATCACCAGCCCCGTGTCCACGTCGGCCTGGAGCAGTGACCGCTGGATCTCCTTTACCACCTCGTCGACGTCCGCCTCGCTGATGCGGGACGTCCCCCGGAGGCGGTCGAGGGTGGACCTGAGGGAGCTCCCGAGGTCGTCGAGTACCATCTTCGTACCCGCCTCTACGCCGCTGGGCGGGTAAAGGTCTATCCTTGCGTCGGTCCAGGGGGCCACCCTCGTCTCCTGCCCCTGTACCCGCTCCTGTTCCATCCCCACCCCTGTACCCGCTCCCTTTTCCCTCACCCACCCGAAGGAGACCCATGGCCGAGGCCGTCCGGATCACCGGGCCGCTGCTCGACGTCCTTCTCGAGCTCTCCGCCGACGCCGACCCCAAGCCGATCACGGTCTCGCTCGCGGTCACCCGGGCCGGGGACCTCGATCCGACGAGCGCGGAGGGAAGGCCCCTCTCGGGCCTGGACCCGGACGTCCCCGTGTTCTCCGATTTCTACTTCCCGGCGGCCGGCGACGCGGTCAACAAGGTCTTCGGCATCGATCTCGGGACGCCGGTCGGCCAGATACAGGGCCGCTTTCTCTCGCATCCGATGGGCGACCCGGACGTCACGACACGGGATGACCTGGCCTCCAGGATGCTGGTGGCCGTCCCTCCCTGGGAGCGCTCCGCCGTGACGGCCTTCGACCGCGGGGGACGGAAGCTTTGCCTCGACGTGGTTGCAGCGTCTGCACCGGACCTCCGCCTGGAGGGGTGACCCGGACCCTGGGACGGCACACGAACCTTCAAATACCGAGACCGGACCACCCCTGACCATGACGTGACCCCTCGCCACGGACCCCCAAGGCGGGAGCGCGACGGACGGGTCCGTGTATCGCTGATTCCGATCACTCGCTCGTTAGCCCGCCTCCATGCCCTCGAATCCGTCGCCTGTTCGCCAAGAGGGAACCACACACCAGCAATCCAGGCCGGGACCGCCGCGGCTCCCTCACCCGCCGGAGAGCAAGTCGTCGACGAGGGCCTCCGGGTCGAAGGGTTCGAGGTCGTCGTACGCCTGCCCGGTCCCGAGGAAGAGGATGGGTTTCCCGGTCACGTACGCGATGGAGATGGCGGCGCCGCCCTGGGCGTCGGCGTCCGCCATGGTGAGGACCGTGCCGTCGATCGTCGCCGCGGCGTCGAACTGCTCGGCACGGTTCACGGCGTCCTGGCCGGCGACGGCCTCGTCCACGAAGATGGTGAGGTCCGGATCCACCACCCGGTCGATCTTCTCGAGCTGGGCCATGAGGTCGTCGCTCGTGTGGAGCCGGCCCGCCGTGTCGCCGAGGACCACGTCCACGTCGTTGGCCTCGGCGTACTCGACCGCGTCGTAGATGACCGCGGTGGGATCCCCGCCCTTCTCGTGGCTGATGAGTTTGGTGTCGAGCCGGGCGGCGTGCTCCTCGATCTGCTCGTTCGCGCCCGCCCGGTAGGTGTCGCCGTTCGCGAGGACCGTCGCGTACCCACGTTCCTCCAGGTAGTGGGAGAGCTTCGCGATCGTGGTAGTCTTCCCGACGCCGTTCACGCCGGTGAAGACGATTACGACCGGCTTCTCCGCCGCGGCGATGCGCTCGTCGAAGTCGAACTGGCCGACGGCCATCACCTCCAGCAACGCCTCGCGGAGCGCCTCCTCGATGAGGTCCGTCGTCCGCTCGGTGACCACCTTGCGCTCCCCGGTCAGCTCGTCCCGGATGGTGTCCAGGATCTCCTCCGCGACGCTCATCTCCACGTCGGCCTCGAGGAGGGCCATCTCCAGCTCCCAGAGCGGCTGCTCGAGGTCGTCGGCGTCGAGGATGACCTTTCCCGTCGCGAGGGATTTCGCCCGCTCGGTGAATCCCGGGGAGGACTCGGGTTCCGCTGGATTCTCGGGTTCCTCGGGTCCCTCGCCGTTCTCGTGTTCCTCGGGCCCCTCGGGTCCTTCGGGCCCCTCGGATGGCACCTCCTCGACCTCCCCCCCGCTCCCGGGACCCCCGTCATCGGGTCCCTCGTCGTCCACTTCCTCGGCTTTCTCCTCCGCGACCGCGGCGGCGTCGTCCCGGAACCGGCCCAGCGTCTCCTTCAGCCCGTCGAACATCCTACTCGCGGTCCTGGCCCTGCTGCTGTCGCTGGGCGGCCTGCTGGAGGAGCTGCTGTTGGGCCTGCTGGGCCCGCTGTTCGAGTTCGCGGGTCTGCTCTTCGACCTCGGAGATCTCCGAGCGGACCTCGTCGATCCGGTCGTCGAGACGCTCCTTCTTGTTCTCCAGCGTCTCTGTGGCCTCCTCGCGGGTCTCCTCGGCGGCGTACCCGCCCCCGAGGCCCACGACCACCTCGTCGATGTCCTCGACGGCGGCCCGGACGTACGCCTCGCCGCCGAGAGGGACGTGGACGATCGAGCCGGTTTCGAGGGTCTCCAGGCCCTCGATTGCCTCGTCGATCTCCCGCTTTTCCTCCTGGAGCGTCTCGACCTCCGCCTCGAGCTCCTGGCGTTTCGACTCGAGCACCTGCAGCTCCTGTTGGAGCTCCTGCAGCTGGCCGCTGCCGCCCATACTCATACGCGGAAGCGGGGCTTTGAGCGGGAAGTATCTTCCTACTCGCGGGGATGACTCGTCGCGGCCCGGCTGGAGGTCGGTGCTGCCGTATTGGAAGTATTCATCACCTGGCCGCATCGAATGACTTCGTCCGGCCGACACGGTCATTCCAAGCCTCGAGTCCGGGAAGGTCCCGGGCCCCGACCGGGAGGATCACTCCACGTAGCCCAACGCGTCCTCGATCCGACCGAGCTCGGGACCGGTCGTCTCCTGGCCGACCACGTACCCGTTGCCGTTTGCGACCAGGCCGGAGCCGACCAGGGGGCCCCCGTAGTTGATGGTCCCGACGTCCGCCGGGACGGAGAGTGCCTCCTCGACCGTGTCCAGCTCGTCGTCCGTGGCTTTCGGGTGACAGAGCGCCCCTCGGTTCGTGGCCACGGCCGCGGTGCCGACCGTCCGAACGCCACCGACCGCTCCCCTGGTGACCGGCACGTCGAGGGTCTCGGCGATCACCTGGACCGCCTCGCGGGTCAGGTCCGGGTGGACGAAGGCGCCGTGATCGTTGGCCAGGACCACGTTCCCCGCGGCGTTTATCCGGCCCGGAAGCTCCGCGACGGGCGACCCGGTGGCCTCGGACAGCCGCTCGATCTCGTGGTCCAGGGCCCGCCGGCTCACCAGCAGGCCGTTCTCGTTGCCCACGAGCAGGGCGCCGACCGTCCCCGCGCCGCCCACGGTGGTCTGGACGGTCGGGACCTCGAGCTCCGAGCCGAGTCCCTCGAGGAGATCCTCGTCGAGGTCGGGTCGCACCGCGAGAAACCCGTCGGTGGCTCGGGCGAAGACCCCGACATACGGCGATCCGGAGAAGGCTGTGCGAAACACCGTGTCACTGCTCGGCGTGTTCGGCTTCTACCACGGACGCCCCTTCCTCGTCGAACCGGGCCGCCCGGACACGGATCGAGCTCGGGGGCTTGCTCCGGCCCCGCTCCCAGACCGCCTCGTTGATCGAGGGGTCGAGTCGGACGGCGTCCTCGTCGACGCCGAACTGCTTCGCGAGATGCTCGCGGACGATGGCCATCGCCTTCCCGCCCCGCTCGGACCGGGAGGCCGCGAGGGCATCGCGGAGGGGGACGGTGACGATCCGCTCCTCGAAGTCGCTCGCGCTCATGTCACTCGTCCGTGTCGCTGCGCCGCCAGTGGCGCCGCTTGGGGTTTCGCTGGACGTCCCGGTCCGTCTTCATGATGACCCAGGCCGGGATGCGGCTGTTCTGGCGCTCGAGCTTCGCCAGCCGCTTCTTCTTGGCCTTGGATTTCTTGCTCATAGTGGTACGAGTTACAGCCTGGGCCCCATAAAACGTTGTTCGTTTCCGGGTCGGGGTCTGGGGGCAGCGTTCGGTTATTGCGGTAGGGGGGGACGCGACGCGGCCGATGGGGGAGGATGTGACGGTGACGCGACGCGATCAATGGCCGTGCGAGTTGAGGTGGACCTGTCGGTCCAGGTGCGTCGGGAGGACCTCCACCGTGGCGTGATCGACGCCCATCTCCGCGAGTACCTCGTGGATGCGCTCGGTGAGGCCGGCGACCTCCTCGACGTCCGCGATCGCCGCATCGACCTGGACCGTCGCGACGGTGATCTCGCTGCAGATCCGCCAGGCATGACAGTCAACGACGCCCTCGACCCCCTCGATGTCCTGGAGGCGCTCGACGACGTCCCCCCGGGAGACCGGGGCGGCCTGCATGAATATGGCGCCGCTGCCCCGGAGCAACCGCCAGGCCGACCATAGCACCACGGCGGCGATGAGCCCGGCGGTGATGGGGTCGATCAGGGAGAACCCGGTGTACCGGACGGCGACGGTCGAGACGATGACGGCGACCGACGCGCCTGCGTCCCCCAGGAGGTGATAGAGGGCGCCCCGCTCGTTGAGCGTGACTGCCCGCCCCCGGAGGACCGCGATCGAGGCCAGATTGATCAGGAGCCCGCCGCCCGCGACGAGGAGCGTCGGCCCCGTCGCGATGCTCACCGGGTCGAGGACCCTCGTATAGGACTCCCAGAGGATGAACGCCACCATCGGCACGAGGAGGACGCCGTTCAGGAACGCCGCGAGCGGCTCCAGCCGGTGGAGGCCGAAGGACCACCGGTCCGACGTGTCATACCGGGCAGCGATCCCGGCGGCGGCGAACGCCATCCCGTAGGCCAGTCCGTCGAAGAGCATGTGGGCGGCGTCGCCGAGCAGGGCGACCGACCCGAAGAGGAGACCGCCGGCGACCTCCAGCAGGAAGCCGACCCCATTGATGGCGGCGACGAGCGCGAGCCGCCGGGCGCTCGTCTCGGCCCCGGACACGTCGCCGTGGCTGTGGGCGTGCCCGGCGTGTGCGTGTTCGCCGCTCCCGGCAGTCTCCGGGGACATGATGGGGGGGTTCCCTCCTCGTATTATTAAATGAAACGAAACAAGAGCCCTCTCAAAACCCTCTATGTAGCAAATTTAGGTGTGAAATTATTAAAATAATATGACCTCTCGGAACGGACCTCCCACGATGCCGGAATCCCCCACGTGTCGATGGATCAGTGGAGCATTCTCCGGGGAGCGTCCTCGGGAACTCGTTGTGGATACGGCGGTTCAGACGGAAGGGGTACAGATCCAGGAGCAAAGGCGCGGCTTCAGACGGGAGGGGTACAGATCCAGGAGCAAAGGCGCGGCTTCAGACGGGAGGGGTACAGGTTCAGGGGCCAGGAATGACGTTCCGAGAACGACAGCATTCGCCGTTCATATTAAATTTTCAACCAATCTGGTTCGCCACGCCCCCGCAGCGACAGGCCAAATACCCACCGTTCGTCGCCGATTCAATAAGATTAGAAACAGTGGAACCGTAGGTCCAATATGGATCGGCAGGGGCGGCCAGACATCCGTGTCCTCGTTGTCGACCCGGACGGCACGGCCGCCGCCAGCACGCGGGACCGACTGGCGTCGGCCGAGGGCTATGAGATCGACATCGCGGAGAGTCGAGCCGACGCCCTGGGACGGATCGACGGCGTCGATTGTGTCCTCTCCGAGTACGATCTCGACGAGGGGACCGGGCTGGACCTGCTTGCGGCGATCAGGGAACGAGCTCCCCACCTCCCCGTCATCCTGTACACCGACGCCACGGTCGAGGACGTCGCCACGCGGGCCATCGCCGCCGGGGTGACCGATTACATACGGAAGGGGGAGGCACGCGAGGACGTCCTCCGGAACCGGATCGAGCAGGCCGTCACCCAGGCCCGGGCGGAGCGGCGCGCGGCCGCCGTCGAGCGCGTCAACGAGGTCCTCAGGGAGGTCAACGCGGCCCTGGTCCGCGCGGACACCCGCTCGGCGATCGAGACGGCGGTCTGTGAGATCCTCGCGGGCTCCGACCCGTACCTGTTCGCGTGGATCGGCGAGTACGTCCCCGCCGAACACCGCCTCCTCCCGCGGGCACACGCCGGGATGGAGGAAGGGTTCCTCGAGCAGATCCCGGTCGGTCCCGAGAGCCGCCTTCCGGATGAGGGACCGGGCCCCGAGGCGCTCGAGACGGGCGAGGTCCAGGTCACCCAGAACGTTGCCGATGACCCCGCATTCGACGACTACGCTGAGGCGGTCCGCGACCGGGGGTACCGGTCGGTCGCCGCGGTCCCCATCGGGCACGAGGGGGACCTGTACGGCCTGCTCGCCATCTATGCCTCCCGGCCCGAGGCGTTCGGGCCGGAGGAACGCGACCTCCTGGAGCGACTGGGGGTGGATATCGGGCACGCCATCCACACGGTGGCGGTCCAGTCGGAACTCCGTCGGTTCCGCCAGGCCATCGATTACGCGGGTCATGCGGTCTGCATCACGGACCCCGCCGGCACCATCGAGTACGTCAACCCGACCTTCGAGGCCCAGACGGGCTACACCGCGGCGGAGGCGGTCGGCCGCTCGCTCTCCGCCATCCAGCCGGTGGGGCCGGCGGACGTGCGAGGCGACCTGGGGAGCGTCCCGCGGGGTGAGACCTGGGTTCGGGAGCTCACCGCCACCCGGAAGGACGGGGAGCGCTATCACGCAGAGCAGACCATCGCCCCGATCGTGACCGACGACGGCGACCTGGAGGGCTTCGTGGCCATCCAGGCCGACATCACCGAGAGCCGCGAGCAGCAGGAGGCACTCCGGCAGGAGACGGAGATGCTCGAGGGGCTCCTCGAGACCAGCCCCATCGGTATCGTGGTGCTCTCGCCCGCCGGGGAGATCCAGCGGGCCAACGAGCGAGCGCAGGACATCCTCGAGCTCTCCCGCTCGGAGATCACCGACCGGACCTACGACGAGCCCGAGTGGCAGTTCGTCGACGAGTCGGGCGACCCCCTCCCGGAGTCCGACCACCCGTTCCGACGGGTCCTCGAGGAGGGCGAGCCGGTCTACGATCTCGAGGTCCGGATGGCCCGCACCCACGCCGACCCCATCTGGCTCTCGATCAACGGCGCACCGCTGTTCGACCCGGAGGGGAACGTTGAGCGCGTCGTGTTCACCTTCGAGGACGTCACCGAAATGAAGGACGCCCGGCGGGACCTCCGGGAGACGAACGAGACCCTCGAGACCCTCATCGAGGCGGCACCCGTGGGGATCGTCGCGTGGAGTCCGGACACCGGGATCACCCGGTGGAACGAGGGGGCCGAGGAGATCTTCGGGTGGAGCGCCGAGGAGGTGCGGAACATGGACCGGCCACCGTTCGTCACGGGGGAGTCGGCGGACGAGTTCGAGTCCCTCGCCCAGCGAGCCCTCGCGGGCGAGTCCTTTACAGGGGTGGAGGTCACCCGGGAGACCGCCTCGGGTGATCAGGTCGACCTGCACCTGTCGGTCGCCCCCATCCACGACGCGACCGGGGAGATCACGAGCATCATGGCGGTCCTCGTGGACATCACCGAGCAGAAACGGCGGGAGGCGGAGCTGCGCCAGTTCCGCGAGGTGGTCGAGCACGCGGGTCACTGCGTGATGATCACCGATCGCGACGGGACCATCGAGTACGTCAACCCGAGTTTCGAGGCGCAGACGGGGTATTCCGCGGAGGAGGCCATCGGCCAGGATCCCAGCATCCTCAACTCCGGCGAGCACGACGAGGCGTTCTTCGAGCGCCTCTGGGAGACGATCCTCGACGGCGAGGTCTGGGAGCACGAGATCATAAACGAGCGCAAGGACGGAACCCGGCTCATCGTGGATCAGACCATCGCCCCCGTCTTCGACGAGGCGGGCGAGATCGAGCGCTTCGTGGCGGTGAACCACGACGTGACGGCCCGCCGGGAGTACGAACGGGAGCTCGAGCGCCAGAACGAGCGCCTCGAGGAGTTCGCGAGCGTGGTCTCCCACGACCTTCGCAACCCGCTGAACGTGGCCGAGGGTCACCTCGACCTCCTCGACGCGGACGGTCCCCACGCTTCCCGGATCGCAGACGCGCTGGAGCGGATGGAGTCCATCATCGATGACGTCCTCACGCTCGCCAGGGAGGGACAGGCCGTCGAGGACGCCGAGGCGCTCGATCTCGAGGCGATCGCCCGCGAATCCTGGGGGGCCGTCGACCTCCCCGAGGACCACCTGGCGGTCGCCTCGCTCCCGCCGGCCAGGGGCGACGAGGGACGCATGCGGCGGGTCTTCGAGAACCTGTACCGGAACGCGGCCGAGCACGCAGGGCCCGACCCACGCGTTCGGGTCGGACGCCTGGGCGAGACTGGCTTCTTCGTCGAGGACGATGGGCCGGGGATCGAGGCGTCACACCGGGAGGACGTCTTCACCTCCGGCTTCACGACGGCGGACGAAGGGACGGGACTGGGACTGGCCATCGTCCGCCGCCTCGCCGAGGCCCAGGGCTGGACGGTGACCCTCGCCGAGAGCGAGTCCGGTGGGGCACGCTTCGAGTTCAGGCGGACGAATGACGCCCTCTCCTGAGCGGGCACGGGGGGATGGGGAGCGGGATCGGAGCGGAGGGAATCGGAGCGGAGGGGATCGGAGCGCAGGAGATTGGAGCGCGGGGGATAGGAGCGGAGTGGCTCACCGGTGGAACGGGGGAAGGAAGTTGCCGACGAGCCCCGCTCAGAGCGGCACCCGGTGGACCGTCTCGTAGATGGGGCCGTCCGGGGTCAGCGTACTCTCGGTGAGTCGGACCTCCTCGACGGTCATGGTGCCAACGGTCGGGTCCTGCTCCTGGACGAACTCCTGGACCAGCTCCTTGCCCCCGGCGTGTTTCATCCGGGCGAGGGTCACGTGCGGGGTGAACTCGTGGTCTTCCGCCTCGAACCCCAGGGACACGAGCTCCTCCTCGATCGGCTCCTGAAGGCGGACAAACGCCTCCTCGCCCCCCTCGACGCCCAGCCAGAGCACACTGATATACTCGAGACTGGGAAAGACCCCGAGGCCGCCGAAGGTGGCCTCGAAGGGTTCGACCCCGGCTGTCTCCACGGCCCGCTCGAGCGCGGTCTGGACGGGGTCGAGCCGCCGCTCGGGGGTGTCCCCGAGGAACTTCATCGTCACGTGGGCCTGCTCCGGGTCGGTGAAGTCCAGGCCCGAGGCCGCTGCGACCTCCTCTTGGAGGGCCTCGATCGGCTCCGCGAACCGGTCCGGCAGGTCGACGCTCACGAAGAGCCGCATATCGGCCATCCGGGGGCGGTGGTCTTAACCTTCCGCCTCGCGTAGCCGCGGCCATGACCGACGACGACCGCGAGGACGACCACGAGTTCTCCTCGGGACAGGGGTTCGAGGCCCCCTACGAGGGCTTCGATCTCGAGCCCCCCGAGCTCGCGGTCGACCCCGACAAGGTTGACCCCGTGGATTCACACGTGGTCGCGGACCTGCTCGACGAGCGCAACGTGGTCTCCGACGAGGTGGACGCCGAGAGCCTGCTCGACGTGGGCGTCAACTACATGGAGATAAACCGGCACGAGCAAGCCGCCGACGCGTTCGAGCGGGCCGCCCGGTTCGCCGACGACGACGCGACCCGCCAGGAGGCCTGGGTCAACAAGGGGATCGCCCACGCCGAGCTCGAGGAGTGGGACGCCGCCATCTCCGCCCACCGGGAGGCACTCTTCATCGACGAGGACGGGCCGTTCGCCGCGCAGGCCCACACGAACCTCGCCTACGCGCTCTGGGAGTTCGGGGAGGACGAGGAGGCGTTCCAGCACGCCGAGGACGCCGTCCGGCAGGACGACCGCCTGCCCCAGGCCTGGTACAACCTGGGGTTCATCCAGGTCGAGCGGGGCCACCACGAGGACGCCCTCGAGTGCCTGGACAATGCCATCCGCCTGGGCTTCCGGCAGGCGGACGTCTACGAGGCAAAGGCCCGGGCCCTGGAGGGCCTCGAGCGGAACGAGGAGGCCGCCGAGGTCCGCGAGACCGCCGAGGAGATACGCGAGGAGGAAGAGGAGCGCTTCCTCACCGAGCGATGACGGGGACGGTATCTCGGGTCCCGATCCAGCGATGATCCTCACCGAGCGCCAGACGGACAGGGGTCTCCTCGTTACCGCCTGCGACCCCGACGTCCTCGGGGAGACCTTCGAGGACGGCGAGGTCTCACTCGAGGTGACCGAGGACTTCTACGGGGGCGATCGGGTCGCCGAGGAGGCGGTGATCGACTCCCTCTCGCGGGCCAGCGTGGCCAACCTCGTCGGGACGCGGGTCGTGGAGCTCGCCATCGAGGAGGGCTTCGTGGACGAGGACCGGGTCCTGGAGATCGACAGCACCCTCCACGCGCAGTATCTCCGGTTCTGAGCCGGCGGTCTCACGTCTTCCCGTCGGTGGGTCGCCACTATCGAGGGCGACCAGCCTCTCAATTCGGCGGAGACTCTTGATATAG